>NZ_JAQGLS010000153.1 GCF_028292805.1 Ramlibacter sp. | reverse complement strand
GCTCCCAGGTGCCTGAGCCGAAGGCGAACCCAGCGTTGGCCTCCAAGATCAGCAAGAGGGTCGCCCAGATGTCCGCCGAGAAGAACCGGGTGGTGTTCATCCGCAAGGGGGCCGTCTTGGCTGACGTGAAGGTGGTCCAGTGGGATGACGACGTGCGGGTCAGCATCAGCACCCACCAGCTTCTTGCCTGGGGGCACCGTGAACAGCTCCCGGCACTCGTGGCCATAAGGGCTGTACGAGGCGGGCACTTGGGCCATGTTGGGGCGCGAGTGGGTCATGCGGCCAGTCACCGCGCCAATCGTGTTCACGCCTCCGTGGATGCGGCCATCGGCCTTGATGTGCTTCAGCCACGACTCGTCACCTTCAGCCAACTGCCCGATGCGCTTGCCCACCATCAGGTACTCCTTCAGGGGCTCCGCCTCGGGGTACTGAAGTTTGCTGATGACGGTCTCGTCGACCTTCGGCTTGCCGTCGTTGGTGAACTCGGTGGGCTCCCAGCCGCGCATCAGCTTCAGCCAGTGCGCGATGTGGTCGCGGCTGCCTGGGTTGAAGGTGACCAGCTTGACCTTCGTCATTGGGGCGCCCTCGGTGTAGCCGTGCTGCTTGCTGTCGCGGGCTGGTGAGAAGACCTTGCCGTCAGGCCTGTACAGGGGCTTGAAGACCTCCTGCAGCTGCCGCTCTAGCTCGACCCGGCGCTGCACCAGCTTTGCGTACAGCTTGCCCGCCTTGGCGTTGTCGAAGAGGAACCCGTAGCTCTCCTGGCGGGCCACGATGTGGGCCACCTGGGTCTCCAGCACGACGCAGCGCTCGTCCCACTGCTCGCCCAAGATGCGGGAGTACAGGTCGTGGGTGACCTCGACGTCCTGGATACAGTACTGCTCCATCGTGTCGAGCCACGCCGCAACGAGCCTGTCGTCGGTCAGCGTGGAGCCCTCGGTGCGGGCCTTCTCGATGGCCTCCGCTGCCGTCCATGGGCCGGCGAAGTCCCCCTTGTAGTCCCCAAGGCGGTAGCCCCAGGCTTCGAGGGAATGCCGGCCCATGCAGATCGAGAGCATCTTGCCGTTCTTCACCAGGGTCTTGTCGTGGTCGAAGATGTCAGCCCAGTGGAGGCGGGCAAGCACCACGGTGTCGCGGATGCAGGACCAGTGGCGCGTGTAGGCTCCACAGTGGGTGCCGTTGCAAGGGCCACTCCGTGGTATGACCATCAAAATAGACCATCAATCCAAGGCACCCGCTAGGGGCACCTACAGGAGCACCTACAAGGTGAACCACAAGGTTCTCTCTAAGGTTCCCTTGTAGATGATAGAAGTAGTAGTACTAGTAGGAGAACCCCATAGGTTCATCTTTAAGATTCCCTTGGGGGCAAGGGTGTCGGTTTAGACGATGGTCTTGAGGGAGCCGAGTGGGGTCCCCGATGTTTTCCTCAAGCATCTGAGAGGGTATCGGATCATCGCCCAGCCCGGATTTCCCCCCGTGGGGGCCTCGATCTGGCCGCCGCAGGCACCCGCAAGGACTGCCCTCCAGGGCCACCACACGGCACCACCAGGGGCACCAGCTGGCACCACACTGAGCTAAGTGCTTGATTCGTAAGGTATGGACAACGGATTAGCAGTCCGCAAGGTGGGCTAGTGGGGGCCATGCTGGGCTTGCTGGCCATGCTGGGCCTGCTGGTGCTCATGTCGGGGCCCTGGCAGTGGGCACCTGTTTTTTTCCCCTTCAAGACTCATCAAGGACGCTACGATGGCGACATGAAGAAGATCATCATGGGCATATGCGTGGCGCTGCTGGGCGTCTCGACCCACGCACAGCAGTCAACGAAAGCACAGCAGTCAACGAAAGCACAGCAGGCCTACATGGAGTGTCTAGCAGACAGCACACCAACGTCGTTCCCCCTCAACGAAGCAGGCGTCAACGGCGCTGTTACGGCCGCCCTCTGGCGCTGCGAACAGGCTTACTTTACGGTGGTCGGGGAGTACGCAGTAAAGAATCCCAAGGGGAACATCCAAGCTTACGCTGACAGCTGGCTCGGTAACGTGGCGGCTGACATGCGCTCGATGCTCAAACAGATGCACAACGTGCGGCCGTGACTTGCAATCGTTGAATAAGTGGGATGGTATTCGGGTCATGGAACTGCAGCCACCTACCCCCGACCAAGTCAAGGACGCCATCAAGGCGGCTGGGGTGACTCGTGGGGATGCAGCAGCCCTAGTGCATGTGTCAACCTGCCCCCGCTGGGCGTGAAGCACCTCTCGGTCAAGAACAACGGGCGCAAGCGGCGGGTCCGGGACGATGAACTCAAGGCGGTCCAGGGCTGGCCGAAGACCCGGAAGCGTGGCTTGAAGCCCGCACTGGCGCCGACATCGCGGCCGAGATGCGCGCCATCCAGCTTGCCACATGGAAAGCAGCCATGGAGTATGCGGCGGGGCTGTGTGAAGCGGAAAAGGTGGAGGCCAGGGATGCAGCCCCCGCCGAGGACATCGCCTACAACTGGGCTACGGACCACTGTGCCGCAGCCATCCGTCAGGCTCCCGAGCCGGCGACCCCATAAGTAAATCGTTGATCTTGCGGGAAGGATGAATAAGCGGGACAAGGGACTCTAATCCGTAGGTCGACAGTTCGAATCTGTCAGGACCCACCACTTTAGACAAGGGTCAGCCGGTCAAGCCGGCTGACCCTTGCTCGTTTCCGGCCGACCACCACCTGACGCGCTCGATGGCGCCGTCGACTCCCAAGATCAGGACGACGCCACCACACGCAGGCAGAGCATGCGCAGCCGGGCGATCGCCGCGCGCAGGTGCAGCAGCCGTGCTTCGAGCTCAGCCGGCTGCCCGCTCTGCTCGCGCCACAGGCCGTGGGTCAGTTCGAAATGGCGGATCAGCACCTCGATCCAGGCGACCGACAGCGAAGGAAAAGAGGCCGCGTACATGCGCATCAGGTCGACGTGCCGGCTGACGCGCCGGTACAGGTCGGGCTCCAGCGGCGAGCGCATCAGCCGGCCGACGTCCTCCTCGTACGACTCCAGCGTGGCGGCCAGCTGGAAAGCGACGGCGTTGAGGGCCGAGCCCTGAGATGCGGACATGGGTTGACTTTACCTGCTCCAGTTCACGGTGGCGCATGCCGCAGAAAAAAGCGGCCGGGTCCGACGCACGGAAGTGCTTTGGCTGCTCAGAATTCGTCGATGGATCCTTCTTTCAACCACGTGGTCGTCATCGGTGCCTCCACCGGCGGCGTCGGCGCGCTCCTGGAAATCACGAGCGCGCTGCCGCCCTCCTTTCCCGCGCCGATCTGCGTCGTGCAACACGTCGGCGCCCACCCCAGCCTGTTGCCGGAACTGCTGCGCTATCGCCGCCCAAACAACGCCGTCCATGCCCAGGACGGTCAGCGCATCGCGGCAGGCACGCTCTACATCGCCCCGCCTGACCGGCACTTGCTGCTGGAAGGTGACCGCCTGCGCGTGGTGCACGGCGCGAAGGAAAACCACGCCCGGCCGGCGATCGACCCGCTGTTCCGCAGCGCCGCGCTGTCCTGGGGTCCCAATCTGATCGGCGTGGTGCTGACCGGCCAGCTCGACGACGGCAGTGCCGGCCTGGCGGCGGTCAAGGATTGCGGCGGCATCGCCGTCGTGCAGGACCCGGCCGAAGCCGTGGAGCCGGAGATGCCTTACAGCGCGCTGGCGGCCTGCGAAGTCGACCATTGCGTGCCCCTGGCCCACATTGCCCCGCTGCTGGCGCGGCTGGTGCGGGCCCGGCCGCAACCGCTGCCGCCAGCGCCCGAGCGGCTGGCGCGCGAGGTGGCAATCAACCGGGACGCGGCCACTCTCGACAACCTGGCAGCCATCACCATCCCCTCCTGCCTGACCTGCCCGGACTGTGGCGGCACGCTGTCCGAAGTCAAGGAAGGCAAGCCGCTGCGGTACCGCTGCCACACCGGCCATGCGTTCTCCGTCCGCACGCTGATCAGCCTGCAGGCAGACGCTGCCGACAGCGCCTTGTGGGGCAGCATCCGGATACTGAGGGAGCGCGAGATGCTGCTGCGCCGCAGCGCCGGGGTCGCCCGCGGCCTTGGCGACCAGAGCCAGTGGACGGCGGGCGAGGCACAGGCAGACAGCCTGCGCGAGCAGATCCGCGCGCTCGAAGCCATCGCCAGGGGCAGCGTTCCCGGGGGCCAGCGCCCCGCATAATGTTTCTCCACCGAGGGGGACCGAATGACCGCTGAACTCCGGCCGGACGGCGTCGAACAGGACCTGGCAGACGTCATCGACAACATCGTCCCCAGCCACGGCTACCGCAAGATTCCGGTCGTCGGCCTGGGCGGCTCCGCCGGCAGCATCGAGGCCCTGCAGTCATTTTTCGCCACCATGCCGCCGCGATCCGGCCTGGCCTTCGTGGTGGTGATCCACCTGGCCAGCGACCACGACAGCATCCTCACGGACGTGATCCAGCGCAGCACGCGCATGCGGGTCATCAAGGTGGCCGGCAGCCTCAAGGTGGAGGAAGACACCGTCTACGTCATACCGCCCGGCAAGACGCTGCAGTCCGAGGACGGCCGCCTGCGGCTGGGCGACCTTCCGGATGGACGGCTGCACCACGTGGTGGTCGACGTGTTCTTCCGCACGCTCGCCGACAGCCACGGCGCGCATGCGGCGGCCGTCGTGCTGTCCGGCATGGATGGCGACGGCGCCATCGGCATCAAGCGCGTCAAGGAGCGCGGCGGCCTGACGGTGGCGCAGGATCCGGACCAGGCGATGCACGCAAGCATGCCGCGCTGCGCCATTTCCACCGGCATGGTCGACTGGGTGTTGCCGGTGCAGGAAATGCCGGCCCGCCTGTTGTCCTACTTCCGGCTGGAGCATGACGTGGCGCTGCCGCCCGAGGAGCCGGTGACCGAGGCCGCCGCGCAAAGCGCCACCGACGAAGATCGCCTGCGTGACGTGCTGAGCTTCCTGCGCACCCGCACCAATCGCGACTTCTCGCAATACAAGCGTGCCACGGTGCTGCGCCGCATCGGCCGGCGCATGCAGGTCAACGGCGTGGACAACCTGCAGGGCTATCTGACGGTGCTGCGGACCCGGCCGGGCGAGTGCGTCGCGCTGCTGCAGGATCTGCTGATCAGCGTCACCAACTTCTTTCGCGACGCCGAATGCTTCACGGCGCTGCTGCATCTGCTGCCGGCCCTGTTCGAGGGCAAGGGACCCAACGACGCCATCCGCGTCTGGACCATGGCCTGCGCCACCGGCGAGGAGGCCTACAGCATCGCAATGCTGCTCGCCGAGCACGCGCGGGAGCTGGAGGCGCCCCCGATGCTGCAGGTGTTCGCCACCGACCTCGACGAGCACGCCGTGCAGGTCGCGCGCGAAGGCCTGTATCCGGCGACCATCGCCGCCGACGTCAGCGAGGACCGGCTGCGCCGCTTCTTTGTCAAGGAGCATGCCGGCTACCGGGTGCGACGCGAGTTGCGCGAAATGGTGCTGTTCGCGGTCCATGACGTGCTGCGCGATTCGCCGTTCTCGCGGCTGGACCTCGTCAGCTGCCGCAACCTGCTGATCTACCTGACCCGTGACGCCCAAGCGCGGATCCTCGAGACCGTGCATTTCGCCCTGGTGCCGCGGGGCAAGCTTTTCCTGGGCGCATCGGAATCGGTGGACGAGGGCAACCCGCTGTTCGCGCTGGTGGACAAGAACCATCGGATCTACGCACAGCGGCCGGCGCGGCGCCCGGCGCGACCGCTGCCTGACGGCGCAGCCGCGCGGCGCGCGCCCGACGCGCAGCTGGCTTCACCCCGCAGCCCCGTCATCAGCGCCTACGCCATGGACCCTGCACCGGGCCTGGGCCCGGCGCCGCCGGTGGTGGCGCGACCAGGCGATGCTGCCGGTCATGCTTCATGGGCCGACATGCACCTGCAGTTGCTGGAGCGGCTGGCTCCGCCGTCGGTGCTTGTCAACGGCGACCATGACATCGTGCACCTGTCGCCCAGCGCCGGCCGCTTCCTGCAGATGGCCGGCGGCGAGCCCAGCCGGAACCTGTTGCGCGCGCTGCAGCCGCAGTTGCGCATCGAGCTGCGCGCCGCCCTGTACCAGGCCCGGGACGGCACCGAAGTCAAGCTGCCGCCCATGAGCATGCCAATGGCCGGTGGCACCGTCGTCGCCACGCTGCGCGTGGTGCCGGCGCACCAGATCGGCGAGTCCATGTTCCTGGTGCTGTTCGAGCTGCAACAAGGCGGGGACACCGGCGAGCGCCGCACGGACCGGCCCGAGGCCGACCCGATGGCGCGGCGCCTGGACGCCGAAATCGAGCGGCTGAAGATGCAGCTGCGCGAGACGGTCGAGCAGTTCGAAGCCTCGACCGAAGAACTCAAGGCGAGCAACGAGGAACTGCAGGCCATGAACGAGGAACTTCGCGCCGCCACCGAGGAGCTGGAGACCAGTCGCGAGGAGCTGCAGTCGATCAACGAGGAACTGACCACGGTCAACAGCGAGCTGAAAAGCAACGTGGCCCAGCTCAGCCATGCCAACAGCGACTTGCACAACCTGATGGACGCCACCAGCATCGCCACCGTGTTCGTCGACCGGGACATGCGGATCATGCGCTACACGCCGGCCGCCGTGGCCCTGTTCAACCTGATTCCCAGCGACGTGGGCCGGCCGCTGACTGACCTGGGCTCCCGGCTGGACTACCCGCAGCTGGGGGCCGACGCGGCCCGCGTGCTGGAGCGGCTGGTCCCGGTGGAACGCGAGGTCGGCCGGCCCGATGGCGGCTGGTACCTGGCACGCCTCATGCCCTACCGCACCATGGCCGATCGCATCGGCGGCGTGGTGTTCACCTTCATCGACATCAGCGAGCGCAAGCAAGCCGAGGAGATGCGGCAGTGGCTGTCCGCGGTGGTGGATTCCACCAGCGACGCGATCATCAGCTTTTCCCTGGACCAGACCATCCTGAGCTGGAACAATGGCGCTCGCAAGCTGTATGGCTACACGCCGGACGAAGCGATCGGACAGCCCATGTCGATGCTGGCGCCCAGGCGGATGGCTGACCAGGCCGACATCATTTCAGACATGGCAAACGGCCGCAGCCGGGAGAATTACGAGACGGTGCGGCGGCGCAAGGATGGCAGCGAGGTGCCGGTGGCGCTGAATGTCTCCCCCGTGCGCGACAACGAGGGCCGGGTGATCGCCGGCACCGCGACGGCCCGTGACATCTCGGCGCAGCGGGCCGCGAGCGAGGCGCTGCGCCAAAGTGAAGAGCGGCTGCGGATGGTGGTCGAGAATGCGCTCGACTACGCAATCTTCTCGACCGACCTGGACCGCCGGGTAAGCACCTGGAACATCGGCGCCGAACGGCTGCTGGGCTATTGCGAGGCGGAGATCCTGGGCCAGTCCGCAGACGTGATCTTCACCCCGGAGGACCGCGCCGCCGGCGCCCCGGAAAAAGAAGGCCGCACCGCAAGACGCAAGGGCCGCGCCTCCGACGAACGCATGCACCTGCGCAAGGACGGCAGCCGGTTCCGGGGCACGGGAACCATGATGCTGATGCGCAACCACGACCATCAGGCCGTGGGCTACGTGAAGATCCTGCGGGACCTGAGCGACTCCAGGCCGGAACCGGAGTGATCCCGCGGCCCCTGGCCCGGTGTCCGTGGCCGTCCGACCACGCCCGCAGACTCCTCCTACACGACGTGAGCAAAGCCGCGGGCACCATTGGTGCATGACCAACCCCTTCACCCCGCAAGACCTCTATCTTCATCGCAAGGTCACCGAGGTGGCTTGCGCTCCCGACGGCTCGTGGATCGCGGCTGCCGTGCGGTCGATCCGGCGCCAGGAAGATGACGCCATCTCCAACATCTGGGCGGTTTCGCCCAGCGGCGATCCGGCGCGACAACTGACCTTCGGCACCGGCACCGAGAATGCCCCGCGTTGGTCCCCGGACAGCACGCAACTGGCATTCATCTCGAACCGCGGCGGCACCAACCAGGTTTACGTGCTGCCCCTGGCCGGCGGCGAAGCGCGCCAGGTCGGCGGTTTCGAGGGCGCGGTGTCCGACCTGCGCTGGATGCCCGATGGCCGCTCGCTGGTGGTCGCCTGCGCGGTCAGCGTCGACCCGGACTGGCGGGGGGCGCGGCCGGCCGGCCGCAAGCCGAAAACGGCTGGCGTGCAGCCCCAGGTGGCCTGGAAGCTGCCGTACAAGAGCGACGGAGTGGGCTACACGCTGAAGCGAGAAATCCACTTGTTCCTGCTGGAGCTTGGGTCCGGCGAGCAGCGCCAGCTGACCGACGGAGCGTTCGATGTCCTGGCGTTCGACATCTCCCCTGATGGCCGCGAGCTGGCCTACACCCGCACGCGCAGCGGCCGTTTCGGCCACCGCTGCGACCTGTGGCTGGCCGGTGTGGACGGCAGCGGGGCGCGCCAGTGCACGCGCGATTTCGCCACCGTGATGAGCCCGGCCTGGTCGCCCGACGGCGGCCGCGTGGCCTTCTGCGCCACCGGCGAAGAGGGCGATGCGCAGACCGGCCTGCATGTCCTGGACGTGGCCGGTGGCCGCAGCCGGCGCCTGGGCGACGAGAACCTGCAGGTGTCCGACCCGCTGTCGGTGCGCTGGGGGGAAGACGGCCGGCACCTGCTGTGCACCCTGCAGTCGCGCGGCCGGCACCAGGTCGCGCGGGTGCCGGTGGACGGCGGCGATGCCAAGGTCCTGTGCGCCGGCGACCGCCAGTTCTCCGCCTTCTCGGCCGGCGGCGGCCTGCTGGCCTATGCGGTCGACCATCCTTCGTTGCCCAGCGAAGTCCACCTGTGCGACTGCGACGGCGGCGTGGAGCGTCAGGTCAGCGACTTCAATCCCTGGTGGAAGGACCGCACCTCCATCCTGGCCGAGAGCTGGCAGTTCGAGGTGCCGGATGGCAAGGGGGGCACGGAAACGATCGAAGGCTGGCTGCTGCGCGCCGAGGGCGCCGTCGGCCCGATGCCGTTGCTCAACGACGTGCATGGCGGCCCTGCCGCGTATGCGCTGCTGGACTTCGACACCAACGTGTTCTGGCAGGTGCTGTGCTCCAAGGGATGGGCCGTGCTGGCGCTCAACGCGGTCGGCTCCGCCAGCTACGGGCGCGAGTTCTGCGATCGCCTGTCCGGGCACTGGGGCGAGTACGACCTGCCGCAGCACCTGTCGGCCATCCGGCAGTTGAAAAAGGAGGGCATCTGCGACGAACGCATCGCGGTGGCCGGCAAGTCTTACGGCGGCTACCTCAGCGCCTGGAGCATCGGCCACTGTGCGCAGTTCCGGGCCGCCGTGGTGATGGCGCCGGTGGGCAACATCGAGACCCACTACGGCACGTCGGACGGCGGCTATTACGCCGATCCGTACTACATGGGCACCAGGGATCGCTTCCAGCGCGAGCTGGCGCGCCAGCTGTCGCCGCTGCACTGCGTGGAAAAGGCCACCACGCCGACGCTCTTCATGCAAGGCGCGGACGACGAGCGTTGTCCCAAATGCCAGTCCGAAGAACTGTTCGTCAGCCTGATGCGCGCGGGCGACACGCCGACCGAGCTCGTGCTCTACCCGGAGCAGGACCATCACTTCCTGGGTGAAGGCGCCCCGTCGGTCCGGGAAGATGCAGCCACGCGGATCGTCGACTGGCTGGTGGCCCACATCGACCGCGAGCCACAGCCGCTGCGCCAGGAGGACGACACCGCCACCGCGCAGTCGACTTGAATACTTTCAACCTACCACCGAGGTGCTTCTTTGGCTTGGCTGACAGCCAGGCCGATTGCCTAGGCAAACCGACTAATGTCGCTCCAGGAGGAGCGCATGGACGAGCAGGAGATTCGCAACTGGAGTGTCGCCGGCGACGACCGCATTGTCGGCACGTTGCACAGCCGCCCCGAGCATCCGCAAGGGCAGACCGTCATCACCGGGCCGGTCGTGCGGGTGCGGTTCGTGGGTGAGGCGGGCAGCCCGCTGGCACTCACCGGGTCGGGCAATGCCTACTTGCTGGGCCAACCGGCAGCGCGCTTCGGCATGCACCGGGCCCAGGCCTTCGTGGCCCGGTTGTCGAGCAGCGCGCGCCCGGCCGACGCTGCGCGCCTTGACGCCGCCAAGGCGAGCAGCGTGCACCGCGCTCCGGCGGCCAGGGTGCCATCAGCCGTGGTTCGGTCGGTGCCCGCGCCCACCCTCGCGGTGACCTGCGACAGCTGCGGCGCGATTGCCGTCGCCACCCTGGCGCAGGAAGTGCGCAGCGTCAACGCCGCCGGCGGCATCCGCATCGACGATCCCTGCCTCGAATGCGGCGGCAGGCTGGCGGCGCAACCCGGCAAGTACCTGCTGAACGCCGCGACGGAGGTCCTGGAGCGGGTCGGCGACTTCGAGCCCCACTCCGCGCCCGGCGCCAGCGGCAGGGGTGCCGGGGCGTAAGCGATGCTGCTGTCCGCGGAGCTCACGCAGCAAGGCTTTTACTGGTACCACGAGTGGATCGGCGGGGTGCCCGCGCTGGTCGAGGTCAGGGGGGGCGGGCCGCCCTGGACCGTGCATTTCTGCCTGGGACACCATGACGAGCGCCTGGCGGGAATGCCCGGCTTGTTCCAGTGGACCGTGGCGGCGTACGACGAAGCAGCGGGGGCGCCATGACCGAGCGTCCCCCCATCGCGGCCGCCATCCAGGCGCGCGGTTTGCGGCGTCCGCGCCTGGCGCGGCCGGTCGGCCCGGGGCTTTCCGGTGCGCTAGCGCCGGCTGCTCTGGCGGCGGCGCCAGAACCAGATCCGGCACGCCGGCTTCCAGGCCGGCTGACGACCCGCTCGAATGCTGCTAATGTCCAGCCCCAGGAGGGGCCCATGGAAGAGCAGGAGATTCGCGATTGGTGCGTCACCGGCGAGGAGCGCATCCTGGGCAACGTCTACAACCGTCCCGGCCACACCGACGGGGAGACGATCATCACCTCGTGCGTGGTCCAGGTGCGGCGCGTGGGCGAGTCCCGGATTCCCATGGCGTTGACCGAATCGGGCAGCAGCTACTGGCTCGGCACCCCGTCGCGGCGCTTCGGCCTGGACAAGGCCGAGGCCTTCGTCGGCCGGATGGCGAGCAGCATGCGCCCGGTCGGCACGCCGCGCGGCGACGGCGGCGGCGACTACGACACCGTCCTGCAAGGCCTGCCCACGGCCGGCGACGCGAACCGGCCCGCGGGCGGCGCCACGCTGGCCGTCACCTGCGACAAGTGCGGCTCCGTGGCCCTGGCCACGCTGGCCGACGAAGTCTCGTGCGTCAACGTCGCCGGCGGCATCCGCATCGACGACCCCTGCCCCGGCTGCCGCGGCAAGCTGGCGGCGCGGCCGGGCCGGTACCGGCTGAACGACGCGAGCGGCCGGCTCGAGCGGGTGGGGGACTTCGCGCCGCAGTGAAAATGACGCCGACCGCTTCGTGTATCCTTCGCGGCGTTTCCGGAGCGCCGCTCCGGCCCACATTCAGACCTGTCGTGACACCGTCCTTGCACCAGACCAGCGATTTCGAGAACAGCCGCGGACGCGCCGGCTTCAGCGCCCACCCGCCGCACGCGAGCGGCGGCTCGGCCCTTCAGCGCTGCGTCGCGGTCATGGTGCTGCTGGCCGGCTCCGCCGCCTTCGTTGGCATGGTGATCTGGCCGCTGGTCAACATCGTCAGCGGCTAGAACCTCAGCGCCTGCCGCCAGCGCGTCGGGCCTGATCTTGCGGGCCAGCGACCACTGGTGCACTTCGGTCGGGCCGTCGTAGATGCGAAAGGCGCGGTCTCACGGAACATCTGCTCCACGGTCGAATCGCGCGCCACCCCCAGGCCACCCATCACCTGCACGCAGCAGTCGGCGATGCGGAACAGCGCTTGCGAGACCGCCACCTTGGCCATCGAGCTTTCGGTGCTGGCCGCGATCCGCCGTCCAGCACGCCGGCGCACCAGTCAATCATGAGCTCGCATTGCTGCAGTTGGATCAGTCGGCCAGCATGCAGCTCACGCCTGGGCGTGACTATCCCAGGCGCGGCCCGCCGCAGCCATCGGCGCGGGACGAGATCGCGCGCGGGCAGCTTCCGATCCGGGGGTGCCGGAGCCCGAGGCGCCTGGGAATTGTCCTAGGGACCCGCCGGCGGCGCCACCGCGGCGCCGTCGACGCCATGCCGCCGCAGCGCTTGGGCGACGAAGCCGCTGCGCTTCATCTCTTCGACATACGCGGCCAGCGCGGTGGCCGCCGCCTCGCCGCGGCTGCGCGGGCAGCCCATCGCCTGGCGGATCTGCATGAAGCGGCCGGGCAGGAGACGCAGGCCGCCCAGCCGCTGCGCATCGGCTTGCAGCTGCTGCCTGACGCCGGCGGCCACATCGGCGCCGTGCCGCAGGAAGTGGTCGACAACCGCCGGCGAACTCGGCGCGCGCTCGATGGTCGCCGCCTTGAGTTCACGCGTGAGGAACAGGTCGTAGGCACTGCCGTGGCCGACCACCACCGTCGTGCCCGCCCGGTCGACTTCATCCGTGGCGGCCAGCGGCGAGTCTTGCTTCACGGCGTAGCAGCCCTCGATGAGGACGTACGCATCCGTGAAATGAATGCCCTCGCCGCGCTTGGGATCGATCGCGAAGAAGCCGATGTCGGCCTGTTCCCGGGTGACGGCGTCGACGGACTTGCCTGCCGAGTCGAACACCACCAGCTCCAGCGCCACGCCCAGCCTTTGCGCAAAACCGCGGGCGAGATCGACCGACACGCCCTTGGCCAGTCCGGGCCCGGCGTCCGGGGCGGCCAGGATCGGGTTGCCGGTGTTGATCGATGCGCGCAGCGTGCCGGTGGGGGCGAAGGCCTGGACGATGTCGGCGGGGCAGGTCATGCGGCTGGCTCCTCTGGGTTGCGGCAGCGCCATCATGCCCGACGCCTAGCGCCGCGCGAACATGGGCTGGTCGTAATGCGCCACGCGGGTCGGCCGGCCCCGGATGCAGACCTCGCTGAACTGGTACAGGATGGCCGCCGTCGGCGCGGCGATCCAGTGGTTGCCCACCGGCATGCGCAGGATCTCGCGCCCCGCGTCTTCGGACGGCTCCAGCAGCGGCGCGTCGGGTCGCAGGAACTCCGGCACGGGGATGCGGTGCACGCTGGCGACTTCATCCGGGTTCGGTTGTAGCGCGTCCGCCTTGCCGGCCCAGACGATCACCGGCGTGATGACGTAGCCGGAGCGGCTGGCGTAGTCGTCCAGCGTGCCGAGCACGTCGGCCGGGCTCAACGCCAGCCCGACCTCTTCGTGCATCTCGCGCAGCGCGGCCTCTTGCGGCGTCTCGCCCGGATCGATGCGGCCACCCGGCAGCGCCCACTGGCCGCCGTGGCTGGACAAGGCGGCGGCCCGTCGCGTCAGCAACACGGCGGCGGCGATGCTCCAGGATGCCGGCGCGGGAACGCCCGCCACCCCGGCGCCGCCGCCTTCCTCGACCAGCGCCAGCGCCACGGCCGCCGCGCGCTGCGTGCCCACGGCGATGCGGCGCACGGAAAAAGCGGCGAGCCGCTGGCGCACCTGGTCTCGCAATGTGGCGTTGAGTTGCATCGGTGCATTCTGGCAGGCGGGCACCGATCGGAGACAACCGGCTCGCGCCGTCATCCCCGCGCACGCGCCGATCCAGGCGATCGCCCTTGCGCTACCTGAATTCCTCGCATTTCCTGGCGATGTCTGGCGTTGGCGCCGGGCTGCGGCTCGCGCAGAGCGCCCGGGCCCGCTGGTGGCAAGCCACCGCGGCCGCATCCTGCTGTGCCTTCGACTGGCGCCGCAGGGCCGGCACGGCGACCGCCTGGAACGTCTTGCCGCAGTCGCCCGCAAGCGCCGGCTCGCGGGCGTGCCACGCGATCCCGGTCACGACCTCCCAGGCCCGGTAGGCCACGTCGAAGGCGGGAGCAGCGGCGGCTGGTGGCGCCGCGGCGCCGAGCCCGGTGCCGACCCCGGCAAGCGCCAGGACACAAGCGAGGGTTCGGCGCAGCGCGGGCCGCATGTCCGCACAGGCAGCGCGGCGGCTCAGGCCGGGCGCCTCGAACACCGGCCGGCTGCGCTCGACGTCCAGGAACGCGAGCTTGGGGATGGCGGCGAGGAACTTGCAGCGCATGACGTCGAGCATACGCGCGGGGGGACCAGGGCGCCCTGGATTCCCGCCTGCGCGGCAACCACGCAAGCGGCCTGGACCCGCTGCGTGGATCGCCGCCAGCAGACTGCCGGGCGCCGACAACCGCAGGCCCTGGCGCGGGCTGATGTGGTCGTAGCGGTCTTCCAGCAGCTTTCCTCCACCGGCAGCGGCCGCTCGGCAATCTGTTGCCGGCGCGTCTTGCGGGCGCCTTTTCTCGGCGTAGCTGATGCCGATCCGGTTGCAGAGGGTGCGGGTCCAGGTCCGCTCGGCGATCTTCTTGATGCGCTCGACCTTGTCGGAAGCGATGAACTCCCCGCCGACGTTGCAGGTGCCGAGGAAGGGGAACTCCTCGTCGGGCGTGGCGCACTGGGCGTCGTGCGCGGCCCGCAGCGCCTGCGGGTTGCCCCCGCCAGCTCGCCCTCGTGCATGGCGATCTCGGCATCGCGCTTGAGCAGCTCGAAGCCATCCGCACTTGGTGGATGCGCTCGTAGAGCGTCGCCGGCTTGGTCGCCTTGTCGACGATGTGCTTTGGCGCGGTCACCTTGCCGCCATCGTGGCGCCGTCAACCGGGCGCAGCACCCGGCACGGAGCGCCGGCCGCGAACACGCCGGCCGGCACCTCGCGGGTGACCACGCTGCCGGCCCGATCACCGCGCCGTCGCCGGCGTGTAGATCTGCACGGCCGGCCCGAACAGGCCGAAGGCACCGATGGTCACCGGGCAGACCTCGAGCACCACGCAGCTGAAGTTGATGAACGCCTGCTGGCCCAGGTGAATGTTGCTGCCGTGTCGCAAAAGAACGGCGGCGTCGCCAACCCCGTGGCGCCGCCGCAGCCGAACGGCTGGGCCCGCAGTTCGCGCCGCAAGCCGGTGGCCCCAGGCGCAGCGGCATTCAGCCGGGCGCACAGCGCCTGCGCCGGGGCGCGGGTCAGGTCATGCCGATGCCGGCGAAGGTGCTCAGGTCGGCGCTGGCATGGGGTGCCAGGGTGATGCACACCTGCGTCACGCGCTCGCCTTCGCACTCGGTGGTGATCAGGCCGTCCCGCACTTCGTCGGCCAGGAACGGCGCCACCAGTTCGCAGGTGTCGGCCCCGATCACGATGGTACCGGGAGGCGCCCGCAGCGCGCGCTCTTCGGCGCGCGAGGCCTCGGGCGGCAGCGCCACCTGGCAGGCCTTTCCGTCAAGCTGGAAGTGGGCGATGTTGCACTGCCCGGTCGCCAGGCCGCCCCGCGCCCCGGTGTCGGCGCCCACCCGTTGCATCAGCAGCGCGGCGCGCAACGCGTTGAGCGGATGGTCAAAGCTCAGCAGCGCCTCGCCCTTGCCGAACACCTCGGCCCGGCCTTCGAAGCGGCCGGCCAGCAGCTCGACTTCCGCCAGCTCCCAGCCTGGGCCGAGTGCCCTCGCGTGCAGCAGCGTCTGCACGCGCCGCTCGAACCGGATCCCCGACTCGCCGTTGAGGAACACCTTGCGCCAGATGCTGACCGGCGCATGCCGCAGCAGGTGTTCGGACAGCGACTTCATCAAGGGCGATTGGAACGGATGCATGTTGTTTCTGCTTTCTGCGGCGTGCAGCCGGCAAGCGCCGCCGGCGGGCGAAAAGCGGTGGCGTCAGGCCGGCAGCGGCCGGGGCCACTGGTCGAGGCCCGACAGGCGGAACAGGCGAACCGGGTCCCAGTCGCGCAGCCGCTCCAGGCTGGGCAGGTTGCCGATGGCCAGGTGGGCCAGGCCGTCGGCCGCCACCAGGGCCGCCGTGGCGCTGGAATGGGCGCCGTGCGTCACGCCCTTGAGCAGGCAGTGGGCGGCCCAGTAGTCCCCCGGCGCGCCGTCGCAGACTTTGTAGAAGGCGCTGTAGCGGCCGCTGCCCAGGTGCGTCTCGCAGGCATAGGCGGCAACGTGGTAACCCTTGGCCGCCGTGCTGACCCGCTCGACCACTTGCGTCGGCGCCGGGCCGGCGCCATCCGGCGTGCCGCTGCGCAATGCGCTGGCCACCTTGCGGCTGGCGGCGCAGCGAAAGCGGAACGGGAAGCAACGAGACACTTGGCGCAAAGGGCAGACTCCGGGCAGCCGGAGGGCCGCAGCAACCCTGTAGGAGTGTTCCTACCTCACGCCGGTTCTTAGGTGATTGGCGTAGCCGTCTAGGGAAGCGGCGTAACCCGCTTCACTCCAGCTTGATGGCTAGCCGCCTGACCAGCGGCTCCCAACGCGCCGTCTCGGCTTTCATCGCGGCTTGGACATCGGCGTGGCTGCTGCCGATGGCGACCAGGTCGGCGGCTTGCAGCCGCGCGCGCACTTCGGGCTTGCGCATGATCTCGCGGGCCGCGCGCTCGAGTTCGGCCACGATCGGCGCCGGCGTGCGCTTGGGCGCCTGCAGCACCAGCTTGAAGCTGATGTCCAGGGTCGGCTGGCCCAGGGCCGTGGCCAGCGTCGGCACTTGCGGCGCCAGCGGCGACGGCTGCACCGACGACACCGCCAGCGCCGTCAGCTTGCCGGCCTTGACGTGCGGCAGCACCGTGGGCGTGGCCAGGAAGCCGCAGTCGGCATCGCCCGCCAGCACGCCCAGCGTCGCTGGGGCCGGGCCGCGGTACGGCACGTGCACCATCTTCACACCCCTTCCTCCTCCTCCTCTCTCCTCCTCCTCGAGCTTTGCAGGAACATCTCGGCCGCCAGGTGGCCTGGCACCGCCGCCCCGCCGGAGGCGTAGGTGAGCTGGCCTGACTTTGCGCGCGCAACCAGTTCCGCCACGCTGGTGATGTTGCGCCCGCTGCCGCATACCAGCATCTGGGTGAAGCTGGCCAGCACGCTGACGTTGACCAGCTCCGTGCGGGCATCGAAGTTCAGCTGCTTGTAGACCAGCGGATTGGTGGTGACCACGGTGTCCGGGCTGATCACGAGCGTGTAGCCGTCAGGCTCCGCCTTGGCCACCACGCCGGCCGCCAGGCTGTTGCCGACGCCGGGGCGGTTCTCCACCACCACCGATTGCTTCAGCCGCTGCGCCAGGTGCTCGCCGAACAGCCGGGTGACGATGTCGGAGGGGCCGCCGGGCGGCGAGCCGACCAGCAAGCGGATCGGCTTGGCGGGCCAGGCGGCCGGGGCCTGGGCTTGTGCGGCGACTGAAACCAGCAAGGACGCCGCGAGCCAGGCGCCGGCCCAGCGGGAAAGATTCGATCGCACGGCGGTTCTCCTTGGGTCAGACCGGCTGCAGCAGGAACGCGACCACCGGCGAATTGGCGTGGTCCGGATCGTCCAAGGCGATCTCCTGCACGCGGTAGCCCGTAGCTGTTCATGGTGTCTCCTGGACGGCGCCGATTTCGCGCAGCAGTTCGGCTGTGTGTTCCCCCAGCCGCGGCGCCATGCGCACCGGCAGCGGCTGGCGGTCGATCCGCATCGGCGGGCCGGGAAAGCGCAGTGTCCCCATCGCCGGGTCTTCGATGGTGCGAAAGAACCCGGTGGCTTGCAGGTGCGGGTCCTGCTCCAGGTCTTCCAGCCGATTCACGCGCGCGGCCGGGATCTCCAGCCGCTCGCAGGTCTGGACCCAGTCGGCGGTGCTGCGCGTGGCGAGGATCTCCGCGGCCAGCCGGTACAGCGCGTCGATGTTGTGCGTGCGTTCAGCCATGCTGGCAAAGCGCGCGTCCGCGGCGGCATCGGCGCGTCCGGCCTCGGTGAAGAAGCGCCGCCAGTGGGCGTCGGTGTACGGCATCACGCACAGGAAGCCGTCGGTGGTGCGATACGGCTTGCGGTGCGGCGCGAACAGGCGCGGATAGCCGCAGCCGGCCTGCGGCGGATCGAAGTGGTGGCCGTACCAGTGCTCCACCAGGTTGAAGGCCGCCATGGTTTCGAACATCGGCACTTCGACATAGCTGCCCTGCCCCGTGCGTTCGCGCGCGAACAACGCCGCCAGGATGGCGTGGGTGGCGACCAGGCCGCAGGTCTTGTCGGCAGCAATCGTCGGGAAGTACTGGGGCTGGCCGGTCTGGCGCTCCATCAAGGCGGCGCTGCCTGACATGCCCTGGATGATGTCGTCGTAGGCCGGTCGGCCGCGGTACGGGCCGGCTTCGCCGAAGCCGTGCAGACCGACGTAGACCAGCCGCGGGTTGCGCGCCATCAGCGCCTGCGGGTCCAGCCCGATGGCGGCCAGCTTTTGCGGCCGGATGCTGTGCATCAGCACGTCGGCGGTGTCGACCAGCCGGAGCAATGCCTCGCGCGCCGCGGGGCGCTTCAAGTCCAGCACGATGCTGCGCTTGCCCCGGTTCACGCCCAGGAAGATCGCGCCCATGCCGACTTCCGTGCTCGGCCCGGTGTGGCGTGTGGAGTCGCCTTCCGGCGGCTCCACCTTGATCACGTCGGCGCCGTAGTCGGCCAGGTTCTGGCTGGCGTAAGGGCCGAGCACCACCGCGCTCAGGTCGATGACGCGGATGCCTTGCAACGGCAGCACGGCTTATTCGATCGTGACGCCGGAGGCCTTGACCACCTGCGCCCAGCGAGCCAGTTCCTTCTTCACGTAGGCGCCGTATTCGGCCGGCGTGGAGCCCAGCGGCTCGGCGCCCTGGACCGCCAGGCTGGCGCGCACGTGGGCGCTTTGCAGCGCCTTGTTGATCTCGGCGCTGAGCCGCTCCACGATGGGCTTGGGCGTGGCCGCCGGCACCATCACGCCCTGCCAGGCGCCGACCTCGAAGCCGGGCATGCCGGACTCGGCCAGCGTCGGCACGTCGGGGAACAGCGACATGCGTCTGGAACTGGTCACCGCCAGCAGCTTCAGGCGCTTGTCCTTGACGAAGCCCATCACCGAATTGATGGTGTCGGTCATGAACTGGATGTCGCCGGCGACCAGCGCCACGTCGGCCGGCGCGCTGCCCTTGAACGGCGCGTGCACGGCCTCGATGCCGTTGGCCTGCGCGAACTGGAAGGCCCCCAGGTGGGTCACGTTGCCGTTGCCGGCGGAGCCGTAGGTCAGCTTGCCCGGGTTCGCCTTGGCGTAGGCGACGAACTCCTTGACGGTGTTGGCCGGAATGCCGGGATGCACCACCAGCGCCAGCGGCACCACGGCCGTCAGGGCCACCGGCGCGAAGTCCTTCTCCACGCTGTACGAAAGACTCTTGTACAGCGCGGGGCTGAGCGTGATCGACGAGGTGTTGTACAGGATGGTGTAGCCGTCGGCCGGCGCGCGCGCCACGGCCATCGCGCCGATGTTGCCGTTGGCGCCGCCCTTGTTGTCGACGAGCACGTTCTGGCCGAGTTGCTCGCCCAGCTTTTGGGCCAGCACGCGCGCCACCAGATCGGTCGGCCCGCCCGGCGGGAACGGCACGACCATGGTGATCGGCTTGGTCGGCCACGCGGCCTGCGCCAAGACGGGTGCGGCGGCAACGCCGAAGGTGGCGGCCACGGCCGCGAAGGCCAGCCGGCGAGTCAATTGTGTGGCTTGCATGCTTGTCTCCTGCTGGTGGTTGTCGTTCATTCCTGCTGCACCTTCGCCTTGACGGCGATGCGTTTCCACAGCTCGATCTCCTCGGCCTGGAACTTGCGCATTTCCTCGGCGCCGCCGTTCATGGTTTCGGCGCCGAGCTTCTCGTAGAAAGCCTTGGTCTCGGGCAGGCGCTCGATCTGTCCCAGCAGGGTGGCCAGCTTGTCGGTTTCGGCCTTTGGCGTCTTGGCCGGCACCATGGCGCCGACCCAGACGTAGGCGCCGTAGCCAGGCAACCCGGCTTCACCCATGTGCGGCACATCGGGCAAGGCCGCGGCGCGGCGGCTGGAAGCGACGGCCAGCGCGCGGATCTTGCCGGCCTTGACCAGCTCGGTGGAAGCGGTGATGTCGGCGAAGGCGAGGTCCACCGTGCCGGAGGCGACGGCGGCCAACGCGTCGGAGGCGCCCTTGAACGGCACGTTCACGATGTCCAGCCCGGCGCGCTCGTTCAGCGACTCGTTCATCAGCTGGTAGCCGGCCGAGCCGCCGCCGTGATTGAGCTTGCCGGGCCTGGCCTTGGCGGCGGCGATCAGGTCGGGCAGCGTCTTGAACGGAGACTGCGGCGGCACCACGACGACGACGGGCGCGCGCATCATCATGCTCAGCGGCGCGAAGTCGGCCTGCGGGTTGTACGGCAGCTTGCGAAACAGCGCCACGTTGACGGCCAGCGTCGAATTGCTGCCGACGAACACGGTATAGCCGTCGGCCGGCGCGGCCAGCACGGCCTGCACCGCGATGAAGCCGTTGGCGCCCGGCTTGTTGTCCACCACCACCGGCTGGCCCGTCAGCTCGGTCAGCTTGCGGCCGAAGTAGCGGGCCGAGGTGTCGGTGCCGCTGCCCGGCGCGAACGGCACGATGAACCGGATCGGCCGGCTGGGGAAGTCCTGCGCCAGCGCGCTGCCGGCAGGGAGGACGGCGCAGGCGGCGATTGCGGCGGCGGCAAGCAGGAAGCGGTTGCGGTTCATGAAAGAGTGTCTCCTTTGTGGTTCTGGATTCAGGCGGCGCGCACGAATTGGGCCAGGGTGGTGTCGGTGGCCAGGACCTGCTCGCCGACGATGCGGTGCCAGTGGCCCTCGGACCCGTGAGCCAGGCGCCATTCGTGCAGCCGGCGCGTCAGCAGCTGCAGGTCGTATTCCCCGGTGACGCCGATGGCGCCGTGCAGCGCGTGGGCCGTGTTGGCCACGCCCGGTGCGGCTTCGCTGGTGCGGGCCTTGGCGATCGCTGCGGGCAGCAGCCGCGGCGTGCGCGCGTCGGTCTGGAACGCCGCTTCGGCGGCGATCGAAGCGGCGACGACCTGTTCGGCCATCACGCTCAGCTGGTGCTGCACCGCCTGGAACTTGCCCAGCGACTTGCCGAACTGCGAGCGTTCGTTGCAGTACTGCAAGGTCATCTCGAACACCCGCGTCATCGCACCGGCCAGCAGCGCGGCATGCACCGCGGCCGCCAGCGGCGCCAGCGCCGCCGCGTCGCCGGCGACGGGTTCCGCCGCAGCGGCGTCGGTCCAGGCCAGGCTGGCCAGCTGGGTATGCGCGATGCCGGCGGGGCTGCGCCGCGCGCGAGCGCACGACAGCAGCACCAGCCGCTTGCCGTCCGCCGCCAGCACGTGCTCGGCGATCGCGCCGAACGGCACCAGCGGGCAACGGATGCCGCCGCCTGCGTCGCGCTGGAACGCGGGCGCGATGGTCAGCAGCCCTTGCGGCAAAGCCACGCCTTCGGCGACCAAGGCGCGGGCGGCGATGGACTGCGCCACCGGCACCGGCACGGCGTAACGGCCGAAGTGCGCCAGCACCGGAAACAGCTCGGCCAGCGGCAGGCCGGCGCCGCCGCTGTCCTCCGGCGTCAACAGGTCGAGGAAGCCGGCACCGGCCAGGGCTTCCCACAAGGCGGCGGGCGAGCCTCCGGCTTCGATGGCGCGGACCACGGCGGGGGTACAGCGGTCGCGCAGGATGTCTTCGATGGCTTCTGCAAACATGGGGATCCTTCAGCGCAGTCCGAGCCCGCGGGCGATCATGCCGCGCAGAATCTCGCGGGTGCCCCCGCGCAGCGAGAAGGTGGGCGCGACCTGGGCCAGGTAAAACACCGTGGCCAGCAGCTCGGCGTCGAGGTCGGCGCCCGGGTCGGCCCCGATCGCATCGGCGATCAGCGTCGGGATCTCCTGCTCGAAGGTGGTGCCGATGTCCTTGACCAGCGCCGCCTCGACGATCGGACTTTCGCCCGCCACCAGCCGGGCGGTGACGGCGACCGACATGTTGCGCAGCGTGGCCAGGTGGGTGGCGAAGCGGCCGACGGTTTCCACGTGCCGCGCACCGTTGCCGCCGCGGCGCAGGCAGGCGATCCAGTGCTCCAGCAGCACGATGCTGGAGTAGATGCGCTCGGGGCCGCTGCGCTCGAACGCCAGTTCGGCGTTGACCTGCATCCAGCCGCTGCCTTCCTCGCCCACCAGCGCATCGTCGGCCAGCAGCACGTCGTCGAAGAACACCTCGTTGAAGTGGGCGTCGCCGGCCAGATCGGTGATCGGCCGCACCGTCACCCCGGGCAGCGCCAGCTCGACGATGAACTGCGACAAGCCCTGCTGCCGGTCGGCCGGATCGCCCGAGGAGCGCACCAGCGCGATCATGTAGCGGCAGTGGTGCGCGTTGGTCGTCCAGATCTTGCGGCCGTTGAGCTTCCAGCCGCCTTCGCACTTCGTCGCGCGGGTGCCGACGCTGGCCAGATCGGAGCCGGCGTTGGGCTCGCTCATGCCGATGCAAAAGAAAGCTTGCGCCGCGCAGATTTTCGGCAGGTAGAAGCGGCGCTGCGCCTCGGTGCCGAACTTGTTGATCAGCGGGCCGCTCTGGCGGTCGGCGATCCAGTGGGCCGAGACCGGCGCGCCGGCGGCCAGCAACTCCTCGACCAGCACGAAGCGCGAGAAGGCGTCCATGCTGGCGCCGCCGTATTCCTTGGGCAAGGTCACGCCGACCCAGCCGCGCTCGGCCAGCTTGCGGCTGAAGCCCGCGTCGAATCCCATCCAGGAGCGCGCGCGCAGCTGCGGCGGGGCCGGCTCCCATGAAGCGCGCAGAAACTCGCGCACTTCGGCGCGGAAAGCCTGCGTTGCCTGGGGCAACGCGGCGTAGCGGAAAGCGGACAGCAGTTGCCTCATTCGGCGAGCATAGGAGCGGATAGCGCCAGGCGTCCAATATTTAATCTGGGTCCGGCGATACCGGATCGCTACGGTCAACCACCCGACTGCAGAGCAGCGACGGGTTTCCACCTGGATCCGCCGATAGCCGCGGAGTATCAAAGCAGCGAGATCTTCCTCGCGAAGATCACCGATGCCCAGGTGGCGGCATCGCGCGTGTCGATCTTGCGGAACGCCTTGGGTCCCCCAAGTGTCCCAGCGCGGGCTTCATGCAGTCTCCAGGTGTCTTGCCATGCGGCGCAGGACAGGAGGGGCGATCAGCACGGTCCGGTAGTCAATCAAGGGTGGGCGATGCCGGATCGCTGTGAGCATGACGCCATTGCTCAGCGCGCCCGCGGGTTTTCACCTAGCTCGTGCGATACGCAAGAGATATCGGAGCACGGCGATTCGCTATTGGACATTTGCAGTCGCGCACCCTAGTCTCCCGCCCATGCCTAACTTCCTCCTCTACCAACAGAACGGCCCCGTGGTCACCCTGACCATGAACGAGCCGGCTCGCCGCAACCCGCTGACCGGCAACACCGCGGTGGCCGACTTCATCGAGGCGATCGAGCGCATCCACAACGACCGCAGCGTGCGCGCGGTGATCCTCACCGGCGCGGGCACCGCGTTCTCCTCTGGCGGCGACATCAAGGACATGGAGCGGCAGGCCAACGGCAGCATTGGCGGCATGCAGATCCGGCAGGAGTACCGCACCGGCATCCAGCGCCTGCCCCTGGCCCTGTTCAACCTCGAAGTGCCGGTGATCGCCGCCGTCAACGGCGCGGCGATCGGCGCCGGCATGGACCTGGCCTGCATGTGCGATATCCGTATCGCCTCGGAGCACGCCAAGTTCGCCGAGAGCTTCGTCAAGCTGGGCATCATCCCCGGCGACGGCGGTGCCTGGCTGCTGCCGCGCCTGATCGGCCTGTCGCGCGCCAGCGAGCTGTCGTTCACCGGGGACGTGATCGGGGCGCAGCAAGCGGCCGATTGGGGCCTGGTGTCGCGCGTGGTGGCGGCCGACAAGCTGCTGGAAACTGCCAACGAACTGGCCGCGAAGATCGCCGCCAATCCGCCGCATGCCGTGCGCCTGACCAAGCGGCTGCTGCGCGAAGCCATGCACACCCGCCTGGACACCCTGCTGGAGATGGCAGCCTCGTTCCAGGCGTTGTCGCACCAGACCGACGACCACCGCGAGGCGGTGGCCGCCTTCCTCGAGAAGCGGGCACCGGTCTTCAAAGGCTGACGGTGGGCGCGCGGCGCCGGCGGCGGCGGTGGTGGAAGCAGCGCTGGGCTGTGCCTGGCTGCAACCCCGACCGCCCACCATGGACCTGCGCCGGATCCCGCCATTTCGTCGTCCTTGCCCAAACCCCGAGATCTTCCGCCGCGCGGCGCAGCGCCTGCACATTGCGCAGCCGCCGCTGACGGTCTCGATCCAGAAGCAGCACGCGGAGCTGGGCACCCGGCTGTTCGAGCGCGTGGCCGGCGGCGTGCCGCTCACGACCAGCGGCCGCACGGTGCTGGCCAAGGCAGCGCAAGCTGCTGTTCCCCGGCAGCCAGCTGGGCGCGTGGCGCGCAGCGCGGTCGAAGGCACGGGCGGCACGCTGCAGGTGGGCTTCGTCGGCACCAGCACCTACGGCCGGCGCCGCTGGCGTGACGAATTCATCGTGGCCCTGCCGCGCGGCCACGCGCCGACCGGCCGGCCAGGGTCCGCCGCATCTGCGCGGGCCGGCCAACGAAGCGTTCGTGATATACGGGGCCGGCGGCACCGACGACCTGCACAGCGCCGCCACGCTGGCGTGCCAGAGCGTCGGCTTCTTGCCGCGAGTGGCGCAGCAGGGGTGCAGACGCTGCTGGCGCTGGTGGCAAGCGGCCTGGGGCCTGGGGCCTGCCGCAGGGCGCGGCCGTCGGCCTGGCGCTGGCCTGCACGCCGCAGACCGAAAGCGCCGCGGTCGTGCGCTTTCGGGCAACGACGCTCGCCGCCTGCGCCTCCTGACCTGGCTTCGTCATCCCCGCGCAGGCGCATTGGTGTCCGGGCAAACCTGACCGTCGTTCTAGAATGAACCGGCCATGAACCAACCCATCGCCCCCATCCAGACCGTCCAATCGCAAGGCTTCGCCGCGGCCCCGCCCGGAGCGGTCGAGCCGCTGTACCTGAACCTCGCGATTTCCGACCCCGAAGTGCTGGTGGCGGCGCGCGAATACGCCGAGGGCCGGCCGCGCACCGACTTCATCCAGACCGCGCTGAAGATCGGCGTGCTGTCGCTGCGCGCGGCGCGCGGCGTGGTCGACGGCGACGCCGTGCGCAAGGAGGGCGAGCGGCTGATGTCGGCCCTGACCGAGCGCCTGAACGGCTGGCGCGAAACCATGGAAGGCAACGTCACCAGCACGCTCACCCGCTACTTCGATCCGCAGCAAGGCATGTTCACCGAGCGCGTGGAACGCCTGATCCGGCACGACGGCGACCTCGCGCAAGTGATGCGCGGGCAGGTGCAGGTGGCCGAGCAGAGCCTGGGCAAGCTGTTCGAGCAGTTCGTGGGCGACAACAGCTCGCTGTTCCGGATGCTGGACCCGTCCGGTGACAACCAGCTGGTGACCACCATGCAAAAGACGCTGGACGGCGTGATCCAGGCGCAAAACCTGAGCATCCTGCAGCAGTTCTCGCTCGACCAGCCGGACAGCGCCCTGAACCGCTTCCTGCGCGAGCTGGGCACCAAGCACGGCGACCTGAACGAGGCCATGAGCAAGCGCATGGGCGACGTGGTCGCCGAGTTCAGCCTGGACCGGCCCGACTCCGCCCTCAGCCGGCTGGTCGGCCGCGTCGAGTCGGCGCAGAAGAACCTGACCAGCGAGCTGAGCCTGGACAACGCGGGCTCGGCGCTGAACCGGCTGCAGACCATGCTGCAGGACAACCACCGCCAGCAGCTGGAACTGGCCAACAACCTGGCCAAGACGCTGGAGATCGCCGTCAGCAACCTGAACACGCGGCGCGAGGAAGCGGCCCGCAGCACGCGCCACGGCGGCGAGTTCGAGGCCGACCTCGGCCTGCTGCTGCGCCAGGTGGCCGAAGGCGCGGGTGACGTGGTGCAGGACTGTGGCAACTCCACCGGCGTGATTCCCAACTGCAAGGTCGGCGACTACGTGCTGTCCATCGGCCCGGAAAAGACCGCGGCCGGCGCCCGCATCGTGGTGGAGGCCAAGGAGAACGCCTCCTACGACCTGGCCCGCACGCTGGCCGAGGCCGACATCGCGCGGCGCAACCGCGGCGCCGGCGTCTGCATCTTCGTGCACAGCGAGAAGACGGCGCCGGCCAGCGTGCCGGTGTTCAGCCGCTACGGCCACGACATCGTGCTGCGCTGGGACGCCGAAAGCGAGGCCAGCGACTGCTGGCTGAAGGCGGCGCTGATGGTGGCCACCGCGCTGTCGGTGCGCGCGGCCCAGCACGGCTCCAAGGACGGCGCCAGCTTCCAGGCCATCGACAAGGCGATCGAAGGCATCCGCAAGCAGGTCGAGGGCTTCGAGGAGATCCTGACCTTCGCCAACACCAGCGCCCAGGCCACCGGCAAGATCGTCAAGCGGGTCGACCTGATGCGCGACAACATGGTCTCCAGGCTCGAGTCGCTGTGCGACGAAATCGTCAAGCTCAAGGCGTCCGCCGCGGACCCGGTTTGACCCGCCCTCCACCGCCCCCGCTGCCCGCCCCCTCCACCACCGCCACCGGCGGCTGGCTGGTCCTGCTGACCACGCTGGCGATCCAGGCCATGGTCTCGATGGCGGTGCTGGCCATCCCGGCCGTCGCGCCGGCGGTGGCGCAGTCGCTCGGCGTCTCGGCCACCATGACCGGCGTGTACATCGCCCTGGTCTACGTCGGTGCCATCCTGGCCAGCCTGATGGCCGGCCAGTGCGTGGCGCGCTACGGCGCCATCCGCGTCAGCCAGGCCGGCCTGCTGCTGTGCGCCGCCGGCCTGTGCCTGTCGGTGCTGCCATCGGTGGCGGCCGTGGCGGCAGGCGCGGTGCTGATCGGGATGGGCTACGGCCCGATCACGCCGGCCAGCTCGCACCTGCTGGCCGCCACCACGCCGCCGCACCGGGCCGCCCTGATCTTCTCCATCAAGCAAACCGGCGTGCCGCTGGGCGGCGTGATGGCCGGCGCGATCGTGCCCACGCTGGTGCTGAACACCGGCATCGCGCTCGGTTTGTTCGAAGTGGCGCTGGCCTGCGTGGCCTGCGCCCTGGCGGCGCAGCCGCTGCGCCGCGGGCACGACGCCGACCGCCGGCCGGACGCGCCGCTGGCCATGCGCAGCCTGACCGGCCCGTTGCGGATGGTGTTCGGCCATCCCCAGCTCAAGCGCCTGGCCTCGCTGTCGTTCGTGTTTTCCATGGTGCAGCTGTGCCTGGCAACCTACATCGTCACGCACCTGCACAGCAGCCTGGGCTACAGCCTGGTGGCCGCGGGCTTCGCGCTGTCGGTGGCGCAGGCCGGTGGCGTGGCGGGCCGGATCCTGTGGGGCTGGATCGCCGATCGCTTCCTCGGCGCGCGGCGCACGCTGATGCTGCTGGCCGCGATGATGGCGCTGTGCACGGCGGCCACCGGGCTGCTGCCGGCCACGGCGCCGCTGGCGCTGGTGCTGGTGTTGCTGGCGGCCTTCGGCGCTTCGGCCACCGGCTGGAACGGCGTCTACCTGGCCGAAGTCGCCCGGCTGGCGCCGCCCGGCATGGCCGGCACCGCCACCGGTGGCTCGCTGTCGGTCACCTTCTTCGGCGTGGTGCTCGGCCCGGCGGCGTTCGGCGCCGTGTCTGGCCTGTTCGGCAGCTACAGCGCCGGCTACCTGGCGCTGGCGGTGCCGACGGCGCTGTGCTGCTGGGGCCTGTTCGCCAGCGCGCGCGGTGGCAAGGACCAGCCAGGCTCCCGGGCCTGAAGCTGCCCACCCGGGACGCTCAGTAAGGCGTGCCCCGGGACGGGTTGGCGGCCGGCGCGGTCGACGCCACCGACCAGCGATTGCCACCCAAGCGCGTGATGCCGGCGCGGCCACCCACCGTCGTCCAGGCCTCGGGCTGGGCGCCAGCGCCCGTGCCTGGCGTCATCGGTTCGGCGTCGGTGCGCGCATCGACGCCCCAGCCGGTGACGCTCAGCCGATCACGCCGGCGCCGCCGTTGGTGACGCGCGGCACTTGGCTCGCCTCGATGCCGCAGCCGGCACGGGCGGCCAGCGCGAGGGTGGTGGCGGCCAGGCCGAGGAGGAGCTTGGAGCTGTGCTTCATGTGGATACGCAGCACCGGACCGCCTGGATGCGACCCAATCGTTCCAAATGCTACCGGCGCCCCGACTTCAAGCCCCCTGGACCAGCTGCAGCAGGCGCTCGATGTCCACCGGCTTGGTGCAATGGTGGTCGAAGCCCGCTTCGCGCGCCCGGGCCTGGTCCTGCTCCTGGCCCCAGCCCGTGAGCGCGATCAGCACCACGCTGCGGCCCCAGTCAGTCTCCCGGATCTTCGCCGCCGCTTCGTAGCCGTTCAGGTGCGGCATGCCGATGTCCAGGATGGCCACGTCGGGGCGCAGCTGCTCGCCCGCGAGCAGCGCGCGGTTGCCGTCGGTGGCCGTCTGCACCACGTGGCCTTCGATCTCCAGCAGGGCCGCCATGGTTTCCAGGGCGTCGGCGTTGTCGTCGGCCAGCAGCACCTTGCGCGAGCGCGGGGCGGCGGGTTGGGCCGGCGCGGAATCCGCGGCGGTGGTGGCGGCCGGCTGATCCGGCTGGCGTGTTGGCAGGGTCACGATGAACTCCGATCCTTTTCCTGGCCCATCGCTCGCGGCGTCGATGCGGCCTCCATGCAATTGAACCAGCCCGCGGGTGAGCGCCAGGCCGATCCCCAGGCCGTTTTCCGACCGGTCTATCGCCGACGCCACCTGGGAGAACATCTCAAAGATCTCCGGGCGGTCCTGCGCCGACAGGCCGATGCCGTTGTCGCGCACCCGCAGCGTCAGCACCCCGTCGGCCATCCCGGCTTCCAGTTCGATCCGGCCACCGGCGTCGGTGTACTTACCCGCATTGGACAACAAGTTGGACACCACCTGTGCCAGCCGCACCGGATCGACCAGCAGCGGCGCCGCCCCCGGCGGCAGCCGCACGTGCAGCTGGTGCCGCTTGGCCTGCAGCAGCGGGCGCACGGTTTCCACCGCCGCGTCGACCACCTCGCGCAGTTCCACCCGCCGCAGCCGCAGCTCCAGCTTGCCGCGCGAGATGCGCGAAACGTCCAGCAGGTCGTCCAGCAGCAAGGCCATGTGCCCGACCTGTCGCTCGATCACCCCCAGCGCCCAGGCCTGCCGCGGCGCGTCGTTGCGCGCCACCAGCGCGGCCTGCCGGATCGGCGCCAGCGGGTTGCGCAGCTCGTGCGCCAGCGTGGCCAGGAAGTCGTCCTTGCGGCGGTCGGCATCCTGCAGCGCGCGGGCGCCCTGCACTTGCTCGGTGGCGTCGTGGCCCTGGGCGAAGATGCCGGCGACTTGGCCATCGGCGTCGTGAACCGGCTGGAACACGAAATCGACGAAGCGAAGCACCGCGGGGCCGCCCGGCTGCGGCTGCACCTGCAGCGCCATGCCCCGGCCGACGAAGGGCTTGCCGGTGCGGTACACCTGCTCGAGCAGCTCGACGAAGCCTTGCTCGCGCACCTCCGGCAGCGCCTCGAGCACCGGCCGGCCCATGATGTCGCGGTGCCCCACCAGCTGGTAGTAGGCCTTGTTGGCCAGCTCGAAGACGAAGCGCGGGCCGCGCAGCAGCGCGACGAAGCCGGGGGCGTCGTCGAACCAGGTGCGCAGCGTGTGGGCGGCGTCCTGCGCCTCGCGCACCAGCCGGTCGCGCTCGCGCTCGGCGAGCACCGCGCCGGTTTCCTCGGTGCAGGCGCAGAACAGGCCGCCGATGCCGCCCTCGTCGTCGTGGATCGGGCTGTACGACCAGGTGAACCAGGTGTCCTCGGGATAGCCGTTGCGCTCCATCACCAGCAGCACGCGTTCGTTCCAGCTGGCGCGGCCGTGCACCATGACCTCGTCCGCCTGCAGCCCCACCACGTCCCAGATGTCGCTCCACGACTGGCGCGCCGGCTGCCCGAACGCCTGCGGATGCCGCTGGCCCAGCACCGGGATGTAGGCGTCGTTGTAGATGTTGACCAGCGACGGGCCCCACCAAACGAACATCGGAAAGCGCGAGTTCAGGCAGATGCTGACCGCGATGCGCAGGCTGCGCGGCCAGCCGGCGACGGGACCCAGCGGCGTGGCGGCCCAGTCGGTGGCCAGCAGCAGGCGGCCGGTTTCGGTCAAGGGCGCCCCGGCCCCGGCCGAGGCCAGCAACAGCGGGTGCGGAACGGCCAGCGCCCTGCGCTGCGGCGACGCGCCTTCTTCGGTGTCCGAGTCCTGGAGCATGGGTCTCGATGGTAGTGCCGGGCCGCGCCATCGGCTCGGCCGTGGGGCACTTGCAGTGCCAAAGGCGACAGTGTCCTACACCCGAGCCAGCCGGCCGGGACCACAGTGACATCCGATCCATTCTCAGGTGACAAGCAATGCAGGAGCAGACTGGCGCCCAGGAAGCGCTCGGCGCCGCGCAACCGATGACGGCCGACGCCGCCACCGAGCGGATGGTGCTGGCGCGGCAACTGCCCAAGCGCACCGTCGCGCTGGTGCTGGCGGGCGGGCGCGGCTCGCGCCTGCTGGACCTGACCGACCGCCGGGCCAAGCCGGCCGTGTACTTCGGCGGCAAGTTCCGCATCATCGACTTCGCGCTGTCCAACTGCATCAACTCCGGCATCCGCCGCATCGGCGTGCTGACGCAGTACAAGTCGCACTCGCTGCTGCGCCACTTGCAGCGTGGCTGGAACTTCCTGCGCGGCGAAGCCAACGAGTTCATCGACCTGCTGCCGGCGCAGCAGCGCGTCAACGAAGCTTTCTGGTACCGCGGCACCGCCGATGCGATCACGCAGAACATCGACATCCTGCGGGCCTACGGGCCCGAGTACATCCTGGTGCTGGCCGGCGACCACATCTACAAGCAGGACTACTCGCTGATGCTGCTGGACCACGTGCAAAGCGGCAGCAAGTGCACCGTGGGCTGCATCGAGGTGCCGCGCATGGAAGGCACCGCCCTGGGCGTGCTGCACGTGGACGAACAGCGCAACATCACGGCCTTCGTCGAAAAGCCGGCCGATCCGCCGGCGATCCCCGGCAAGCCGGACCGCGCGCTGGGCAGCATGGGCATCTACGTGTTCGACGCCGAGTACCTGTACCAGCTGCTCGAGGAGGACCTGGGCGACGACGCGTCCGAGCACGACTTCGGCAAGAACGTGATCCCGCGCGTGGTCAAGGAAGGCCGCGCGCTGGCGCATCCGCTGAACCACTCCAGCGTGCCGCGCGCCAGCCGCGCCAATCCCTACTGGCGCGACGTCGGCACGGTCGATGCGTTCTGGGCCGCCAACCTCGACCTGGCCTCCGACTGGCCCGAGCTGGACCTGTACGACCGCGACTGGCCGATCTGGACCCACCAGGAGCAGCTGCCGCCGGCCAAGTTCGTTCCCGACGAACGCGGCAACCATGGCGTGACGGCCAACGTGCTGGTCTCCGGCGGCTGCGTGGTGTGCGGCTCGGTGATCCGCAAGGCCGTGATCTTCTCGCAGGTGAACGTGCACTCGTCGTGCATGATCAGCGAAGCCGTCATCATGCCGGAGACCGAGATCCAGTCCGGCTGCCGCCTGAGCCGCGTGGTGATCGACCGCGGCTGCACCATCCCGGCCGGCACCGTCATCGGCGAAGACGCCGAACTCGACGCCCAGCGCTTCTACCGCACCGCCAACGGCGTGGTGCTGGTGACCAAGGCGATGCTGGAGAAGCTAGGGGCTAGGGGCTAGGGGCTAGGGGCGAGGGGGTTGGGGGTTGGGGTCGCTTAGGGTTACGCTCACGGACCCGTCCTCCCTAGACCCTAGACCCTAGACCCTGCCCCTTCCCAGTGAACCCCCAAGCCTCCCAACTCTGGACCGCGCCCCGCTGGGCGCTGGCCGTCCTGCTTGCCCTGCTGGGCATGCTCGGCCCCTTTTCCATTGACACCTACATCCCGGCCTTCACCGGCATCGCGTCGGCCCTGGGCGCGACCCCGGTGCAGATGCAACAGACGCTGTCGGCCTACCTGTTCGGCTTCGCCTTCATGAACCTGTTCCACGGCGCGCTGGCCGACAGCTTCGGGCGGCGCCCGGTGGTGCTGTGGTCGATCGCCATCTTCACGCTGGCTTCGGCCGGCTGCGCGCTGTCGCAGACCGTCGCGCCCCTGGTGTTCTTCCGCGGCCTGCAGGGCCTGTCGTCGGGCGCCGGCATGGTGGTGTCGCGCGCCATCATCCGCGACATGTTCCCGCCCGAGCAGGCGCAGAAGGTGATGAGCCAGGTCACCATCTACTTCGGAGTGGCCCCGGCGATCGCGCCCATCATCGGCGGCTGGCTTTTCGTGCACCTGGGCTGGCACAGCATCTTCTGGTTCCTCACCGGCGTCGGCATCGTGCTGTGGAGCGCCAACTTCAAGCTGCTGCCCGAGACGCTGCACGCCACCCAGCGCCAGCCGTTCAACGCCCGCAACCTGATGCGTGGCTACTGGCAGCTGGGATCGAGCGGCCGCTTCCTGCTGCTGGCGCTGGCCAGCGGCATCCCGTTCAACGGCATGTTCCTGTACGTGCTGTCGGCGCCGGCTTTCCTCGGCCAGGTGCTCGGGCTGGGACCGACGCAGTTCTTCTGGTTCTTCCTGCTGACCATCTCCGGCATCATGGCCGGCTCCTTCGCCAGCGGCCGGCTGGCCGGCAAGATCCAGCCGCAGCGGCAGATCCGCTACGGCTTCGCCGTGATGCTCGCGGTCTCGCTGCTGAACGTGGCCGCCAACTTCCTGTTCCAGGCGCATCCGGCCTGGGCGATGCTGCCGATCGCCGTGTTCGCCTTCGGCTGGGCCCTGATGGTGCCGGTGGTGACGCTGCTGGTGCTGGACCTGCATCCCGACCGGCGCGGCATGGCGTCCTCGCTGCAGGCCTTCATCGGCGCTTCGTCCAACGGAATCGTGGCCGGCGCCATCGCGCCGCTGGTGATGCACTCGGCTCTGGCGCTGGCGCTGGCGTCGCTGCTGATGATGTGCATCGGCCTGGTGGCCTGGGTGTTCCTGCGCCGGCGCTGGCCGGAGACGGGGCGGCTGCGCATCTCCGGTCCGGCGGCTCCGGCGGAGCCGGCCTGCCCCTGACCCTCAGGGCCGAACCGGTGTCGCCCGCGGCAGCGGCATGCCGCGCTGCTGCATCTGGGCGCGCAGCAGCTCGGGGCGGTCGGTCACGATGCCATTCACGCCCATGTCGAACATCCGCGCCATGGTCGGTGCGTCGTTGACGGTCCAGGCCAGCACCTTCAAGCCGAGCGCCTGCGCCTCCTTCACCGCCTCGGGCGTCAGGTCGCGCCAGAACGACGACCAGGTGTGGCCGCCGGCCGCCTTGATCATCCTGGGCACCGAGCCGTGGTCCTTCAGCTGGAAGCCGGCGGTCCACTCGGAGCCGCCGGGCTGGCCGGCACCGATGTTGTCCATCGAGCGCTGCTGGATGCTCAGGTAGACGGTGGGAATCCCAGGCGCCTCCTTTTGCACCAGTTGCAAGGTGCGCCAGTCGAAGGAGAGGATGGAGCTGCGCTGTTCCAGTCCCGCCTCGCGGATCGCCGCCACCAGCCGGCGCGCGAATTCCTCCGGCGGCATCGTGTCGTTGGGCGCGGTCGGCGTCAGCTTGGTCTCGATGGCGAAGCGCACCTGCTCGTTGCCGGCCTTGCGCGCCAGCGCGAACAGGTCGGCCAGCCGCGGGATGCGCGTGCCGTCCACCGGCTGCTGCTGCGCGAAGGTCCTGGCGTAGTCGCTGCCCGGCCGAATGCGGCCGACGTCGTAGGCGGCTAGTTCGGCAGCCGTGAGCTTGGAGATGAGCGGGCCGCGCCCCGTCAGGAAGCTGCCGTCGGGGCCGCGCGTGATGTCGGCGTTCAGCGCCGGGTCGTGCGACAGCACCAGCACGCCATCGCGGGTGATGGCGATGTCGGTCTCGATGGTGGTCACGCCCACGCCCAGGGTGTAGGCGAATCCGGGCAAGGAGTTTTCGGGCAGCACCGCCCGCGCGCCGCGGTGGCCTTGCAGGTCGAAGTCCCGGGCGGTCGCCGCCAGCGGCGCGGCGGCGAGGAGCAGCCAGGCCAAGGCGACGGCAAGGTGGCGCAAGGATGAAAAGGCAGCGTGCGAGAAAGCCATGGTTTTTCCCTTGTGGCGGCAAACGGCAGCCGCGTGCAGCCAGTGTAGGCCGGCAGCATGACGCAAAAAAGGCGACCCGAAGGTCGCCTTTGCCGGAAGCTCTGGATTCGCGCCAGCCGCCTGCGCGGGGGCAGGCTGCGGCGGGAATGACCCGGGCTTTAGCGCGCCGGGCGCGGACGGGGCACGAAGCCGCCGCCGTCACGGGCGCCGAAGCTGCCTTCACCACGCGGGGCGAAGCCGCCTTCGCGCGGTGCGGCCGGGCCGCGGCTGTCGCGGGGGCCGAAGGTCTTGCCGCCAAAGCCGGTGCTCTTGCCAAAGCCACCGCCGCCGGGACGGCGTTCGCCGCCCGGACGGGCCGGCTTGCCGCCGAAGCCGAAGCGCGGCGCCGCCGGGGCGCGCTGCTGCGGCTCCATGCCCGGGATCGTCTCGGCGGTGAAGCGCTGCTTGCTGTACGCCTCGATGTCGCCGATCTTGCGGCGGTCGCGGAACTCGGCGAAGGTGATCGCCAGGCCGTCGCGGCCGGCACGGCCGGTGCGGCCGATGCGGTGCGTGTAGTCTTCGCTCTTCATCGGCAGGCCGAAGTTGAACACGTGCGTGATCGTCGGCACGTCGATGCCACGGGCGGCGACGTCGGTGGCCACCAGGATCTGCACCTGGCCCTGGCGCAGGGCCATCAGGCGGCGGTTGCGGATGCCTTGCGACAGCGCGCCGTGCAGCGCGACGGCGCTGAAGCCTTCCTGCTGCAGGTCGTTGGCGAGGTTGTCGCAATCGATCTGGGTGCTGGCGAAGACGATCGCCTGGTTGATCGTGGTGTCACGCAGCCAGTGGTCCAGCAGCTTGCGCTTGTGCTGCAGGCTGTCGGCCCAGAACAGCACCTGCTTGATGTTGGCGTGCGCTTCCTGCGGGCTGTCGACCTGGATGCGCTGCGCATTGCGCATGACGCGGCCGGCCAGCTGCTGGATGCGCGGCGCGAAGGTGGCGCTGAACATCATGGTCTGGCCGCGGTTGGCGGTCAGGTTGTGCACTTCGGCCAGGTCTTCGGCAAAGCCCAGGTCCAGCATGCGGTCGGCTTCGTCGACGACCAGGAACTTGACCTTGTCCAGCTTCAGCTGGCCCTGGCGCTGCAGGTCCAGCAGGCGGCCCGGGGTGGCGACCACCAGGTCGGCGTTCTGCAGACGCGCCAGCTGCATCTGGTAAGGCATGCCGCCCACCACGTTGGCGATGCGCAGGCCCTTGCAATGCTGCACCAGGTCGATGGCGTCGTGCGCCACCTGCTGCGCCAGTTCGCGCGTCGGGCACAGGATCAGGGCGCCGGGGGTGGCGGCCGTGAAGGTGCGCGGATTCAGCGGGTTCTTGCGGTTGCGCTTGGGCGCCGTCTCGCCGCGGGCGATGGCGTCGTCGTAGGCCTGCTTTTCGGCAGCTTCGGCGTCGGCCTGCATCTTCAGCAGGGTGTGCAGCACCGGCAGCAGGAAGGCCGCGGTCTTGCCGCTGCCGGTCTGGCTGGAGACCATCAGGTCGTTGAAGTCCGACTGGCCTTCGCCGGCGGTCTGCTTCATGGCCAGCCCGATGCATTGCGTCTGCACGGGCATCGGTTGGGTGTAGCCCAGGTCGGCGATGGCCGCGAGCAGTTCAGGGGCGAGTCCCAGAGCGGCAAAGCCGTTCGGGACAGAAGTTTCGATTTCCGTCATGAGATGTTCCATCGCAGCGCGGCCCAGGGCGGGCAGCGCCGTCATTCGAATGGTTGGATAACATCAACCATTCCAACGACAAACAGGCTTGAACCTGCGGCCCTATCTGCTCAAGGTGTTGAGCGGGCCAGTGCGAGAAGGCAGATGCGCGATTAAATTGCCGCTGTGAAGCAACAAGCCCCCGATTATGGCAGCTTTCGGGTTTTCCCGCTAGCGGTATTCAGAAGCGGGCCCATGGGGCAGCCCTCAGAGCTTCAGCAAATGCTCTCGGTAGTGCACCAGCTCGTCGATCGACTCGTGCACGTCGGCCAGCGCCGTGTGCAGCTGCCGCTTCTTGAACGAGGTGTAGACCTCCGGCTTCCAGCGCTTGGCCAGCTCCTTGAGCGTGCTGACGTCGAGGTTGCGGTAGTGGAAGTACGCCTCCAGCTTGGGCATGTACTTGACCAGGAAGCGCCTGTCCTGCCCGATGCTGTTGCCGCACATGGGGCTCGCCTGCCGGTGCACGTACTTCGTGATGAATTCCAGAACCTGCTGCTCGGCTTGCGCTTCAGACACGGCCGAGGCCCGCACCTTGTCGGTCAGGCCGCTCTTGCCGTGCGTGCCCCTGTTCCAGGCGTCCATCAGGTCCAGCTGGGCCTCGGTCTGGTGCACCGCGATCACCGGTCCTTCGATGCGCGGCTCCAGGTTGGGGCCGGTGACGACGACGGCGATCTCGATGATGCGGTCGCGCTCGGGGTCCAGCCCCGTCATCTCACAGTCGAGCCAGACCAGGTTCTGGTCGCTGCGTGTCAGCGTGGCGGGGGTCTGTATCTTCGGGGCTGGGGTCGGTTCTGCCATGCGGGCATTGTCGCCGAAGGACTTAAGATTCCGGAATGGATCCTTCCCAATCGCTGACCCTGGCGTTCGCCGCCTTCCTGGTCGCCAGCCTCGTCGTCAAGTTCTGGCTGGCGAGCCGCCAGCTCCGTTTCGTGGCCCGCCATCGCGATGCGGTGCCGGCCCTCTTCGCCGGCACCGTCCCGCTGGCGGCCCACCAGAAGGCCGCCGACTACACCATCGCCAAGTCGCGCATCGGCCTGGCGGAAACGGCGTTCGGCGCGGCGGTGCTGCTGGCCTGGACGCTGCTGGGCGGGCTGCATGCCCTGAACCAGCTGCTGGTGGACTGGCTGGGCACCGGCATGTGGCAGCAGCTCGCGCTGCTGGGTGCCTTCGCGGCGATCGGCGGGCTGCTGGAGTTGCCGTTTTCGCTGTACCAGACCTTCGTGGTCGAACAACGCTTTGGCTTCAACAAGATGACCTGGAAGCTGTGGCTGGGCGACCTCGCCAAGGCGACGCTGCTCGGCGTCGCCATCGGCGCGCCGATCGCCGGGCTGATCCTGTGGCTGATGGGCGCGGCCGGGCCGGCCTGGTGGCTGTGGGCCTGGGCCGTGTGGATGGGGTTCAACCTGCTGCTGCTGGTGGTTTATCCAACCTTCATCGCGCCGCTGTTCAACAAGTTCCAGCCGCTGGACGACGAGGCGCTCAAGGCGCGCGTGACGGCACTGATGCAGCGCTGCGGCTTCGCCGCCAAGGGCCTGTTCGTGATGGACGGCAGCAAGCGCAGCGCCCATGCCAACGCCTATTTCACCGGCTTCGGCGCGGCCAAGCGGGTGGTGTTCTACGACACGCTGCTGGCCAGGCTGTCGCCGGGCGAAGTGGACGCGGTGCTGGCCCATGAGCTGGGCCACTTTCGCCACAAGCACATCCTCAAGCGCATCGCCGCCATGTTCGCCCTCAGCCTGGCCGGCTTCGCCTTGCTGGGATGGCTGTCCGGCCGGGCCTGGTTCTACACCGGCCTGGGCGTGGCGCCCAACCTGGAACGGCCCAACGACGCGCTGGCCCTGCTGCTGTTCATGCTGGCGCTGCCGGTGTTCACCTACTTCATCTCGCCGCTGATGGCGCAGCTGTCGCGCCGGCACGAGTTCGAGGCCGACGCCTTCGCCGTGCAGCAGACCAGCGGCGCCGACCTGGGCAATGCGCTGCTCAAGCTGTACGAGGACAATGCGTCCACCCTCACCCCGGATCCCGTCTACGTGAAGTTCTACTACTCCCACCCGCCCGCCTCCGAGCGGCTTGCCCGGCTGCACGGAGCAACGGCATGAGCGATTCCATGCTCAAGAAGATGGACTGGTCGCAGCACCAGCGCCGCCCCCTGACCCCGACGGAGATCGTCAAGCGCCTGGCCGACGCGCCGGGCTGGAAGCTCAGCGGCGACGGCGAGGCCGTTGCGATCGAGAAGACCTACAAGTTCGCCAACTACCACGAGACGATCTCGTTCGTGAACGCGCTGGCCTTCGTGGCCAACGCGATGGACCACCATCCCGACCTGTCGGTGCACTACAACCGCTGCGTCGTGCGCTTCAACACGCACGACGTCAAGGGCATCTCGGAAACCGATTTCGACTGCGCCACGCGCATCGACGCGCTGCTCGCATGAGGGCCGACACCCTTGGCTGATCTTGGCAAGCCGCAGCCCGGCCTGGTGGTCGCCAGCCACGGCCGCCACTGCCTGGTGGAAACGCCGCAGGGCAGCCGCCTCATCTGCCGCTCGCGCGGCAAAAAAAGCGAAACGGTGGTGGGCGACCACGTCCAGTGGAGCGCCACCGAAGACGAAGGCGTGATCGTCAAGATCGATCCGCGCCGCAACCTGTTCTACCGCCAGGACGAGATCCGCACCAAGTCGTTCGCCGCCAACCTCGACCAGGTGCTGGTGCTGATCGCGGCCGAGCCGGAGTTTTCCGAAATGCAGCTGGCGCGCGCCCTCATCGCCGCCGAGATGGAACACATCAAGCCGCTGATCGCCCTGAACAAGAGCGACCTGGTGGAGCCGTTCGAGCGCGCCTGGGGCCGCCTGCTGCCCTACCAGCACATGGGCTACGGCGTGCTGCCGCTGTCGCTGCGGCTGTCGCAGGACACCGACCACGAGGCGCTGCTCAAGCACATGCAGGGCAGGACGACGCTGGTGCTCGGCCCCTCCGGCGCGGGCAAGAGCACACTGATCAACTTGCTGGTGCCGCAAGCCAAGGCCCTCACCGGCGAGATCTCGCAGGCGCTGAACTCGGGCAAGCACACCACGACCGCCACCACCTGGTACTGGGTCGACGAGGCACGCAGCACCGCGCTGATCGATTCGCCGGGCTTCCAGGAGTTCGGCCTGCACCACGTCGACCCGATGAACCTGGCGACGCTGATGCCCGACCTGCGGCCGCACATCGCGCAGTGCCGCTTCTACAACTGCAGCCACATGCATGAGCCAGGCTGCGGGGTCCAGGCCGCCGTTGCCGAGGGCGCATCGGCCACCGGCATCCAGCCCAACCGTTACCGGATCTACCGCGGGCTGTTCGAGGAATTGTCGCAACCGCGGTACTGACTGACCGTAAAGCCGCTTGCTTTCCGCCGCGGCCGCCCGCATCTCCCGACCAACAGGAGACGCCAGGAACCATGAGCCAGTTGCACCTTGTCTGCCCGCACTGCCACACCACCAACCGGATCGACACAGACCAGCTCGGCAGCGGCCCCGATTGCGGCAGCTGCCACCGGGCCTTGTTCACCGGCCAGCCGGTGAACCTCAGCGCCACCGAATTCGACCGCCACATCACGCGCAGCCAGCTGCCGGTGCTGGTCGACTTCTGGGCGCCCTGGTGCGGTCCTTGCCGCATGATGGCGCCCGCCTTCGAGCAGGCCGCCAGGGAGCTCGAGCCGCGGGTGCGGCTGGCCAAGGTGAACACGGAGGAAGCGCAGGGCCTGGGCGCGCGCCTGAACATCCGCAGCATCCCGACCCTGGCCTTGTTTGTCGGCGGCCGCGAAATCGCGCGCCAGGCCGGTGCCATGGGGGCGCCGGACATCGTGCGCTGGACGCAGGGGCAACTGGTGCGCGCACCAGCTTGAGGCAGCCGGGGTGCGCTGGGCTTGACGCCAGCTAGGGGCTGCCGCCAAGACTGCGAACTCCGGAAGGCTGGGTTGGCGCGAAGCCGCACCCCGGCGACCCGCCCTACCCCAGCAGCCGCGCCAGCGTCAGCAGCGCCAGCAACACCATCCACAGCACCACCGAGCGCCACACCAGCCCGACCACGCTGCGCAGGTGCTGCACCTCGGCCTCGCGCCCCGGGGTGCTGTCGCTGTCCACCGGCGGCTCCAGGCCGAGGTCGCCGGCCAGCGGCCCAGCCGGGCCGTTGGCCGCGAAAACGGGACGCAGCGCCTCGCCCCCCAGCCGCACGTTGACGGCGCCCGAGGTCGCCGCCAGGATCACGCCGTCGTTGTCGTCCGGAAAGCGCTGGGCATGGTTGCGCCAGCAATCGATCGCCTCCTCGAAGTTGCCGACCACGGCGAAGCTGACGGCGGTGAAGCGCGCCGGCAGCCAGTCCACCGCCGCCCAGGAGCGGCTGGCGGCGGCCTGCAGCGCCTCGCTGGCCGGCTGCAGCTGCGCATGGCTGCGGTGGCGCCAGTAGCGCACCACGAACTCCGCCATCCGGTACAGCACCGCGCCGGCCGGCCCGAGCCCGAAGGCGGCCAGCACCGAGAACCAGGCCAGCACGCCGAACACGTGGCGGTGCGCGGCCAGCACCGAATATTCGATCACGTGGCGCACGATCTCGCTGCGCGGCAGCTCGCTGGCATCGCCGAGCTGCCAGCGCGCCAGCAGCTCGCGCGCCAGCGTCTCGTCGCCGCTTTCCAGCGCGTCGCGGATGCCGGTGAAGTGGTGGCTGAACTGGCGAAAGCCCAGCGTGACGTACAGCACCAGCACGCTCCAGACCATGGCGGCTGGCCAGCCGACGAACCGGTGCAGCAACTCATGGATTGCGAAGGCGGCGATCGCGGGGGCGACGACGGCCAGCGACCACGCCACCCAGCCGTGCTGCGGCTTGCCGGCGTCGAAGTTGCGGCTCACCCAGCGGGCCCAGAAGCGCAACCTGCCATGGATCGCGTTCTGCGGCCCCAGCGGACGCACCTGCTCGATCAGCAGGGCGAACAGCAGCGCGAAGAAGCTCATGGCGGAATGATAGCGGGCACGATGCCTCGCTTGCCACTGCGGCTTGCGGCCGCAGTCCAGCCGGCGGTTGGTCCACAGGGCAGCCGAGGCCCCGGGTCAAGCCGGGGTGACAAGGTCATGCCGCCAGAAAGCGATAGAAGTTGCGCAGCATCGCCGCCGTCGCGCCCCAGATGAAGCGCTCGGTGCCGTCGTCCATGTAAGGCATGGAAAACCATTCGCGCCGCACGCCGCTGAACTCGATGGCGTGGCGGCGGTGGTGCGCCGGGTTCATCAAAAACTCCAGCGGCACCTCGAAGGCGTCGGCCACCTCGCCGGCGTTCAGCCGCAGCCGGTAGTCCGGCCGCACCAGCGCCACCACCGGCGTGATGGTGAACATCGTGCCGGTGAGGTAGGTGGGCATGTGCCCGATCACTTCGGCCAGGGCGCGGTCCAGCCCGATCTCCTCGGTGGCCTCGCGCAAGGCCGTGTCGGCCGCATCGACGTCCGTCGGGTCGCACTTGCCGCCGGGAAAGGCGACCTGGCCCGAGTGCGTGGCCAGGTGCGTGGCACGTTCCGTCAGCAGCACCATCGGCCGCTCGCGCATGACGATCGGCACCAGCACCGCGGCGGCGGCCGGCCGGCGATCGGTAAAGCGCGGCTCGGCCCATACCTCGGGTTGCCAGGCCGGGGGCAGCGCAAAGCGCTGGCGCACCGCCGCCGGCACCAGCTGCGCCCGTGCCACCGCCGGCAGGTGGCTGTCGACCGCGAACACCGGCACCACGCGCGGGTCGAAGTTGGGCAGCTTCGACAGCGGCGTGTCCGGCGGGATGGAAGGGGCTATCGGCGGCATGGGTCGTGGGCGGAAATGAAAAACCGCCGCGAGCGCAGGGCTGGCGGCGGTTTTCGCGAAAGGCGCGCTGCTTACTTGGCGGCGGCGGGAGCCTTCTCGCGGTAGGCCAGCTTTTCCTTGATGCGGGCCGACTTGCCGCTGCGCTCGCGCAGGTAGTACAGCTTGGCGCGGCGCACGTCGCCGCGGCGCTTGACTTCGATGCCGGCGATCAGCGGGCTGTAGGTCTGGAAGGTGCGCTCGACGCCTTCGC
>NZ_JAQGLS010000193.1 GCF_028292805.1 Ramlibacter sp. | reverse complement strand
CGAGGTCTTCGTGGCGGCCGGGGAACAGCTCGTTGAGCCCTTGCTCCACGATGTACTTGCGCGCGGCCGGGATGCGCTGCTCGCCCTTGAGCTTCTCGTGGCGGAAGGTCACCGGCGGATGCGCCAGCTTCATGTAGTCGAAGGCGGAAGGGTTCTCCATCAGCTGGCGCGTCGACACGGCCGGCGGCACGTTGTCCTTGGCCTGGAAGCTGCCGCGCACGTGGCAGGCGCGGATGCGCAACTCCAGCAGGCAGGGCATGTTCGAGGTCTCGGACAGGCGGAAGCCTTCTTCCACCATGCGCACCATCATTCCGAGGTCCGGTCGCGGATCGAGCAGGCACATGCTGGACTTGAGAGCCTAGGCATGCGTGCGCTCCTGGATCACGGATGCGCCTTCGCCATAGTCCTCGCCGACCACGATCAATGCGCCGCCCATGACCCCGGGCGAGGACAGGTTGGACAGCGCGTCGGCGGCCACGTTGGTGCCGACGATCGACTTCCAGGTGACGGCGCCGCGCAGCGGGTAGTGGATGGAGGCGCCGAGCATGGCGGCGGCCGAGGCTTCGTTGGAGCAGGCCTCCACGTGCACGCCGAGTTCGTCCATGTAGTCCTTGGCCTGGACCATCACGTCCAGCAGGTGCGACACCGGTGCGCCCTGGTAGCCGCCGATGTAGGCCACGCCGGACTGCAGCAAGGCCTTGGTGATGGCGAGGATGCCTTCGCCATGAAAGGTGTCGCCGTCGCCAAGGCGCAGTGACTCGATCTCTTTGCTGAATGAAACTTCCAAGGCGCTGGTCTCCCGGTGAACCCGCGAGTGTCGCCGCTGACGCCTCATCAATCAATACAATGACCTGACTAAGCGGTATGCAATGAGCGCATGACGCGCTGTCGTCTCCGACCGTGGTTGCCGCGCCTTCGGCCTTGGCTCAGAATGATCAGCCCGCAACCCTTGAGGAGACAAGTCATGAAGCAGTTTCGCTCGCTTGTTGTACTTGCCACGGTGTGCGTCGGCGCTGCGGCGCTCGCGCAGACGCCGCCGGCGGAGGAGCCCGGCTGGGCCAAGGGACGCCCGAAATCCGACGCCGCGATGCAGATGGCGCCGGTGCCGGCGTTCCCCATCCCCACCGCAGCCGACCAGCTGCCGACCGCCAAGTTCAAGTTGCCGCCCGGCTTCAAGGTGCAGACCTGGGCTTCGGGCGTGCTGGACGCGCGCGGCATGCGCCAGGGCGCCAAGGGCAACATCTTCGTCAGTTCGCTGTTCGTCGCCAACAAGGTCTACGCGATTGCCGAGCAAGGCAACCGCCAGGCCAAGGTCATCATCGACAAGATGCCGTTGGCCACGGGCATCGAGTTCCACAACGGCAGCCTGTACGTCGCGACCAACACGAAGATCCTGCGCTACGACAACGCCGAAGACCGGCTGGACAACCTGGGCGAGCCCACGGTGCTGTACGACAAGCTGCCCGGCGGCACCGACCACAGCTGGAAGTACCTGCGCATCCGCGACAACAAGCTGTACTTCGCCATCGGCGCGCCGTGCAATATCTGCGATCCGGGCGAGTACGCGAAGATCTACCGGATGAACCTGGACGGCAGCGGCATGGAGACGATCGCCTCGGGTGTGCGCAACACCGTGGGCTTCGACTTCGACCCGAAGACCGGCGACCTCTGGTTCACCGACAACGGCCGCGACTGGTTCAGCGAGGAACTGCCGAACGACGAACTCAACCACGTGAGCAAGCCGGGCCAGCAGCACTTCGGCTATCCCTACTGCCACCAGGGCAACGTGCCGGATCCGGAATTCGGCTGGGGCAAGTCGTGCAGCGACTACGTCAAGCCGGCCGCGTTGCTCGGGCCGCATGCGGGTTCGCTGGGCATGACGTTCTATCGCGGCACGATGTTCCCCAGGAAGTACCAGGGCGCGATGTTCATCGCGCGCCACGGGCCGTGGAACCGCACCACCAAGTACGCCGACGTCTCGGTGGCCTGGCCTGACGGCAAGGGCGGTGCGCGCATCGAGCCCTTCATGACGGGTTTCGTCGAGAACAACGGCTATCTCGGCCGTCCGGTGGACTTCCTGGTGCTCAAGGACGGATCCATGCTCGTCAGTGACGACCACGCGGGCGCCATCTACCGCATCAGCTACGGCCGATGAAAGCAGGCCTGATGTCCGGCCTGGCGGCGCTGGCATTGCTGGTGGCCTCGCCGCATGCGGGCAGCCAGCCCAAGGCGTCGTACGCGCAGCGCTTCGCTGATCTGTGCGCCGCCTGCCACGGCGCCAACGGGCGGACCGACCAGTCGCTCACCCCGGTGCTGGCCGGCCAACCCTCGCTGTATGCGATCACGCAGCTGTTCCTGTTCCGCGAGGGCCGGCGCAGCAACGAGGCCATGACCGCGGTGGCGAAGACCTTGACCGACGATGACCTGCGCGGCTTCTCCGACTTCATAGGGACGCTGCCGCCCGTGCCTGCTCCGCCTGCGGCCACGCCGCCCGACCCGGTCCGCATGATGAAGGGGCGGGCGCTGGCCGAGCAGCACAAGTGCCTGTTCTGCCATGGCGCGGGCCTGGCCGGTGGGCAGCAGGTGCCGCGCATCGCCGGCCAGCACGAGGAGTACCTGCGGGACAGCTTGCGCGGCTTCCGCGCCGGCACCCGCCCGGGGTACACGCAGGCGATGACCGCGGCCGTGAGCCAGATCCCGGTGGAAGACCTGGACATCCTGGCGTACTTCGCGGCGCGCTCGCCGGGGAGCGCGGACGGAAAGTAGCGACCGCGACCGGATAATGGGCTGGACCTTCATCCAGCCAATGCATATCAACGACATCGACCTGAACCTGCTGCGGCTGTTCGATGCCGTCTACAGCACCCGCAGTGTCAGCCGCGCCGCGCAACTGCTGGGCCTCACGCAGCCGGCCGCCAGCCAGGGCCTGACGCGCTTGCGCACGCTGATCCACGATCCGCTGTTCATGCGCAGCGGCGGCGGCGTCCAGCCCACGCCCAAGGCGCAACGGCTGGCTGACCCGGTCCGGCTGGCCCTGGCGACGCTGGAACAGGCCCTGGGCGAGACGGCCGGCTTCGATCCGGCGCTGTCGACACGCAGCTTCCACATCCACATGAGCGATATCGGCGAGAGCCGCTTCTTGCCGGAGCTGATGGTCGCGCTGCGCGAGCGCGCGCCCGGCGTGCGGCTCGAAACCCGGCCGGTACCGCGCGAGCAGCTCAACGAGGCTCTCGATGCAGGCCGGATCGATTTCGCCTTCGGCTTCCTGCCGATGGTCAGGGACGCCGAGTGCGTGGAGCTGCTGCACGACCGCTACGTGGTGCTGCTGCGCGCGGACCATCCGTTCACGCGCCAGCGCCGCACCGGCCAGGCGCTGCTGGAGGGGCTGCGCGAACTGGAGTTCGTGGGCGTGCGCTCGCACTCGGACACGCTGCGGATCCTGCAGGAGCTCAAGCTGGAAAGCCGGCTGCGGCTGGTGACCGAGCATTTCCTGGTGCTGCCGGCTATCGTCCGCGCCACCGACCTGGCGGCCGTGATGCCGCACAACATCGCCACCGGCTTCGAGGGCGGCTACGCGATCGTCGAGCCGGACTTTCCCCAGCGCGACTTTGCGGTGGCGCTGCACTGGAGCAAACGATTCGAGGCCGACCCGGGCAACCGCTGGCTGCGGGACTTGATCGAGAAGTTGTTCAGGACCTGAGCCAGGCCGGTTGCGCCAGCGACTTGCGCCGCTCGGCGCGCCAGTGCCGGTAGGCGCACATGGCGTCCGGGCCCAGCCTGGACTGCACGACGGCGCCCAGTCCGACCTGGGCGTCGAGCTCCAGCGGTATCGCGCCGTCCCAGCGCAGCACGGCCAGCGCCAGTTCCAGCGCCGCGACGTGTTCCTCGTCGCTGGCGGACAGGTCGGGCTGCCCCAGCCGGCGCTGCAGGTCGAGCAGCAGGCGCTGCAGGAATTTCAGTTCGGTCCTGGCCAGTTCCAGCGTGGGCTTGGTGTCCATTCCGCCGGGATGACGCGGCCGCCATCACAGCCTTGTCGGCAGGCTGCCTGTCTGCGCTTAGGACGGCGCCGCCGCGTCAGTGGCTCAGCGGCTGGAGAGCTGGGCGAGCCGCTCGGCCGCCTCGCGCTTGCCGATACCGCGCAGGGCGGCAATGGCTTCGAGTTGGCGCGCGCGCGGCCGTGCTTCGCCGTGTTCCCACTTGTAGACCGACTGGCCGGACACGCCGAGCAGGGCGGCGAAATCCGCCGCCGACAGGCCCAGCTTGCTGCGCTGAGCCGCCAGCCGGGCGGCGCTGAAGCGCCGGGCACTGCCTTGGCCGTCGTCTGCCTCGGCGGCATCGGCGGCGCCGCCAGACGCGGCGCTGCTGGCCTTGCCGACCCGCTTGAGCTGGCGTTCGAGTTCATCGATGCGGCGCCGCAACGCCGCCAGGTGGGTGCGGTACTGGGCGAAGGTTTTGCGGAAGTCTTCGGTCTCGGCGCGAACTTCCTTACGCGCGATCCGGGCGATCTCTTCCTTGAAGACAACTGCGATATTGGGCATGTACGAATGATTTTGTGCTTGTCGGCGTAGGCGCTGACGCCGGCCTGTGGCCACGTGCTCTCTGCCCGCAATGATAGTCGGCTGCGGGGCCGCGCCGCGGCGCGAAGGCTGCGATCGAATGCCTGCTGGAAGGTCGCAGCAATCCCTAGCCGGCCGCTGACACGCATGTGGGCGGCATCCTACATCCAGGCGGCGGTCGCACTTCTAACATTTGACTCCCCCTGGAGGTGTTGTGATGCAATGGAATTCAGCCGTGACGGTGCCGGAACGGCCTGGAAAGACCTCCCCGTGGATGCCGCTTCGGGGGGCCGGCAAGTTCGAGCCGCCGGAAAGCGTGCCGTCCGTCAGCTATCCGCACGCGCCGGTGGGCATCACCTCGCTGGACAACGTGCGCGCGGCGTTCTGGCAAGCGTACCGGCACCTGTTTCCGCCGCATTCGCTGGCGGCGCAGACGCCCAATGGCAGCATCGTGATCTCCTGGTCGATCCTGGACGAGCCGCATGCACGCTATCCGTACGCGGCGCCCGTCATGCTGCGTTTTGACGGGCAGCTGGTCGACACGATGTCCAAGTGCGATCCGCGCGAGCGCATCCGGATTGCCCAGAACCACGAACCGACGCTGCGCGAAGGGCTGCGCGGCTACGACCCGTTTGCGCGCTTTCCGAATGCGCGCGTCGTCGTCATCGGGTGAATCATCGGCCTGAAATCGCTGCCGCGATTTCGGGCCGGGTGACCAGTGTGAAGAAGCCCGGCAAAGCCGGGCTTCTTCACATGAGGGACCGCGCTGCACGTTGTTCCGCGCAGTCCGCCGAGGCTGGAACGCCGTCAATCGCGCGGGGCGTTCACCTGTCGCAGCAGGGCCAACGCCACGCCGCCCAGCACCACCACGCCAACAGCTAGCACCAGCCACAGCCCACCGAGCGGGTGTCGTTCCCGCGGGCAGCCAGGCGGCCCAGGCCGGAGGCGCGCCCCGCGGCGTCTCACGCACGCGGTGATGCGGGCAGCCGGCAGCAGCTGCGGCTCGAC
>NZ_JAQGLS010000149.1 GCF_028292805.1 Ramlibacter sp. | reverse complement strand
CACGCCGGCGCCGACGGCGGGCGGCAGCTGCCGCAGCAGCTCGCGCGCGCCGGCCAGCTCGCAGGACAGGCCGTCGCAGACGCGGATGGTCAGCGTCGGCGGCTGCTCGCCGTCGGCCAGCAGCTCGAAGTGGTGATAGAAGCTGGCGACTTCCTGCACCTGCGCCATGGGCAGGTTCATCTCGCGCGCCAGCGCCACCAGGTGGGCCTTGTGCAGCCCGCCCCAGGCGTCGTTCAGGCGGTGCAGGTGTTCGATCAGCAAGTCGGCGCGGTGGCCCCCTGCCGGCGGCGCGCCCACCAGGTCGCGCACTTCGGCCAGCGCGGCTTCTTCGGGCTGGCGGCCCTTGGGCCCGCGACGCAGGCCGCGGCGCAGGCTGTCGGGGGTACCGAGGGGGTGCTCAGGAACGGCAGGGCTCATTGGCCTGAATCATCCCATGCCGTGGCCGCCTTGCGCTGGCAGACCCCAACGAACGAAGGCCCGGCCGCGCTGCGCAGCCGGGCCTTCCTGGCCGTCAGTCAGGCGACCTTCAGCTGCGCGGCACGCCCTGGTCGTTCACCGTCACGGTGTTGCCTGGAGGAGTGATCATCTGCATCGTGTGCAGGCGGCCCCTGAAGTTGTAGGTCACGTCCCAGTAGGCCGGTGCGCCGCCCGCGACGTTCTCGCAACGCTGCACGTCCTGGCCGCGTTGCGAACCGCCGGCCACCTGGTTGCCGATCACGGCGCCGCCGATGACACCGGCGCCCGTGGCCAGGTCCTTGCCGCTGCCGCCGCCGACCTGGTGGCCCAGAATGCCGCCGATGACAGCGCCGGCGATCGCGCCGCCGATGTTGGGCTGCTGGACCTGCTGGCGCTCGACCCAGCAACGCTGCGTCGGCGGCCCCATCACGGCCCGCACTTCCGTCACCGGGGCTTCGAACACGCGTTCCTCATGCCGGCGACGGTAGGCGAATTCGGGCCGCTCGGCGGGCGCCTGCGCCTCGTTGTCGCGGCGGCGGTTGTCGCGGACCGGCCGGATCGACGCCAGGGTGTTGTCCATCCCCAGTTCCTGCAGCGACTCGTAGCCGCCGCGGCGCAGGACCATGCACTTGCCCTGGAAGTTCGGCTCGCTGCAGACTTCCCAGCGCCCGCGTTCCACATAGACCGAGGAAGCGTTCTCCCTGCGCCCGATCTGCGCGAAATCGCTGACCTGGCGGTCGACCGAGAACGAGCGACCGCGGAACCCGTTTTCCGAGTAGAGGGTGACGGTGGCCGAAGCCTGGGCGGCGAGGACCAGGGTGGAGGTGGCGAGGACGGCCTGCAGGACACGGTTCATGGGCAAACTCTCTTTTGTCAAGGTGACCCGAATGTAAGCACCTTCGGCGCTTCACAATGCGCATGCGCCGTAAACGCCGTGCAAAAAGGCCGTAAAGGCCTTGCCGCGTGAGCCTCAGGTTGTTTTCGACACCGTGATCGTCGGGAAGCGCGCGGAGAAGTCCTTGGCCTTGCCGGCGATCTTCACCGCCACCTGGCGCGCGATGCTGCGGTACAGGCCGGCCGCTTGGCCGTCGGGATCGGCCACCACGGTGGGCTTGCCGCTGTCGGCTTGCAGCCGGATCGCCATGTCCAGCGGCAGCGCGCCCAGGAAGTCGATGCCCTTTTCCTGCGCCCAACGCTTGCCGCCGCCCTCGCCGAAGATGTGCTCGGCATGGCCGCACTTGCTGCAGATGTGCACCGCCATGTTCTCGACCACGCCCAGGATCGGCACGCCGACCTTCTCGAACATGGTGACCGCCTTCTTGGCGTCGATCAGCGCGATGTCCTGCGGCGTGGTGACGATCACGGCGCCCGTCATCGGCACGCGCTGCGACAGCGTCAGCTGGATGTCGCCTGTGCCCGGCGGCATGTCGACGATGAGGAAGTCCAGGTCGGACCAGTTGGTCTGCCGAAGCAGCTGCTCCAGGGACTGCGTCGCCATCGGGCCGCGCCAGATCATGGCTTCGGCCTGGTCGATCAAAAAACCGATCGACATCACCTGGATGCCATGGTTCTCCAGCGGCTCCATGGTCTGGCCGTCATCGCTCTCGGGCCGGCGGTCGATGCCCAGCATCATCGGCTGGCTGGGGCCGTAGATGTCGGCGTCCAGGATGCCGACCTTGGCGCCCTCGGCGGCCAGCGCCAGCGCCAGGTTGGCGGCCGTCGTGCTCTTGCCCACGCCGCCCTTGCCCGAAGCGACGGCCACGATGTTCTTCACGTTGGGCATCAGCTGCACACCACGCTGCACCGCGTGCGCCGTCACCTTGGTGTTGATGTTGACCGACACGTTGTCCACGCCCGGCGCCGTCTTGGCCGCGGCCACCAGCGCCTTGCGCAGCGCCGCCAGCTGGCTCTTGGCCGGATAGCCCAGTTCGAGGTCGAACGAGACGTCGCCGCCTTCGATCTGGATGTTCCTCACGGACTTGGTGGCGACGAAGTCGCGGCCGGTGTTGGGGTCGGTCACGCCCGCCAAGGCGGCGAGCAGTTGGTCTTGGGTTGCCATGGGGCTGTGTCTTCCTGTTGGACCGAGTGTAGCCAGCCTGACTAGAATCCCCGGTTCCTCCTGGAAAACCCCCATGCCCCAGCGCAAGCTCTTCGTCACCACCGCCCTGCCGTACGCCAACGGCAAATTCCACATCGGCCACATCATGGAGTACATCCAGGCCGACATCTGGGTGCGGTTCCAGCGCATGCAGGGCCACGAGGTGCATTTCGTGGGCGCCGACGACGCCCACGGCGCGCCGATCATGATCGCGGCCGAGAAGGCCGGCGTGACGCCGCAGGCCTTCGTGGCGGAGATCGCCGCGGGCCGGCCGGAGTACCTCAAGGGCTTCCTGATCGCCTTTGACAACTGGAGCCACACCGACAGCCCGGAAAACCACGAGCTGTGCCAGGCCATCTACCGCGACTTGAAGGCCGCCGACCTGATCGACGTGCGCAGCATCGAGCAGTTCTACGACCCGGACAAGGGCATGTTCCTGCCGGACCGCTTCATCAAGGGCGAGTGCCCCAAGTGCCACGCCAAGGACCAGTTCGGCGACAACTGCGAAGTGTGCGGCGCGGTCTACGCGCCCACCGACCTGATCAATCCGTACTCGGCGCTCAGCGGCGCCGTGCCGACGCTCAAGTCCAGCGAGCACCACTTCTTCCGGCTGTCGGACCCGCGCTGCGTGGCCTATCTGGAGCAGTGGACCCAGGACGGCAAGCTGCAGCCCGAAGTGGCCAACAAGGTGCGCGAGTGGTTCACCCGCGACGAGAACGGCAAGAGCGGGCTGAACGACTGGGACATCTCGCGCGACGCGCCCTACTTCGGCATCGAGATCCCGGACGCGCCGGGCAAATACTTCTACGTCTGGTTCGACGCCCCGATCGGCTACCTGGCCTCGTTCAAGAACCACCTGGCCAAGATCGGTCGCGACTACGAGCAGACCATGAAGGAGGTCGAGCAGTACCACTTCATCGGCAAGGACATCGTCACCTTCCACACGCTGTTCTGGCCCGCTCTGCTGCACTTCAGCGGCCGCAAGGCGCCCGACAACGTGTTCGTGCACGGCCACCTGACGGTCAACAACGAAAAGATGAGCAAGAGCCGGGGCACCGGCCTCGATCCGCTCAAGTACCTCGGGCTGGGCATGAACCCCGAGTGGCTGCGCTACTACCTGGCCGCCAAGCTGTCGGCCCGCAACGAGGACATCGACTTCAACCCCGAAGACTTCGTGGCCCGGGTCAACGCCGACCTGGTGGGCAAGTTCGTCAACATCGCCAGCCGGGCCGTCAAGTTCGTTCCGGGCGGCAAGCTGGTGGCCGGCGACGCCGCCTCGCTGCAGCCGCAGCTGCTGGTGGACAGGGTCAAGGCGCTGTACGAAGGCCGCGACTACGGCAAGGCCTTGCGCGACATCATGGCCTTGGCCGATGAGGTGAACCTGCGTTTCGACACGGCCGCGCCCTGGAAGCTGGTCAAGGAAGGCAAGGCCGACGAGGCTGCCCGCATCGGCTCCGAATGCCTGGAGGCCTTCAAGGTGCTGAGCGCCTGCCTCAAGCCGGTGCTGCCGCAGCTGGCGGCGCAAGCGGAGGCGTTCCTGGCCTGTGCGCCGCTCGACTGGGCCAACGCCGCCACGCCGATGGGCGCAGGCCACCAGGTCGGCGAGTACAGGCATTTGATGCAGCGGGTGGACATGAAGCTGGTGGAGGCGTTGTTCGAGGCGCCGTCGGAGGTGGGTGCACCCTCACCCCAGCCCTGTGCCGCCGGCGCGAGAGGGCGCGAAGAACAGCCCGCTCCCGAAGGGCGAAAGAGTGAAGGCACGCCGGGCGGTGAGGAACTGGCGCCCGAGATCACGATCGACGACTTCACCAAGATCGACCTGCGGATCGCGAAGATCGTCGATTGCAAGGCGGTCGAAGGATCGAAGAAGCTGCTGCAGCTGACGCTGGACGTCGGCGAAGGGCGCACGCGCAACGTGTTTTCGGGCATCGCCTCGGCCTATCAGCCGGCCGATCTCATCGGCAAGCTCACTGTGATGGTGGCCAACCTGGCGCCGCGCAAGATGAAGTTCGGCGTCAGCGAAGGCATGGTGCTGGCGGCCAGTCACGGCGACGAGAAGGCCCAGCCGGGGATTTACGTGCTGGAGCCGACGGCCGGCGCGCAGCCGGGGCTGCGGGTTCGCTGAGGACTGACGGCGTGTCTTTTCGCGGCGTGAAGATACGCGGCGGCCCTTCGCACGACTCTGGAGTCCAGCCTCATCCACTGTGTAAGATAAACTCGACAATGAACGTGTTTTTCAGGTACTACCATGAAAAAGGGGGCAGCCGCTGTGCGGTGGAACTCCCCGCAGACAGGCTCGCTTGGACCGGGGTTGAATGGACCGGCCCCAAGGTCAACGCAGCGCACCGCAATCCACGTGACGGGCAATGCGTCAACCGACGCGCGGCTGGCCGTCAAGGCCAAACCCGAAACCGTCATCCTGCCCGGCTCCTCGCTGCCCCCGCTGGCACAGGCGCTGTCCAGGGCCAAGGTCGTCATCGTGCTGCTCGACGACCGGCAGTTCAAGGAATTCAAACCCGCGCTGGGCGCGTCCCGGCGGCTGGTGGACGCGAAAGGTATCTGGAGATGAAATGTCGATCAAGGACCTGACGCACGACCGAGTCTGGGAGGCCTACCACGGCGAGCTGGGCCCCAATTTCATGCGGGACACCCAGCAACGCGTGAACTGGATTTGCAGCATGGTCGATGGCAAGCGTGTCCTCGACATCGGCTGTAGCCAAGGCATCGTTCCGATCCTGCTGGCACGTGAAGGTCGCACAGTGACCGGGGTGGACAGCGACCCCAAGGCGATCGAGCAAGCGCTGCACCACTTGAGCGAGGAAGCGGCCTTCGTGCAGGAGCGGGTGCAGTTCATTGCAGCCGACTTCATGTCGCACGAGGGGCTGCGCGGCCAGAAGTTCGACACCATCGTGATGTCGGAGGTGCTGGAGCACCTGGTGCGGCCGGGTGATTTTGTCCGGGAGGCCGTGGAGTATCTCGTCGACGGCGGCAGCATCGTCGTGTCGGTCCCCTTCGGGATCAACGATTTCATCGACCACAAGCAGACTTTCTATCTGTCCGAGCCGTTTCGGTTGCTCTCCGAACGCATGGAGGTCACGACCGTACGAATGCTCGGCAAGTGGCTTGGCCTGGTTGCGATCAAGTCCCCCGGCGCGGCAGCCGGCAGCGCCGACAAGGCATGGACCCAAGCCGAAATGGTGGAGCTGGAACGTGCGTTCCACCAGATCGAGCGCGCCTTGCGGGACGACGTCTCGGCCAAAGCTGCAAAGCTGGCGAAGCTCATGAGCGACGTCAAGGCCGCCAACGACCAGCTTTCCAAGCTGAAGCAGGACAAGAGCAAGGATCAGACTGCCCACGAGGCCGCAGTGCAGGGTTTGCGCGCCGAGTCCGAGACGCTCAAGCGAGCGGCGCAGGCCCTGTCAGCGGACACGACCCAGTTGCGCCAAGCTGCCGCGACTGCCCAAGAGGCGCTGAAGGAAGAGGCGCGGCGCTCACAAGACCTGGCAGCGGACGCAGCCCAGTTGCGGCAAGCGATCGGTACCGCGCAAAAAGCCGCTGCCGAACGCCAGACTGAACTGAACCGGGCGCTGCGACAACTGGAACAACTCACCCAGAGCTTTCACAGGCAAAAGGCGGAAATCGCGGAACGGGTGGAAAACTCCCTTTCGTTCCAGCTTGGGCACACGCTGATCCATGGGTTCAAGTCCTGGTCCGGAATGGCCGGACTGGTGCCCAACCTGCTGCGCATCCGGCGCGAAAGCGTCCAGCGCAAGGACATCCGCCGGAAAAGGCGCCTGGGGCAGGAGGCGCTGCTCCCGGAAACCAGCGCGCAAAGATCCGCGAGATCCGGCGTGCCCGAGGGCCCGTCAGCCAAGCCAGCGGGCAGGACCGGGTCGTCGGCGAGCGCACACCGCAACTTGACGAGCGCACCCACCTTGCGGCCCGTTCCAGGCAAGCTGCGCATCGCGGGAGTGATGGACGAGTTCACCTTCCATTCCTACGCACCGGAATGCGAACTGCTGCAGCTGCGGCCGGACAGCTGGCAGGAACAACTCGAGTCATTCAAGCCCGACCTGTTGTTCATCGAGTCCGCCTGGAAAGGGGTCGACGGCCTCTGGCAGACCAAGATTAGCAACGCTTCGCCGGAGATCCTGGGTGCGATCGCGTGGTGCCGGACCCGCAGCGTGCCCTCCTTGCTGTGGAACAAGGAGGACCCGGTTCACTTCGGCGCATTCCTTGCGCTTGCCAAGGAGGTGGACCATGTGTTCACCACCGACATCGACTGCATCCCGCGTTACAAACGCAACGTCGGCCACGACCGTGTGTATCTGCTGCCGTTCGCCGCGCAGCCCGCTACCCACAATCCGATAGAGCTTTACGAGCGAAAGGATGCGTTCAACTTTGCCGGCTCCTATTACCTGCGCTACCCAGAGCGGCAGCGCGACTTCGCATCGCTGATCGACACGCTGCAACAGTTCAAGCCCGTCGAGATCTACGACCGCAACTTCGAGAAGCCACATCCGCACTACCAGTTTCCGGACAAGTACGTGCCGATGATCCTGGGCAGCCTGCCGTTCGCCGAGATCGACCGGGCGTACAAGGGGTACCGGTACGGCATCAACATGAACACCATCAAGCAGTCGCAAACGATGTTCGCGCGGCGGGTGTTCGAGTTGCTGGCTTCGAACACGGTGGTGGTGAGCAATTTCTCCCGCGGCACACGGATGATGTTCGGTGATCTGGTGATCTCCTCCGACGAGGGAGCACAACTCTCGCGCCGAGTGAGCGCGATCTGCAACGACGACCAGGCTTACCGCAAGCTGCGCCTGCTGGGACTGCGCAAGGTGATGGGGGAGCACACGTACGCGCACCGTCTGGCCTATGTCCGCTCGAAACTGAGCGCGCTGCCCTTCGCCCTGCGTGCCCCGTCCGTGGCCATGGTTGCCGTGGCCTCCACAGCGGCCGAGCTGGACCGCGTCCTCGCCAGCTTCCGCCGCCAGCGCCACACCGAAAAACGCCTGTTCGTCGTCACGCCGGCCGACCGCGCAAGCCATCAGCTGGACGACAAAGTCCGTTTCTTCGCCGACCCCTTGGCGTGCGCCGAGGCCGTTTTGCGGGAGGCGGGCACCAACCTCGTGGGGTTGTTCCAAGCAGGCGACCACTATGCAGCCCACTACCTGACGGACCTGGCGCTCGCCTCCACCTATTCCGATGCCACTGCATTCTGCAAGGCAGCCCACTACGCGGCAAGGCACGACGAATGCGTGCTGGTCAATAACGGCCAGCAGTACCGGCCCCAAGACCACGCGGCTGCCCGGGCCGGGGTAGTGCGCCTGGCCGCCGCCACCCCGCAGCTGCTTGCCGAATGGCTCGCACGCCCTGACGTGGCGACTCTGCCGGCCGGCACCATCTTGGCCATCGACGAGTTCAACTACTGTCGCGAGGGTGCCTCGCTGACCAGCGAAGCGCTGGCGCAGCCCGTGGGCGATCTGGACATGCCGGACCAGGGCGTATCCTTCCTGGGCGATCTCGTGCAGGTGGCCGAAAGCATGACGCCCGATGCCGGGGCGTCGTCGTCGGGGCAGAACGGACTGCCGCAACTGACGGCCAAAGACTTGGTTGAACTGCTGGCGCAGCCTGCTTCACCCCAGTTGCAGCTGCGGCTGCAAAATGGTGCACTGGAGATCGCCTCGCGCCTTCCCGCCGGCAAAGTGGCTCATGTCTTTGCCCGCATGGCGCTCGAGCGCGAGCCTCTCAACCTGGTGTTGAACAGCCAGATCCAGCTTGAGTGCGACAGCAATCTCGACCTCAGAACCATCTTCGAGTTCCAGACCGCCACCGGCGTGAAGATCGCGCACGCGTCCAACGCGGCAGGCGGCGTCCACGCGCTGGCCATTCCCCCCAACTGCAAGTTCGTTCGGATCGGGCTGCGTGTCTGTGGGCCGGGGCGGGCAACGGTGCAGCGACTGGTGCTCGGCTCGCATGGCGAGCGGCCGGCGGCGGTGGTCGGGCGCTCGCCCTACCTTGTGCTGACCAAGCAATACCCGGCCTATGACGACTTGTACCGCTACGGCTTCTTGCACAGCCGGGTGCGCAGCTACCGGGAAACCGGCCTTCTCACCGAAGTGTTTCGAATCTCGAGCGAGCCGGGCCAGACCTATCGCGAGTTCGAAGGAGTCGACATCGCATCGGGCGACGCTCATCTGCTGGATGCGACGTTGCGATCCCGCCGCTACGAGCACGTCCTGGTCCACCTGCTCGATGAGAAGATGTGGCAGGTTCTGCAGCATCACCTGGACAAGGTGCGGGTCACGGTATGGGTGCATGGTGCGGAAATCCAGGTTTGGCAGCGCCGCGCTTTCGAGTTCGACCGGCTGGATGAAGCGGAGATCGCCCGGCAAAAGAAGCTGAGCGACAGGCGCGTCGCTTTCTGGCGTTCGATCCTGGCGACACCCCACCCAAACCTGCACCTGGTTTTCGTGTCGCAGCATTTCGCCGACGAAGTGGCACAGGATCTCGGGCTGGAGCTAAAACCATCCCTGTATTCCATCGTGCACAACTTCATCGATGGGAGCCTTTTCAGCTATACAGAAAAGCGGCCCGAGGATCGCACGCGGCTGCTCTCCATCCGTCCTTATTCGAGCCGCAAGTACGCAAACGACCTGACCGTCGGCGCGATCAAGGAGCTGTCGGCACGGCCATGTTTTTCCCAACTCCAGTTTCTCCTGGTGGGCGATGGTGAACTGTTTGAAGAAACCACCAGGGATCTGCAAGCCTTCTCCAACGTCAAGCTAGAGCGGCGGTTCCTGACGCACCAGGAGATCACACAGCTGCACGGGAACCACGGCGTTTTTCTCACGCCGACCCGCATGGACAGCCAGGGCGTCTCCCGTGACGAAGCCATGGCTTCCGGGCTCGTCCCGATCACGACGGCAGTGGCCGCCATCCCGGAATTCGTGGATGAGACGTGCGGCATCGTCGTGCCGCCCGAAGATGCAAAGGCAATTGCAGACGCGATGGAGCGCCTGTATGCTGAACCTGACACCTTCCTGCAGCTGTCGCGCGCAGCGGCGTTGCGGGTGCGGCGGCAGAGCGGCTGGGACCAGACAATTGGGCGTGAAGCAGCCCTGATCCAGGATTCAACAGCTAGGGGATGAGCAGATGGTACGTTTTCTCCTGACCCTTGCGGTCGCTGTCTGCACGCCCGTAGCGCTGGCACAGATCGTTCACCTTTCGCCCACGGGAAGGGATACGAACGATGGACTCACCGAGGCCCGTCCCGTCGCAACGCTGCAGCGCGCGTTGGATGTGGCCCTTCGGGTTCGGCGCCAAGGACCGGACGTGCTTGTGCAGGTCGCGCCTGGCCGCTATGTCGGCCAGGCGGCCGTCACAGGCGCGCGGACCGATGGCGCGCGCATCCGGATTTCGGGGAACAAAGGTGATGTCGGGGGGCGCCCTGAGTTCATTGGCGATCGCGAGCGTACGCTAACGTGGCTGACGATGAAATCAGCCGTGGGAAAGCCCACCCGCATGGTGATTTCCGGGCTGCGGATCCGGGAGTACCGGACCGCCATCTCCTTGGAAGGCAACCGCGACCGAGCGGACGCCTTCAACGCAGGCAATACCATCAGGAACAACTTCTTTGAGCACATCGGCTCGCTTCCGGGCGCGGGAAAAAACATCTCCACCGCGGCAATCCGCTTGGTCAACTCAAAAGACAATCTGATCGAGAACAATCGCTTCGAGACCATCCGAAACGCGGAAGGCTGCAGTGCATTGCACGCGATCTATGCGGCCCACTTCTCATCTGGCAATATCATCCGCGGCAACCGCTTCTCGGACCTGTGCGGTTCGGTCATCAAACTGCGGGATCGCTCCAACGGCAACCTTATCGAGGGGAACATCTTCACGCGGCTGGATAGTGTTCCTGCCGTCGAGGAGTGGTATTGTGATAAGTCGGCGCGCAAGGACTGCACCAAGAAGCTCGGCGAATGCCCGTCGACCGGCAACCGCGTAAAGGACAACCAGCTGCAGTCGGCCGATGGGAAACTGGTCGATGTCCTTGGCGGCAGCGAGCGCCGCGCCTGGTGTCACGTCTCCGACTTCGCGGGGGAACGCATCTTGGTGGGCAGCGCCCGACCCGCTGCGGGAGTCGAGCTGCCCGCCGCACCTGACCATGGATCTCGCCCCTTGGAACGTGGTCGACCACTGCTGGAGAACGGCATCCGCTGGCCGCCGCAGGCCCCGGCCTGGGGCAAGTAGGACAGATGGAACCGCGACCTCGCGTTTTCATTCTTGGGAGTTGCGTTTCGCGCGACCTCTTCAACCGGCAAACCGAGGCAGGCGAGGTGGAGCTGGTCGATTATTTTGCTCGCTCGTCAATCGCGTCGATTTTTTCCCCCCCGCTTCGCGGCGGCGTCGATCTCTCGGGCATTCCTTCGGCGTTCCAACGGCGGGTGGTGGAACGTGATCTGAAGAAGCAGCTCGTGCCTCGCCTGCTGCAAGCTGACTTCGACCTGCTCCTCATCGACTTCATTGACGAGCGCTTCCGCCTTTGGGTGGCCGAAGACGGTGGCGTCTGCACCTTGTCGAATGAGTTCCTCTCTTCCGGTTTCGATGTGCGGCGCAGCAAGGGCGCTGTGTTGAAGCCTGGGTCTGAGGGGCATTGGCAGCTCTGGGAATCCGGCTGGACCTCCCTTGTCGCGCTTCTGAGAAGTCACGGACTGCTGGGCCGTGTCAGGATCAACGAGGTCTCCTGGGCCAAGCAGACGGAGAGCGGGGACGGCTTCGAACCGCACTATTCATCAGCGCAGATCGATGTTGCCAATGAATTCCTGCGGCGCATCCATCGCAGGGTGGCACAGGACATTCCGAAGACCCAGTTCCTACACTACCCCCGCCCTTTTGTGGGCGCGGATGCTCACCAGTGGGGGCGAAGTCCGTTTCACTATTTGGATGATTACTATGTCCATACCCTTAATTGTGTGCTGAAGAAAGATCGGCCTGACGTGACTATCGAAGAGCGCTCACAGTCGAAAGACACCACGGGCCCAACTGACTACGCCGCCTGGAATGTGCCTATTCACGAGCATGAGTCCTTGGAATCTGCGTTGGCGGCGGACCTCATGATCGACGGCATTCATAGGGTGTTCTCCGAGAGCACAAGCATTGATTTCCTTGTCCAGGGCTCCGGGCTTCTGGGAGAAGGAAATCTGCAGCGGGTGCTCTTGGTGTGCTTTGCAGGTGCCGTGTCGGACCGCACGACGCATCGCGCGCCATTCTTCTCCGGCCGGGGAATTGCTTCCAACTTGAATCAGCCCCTTATCGCGGTCGCGGACCCGACTCTCTCCAGCGCCGCGGACGTCGCGCTGGGTTGGTATGCCGGGAACGAAGAAGTTCCTGATCTTCGTAACCGGATTGCACGGGTGCTAGATCACGTGGCGACGAAACACGGCTGCCGGCTCGTTCTCTTTGGCGGTTCGGGCGGCGGCTTCGCTGTGATGTCCATCCTGCGGCTGCTGAAGACCGATGCAGTGGGAGTCGTATGGAACCCGCAGACGTCCATTACGGAGTATTCCCAGGACGTCGTTAGGAAATATGTGGCGACAGCGTTCCCTGGGATCTGGCGGGCTGCAAACGAGGACCGGGCTTGCGCGACACTGCCTCTGAAGAGCATCTTGAGGCGATGCCTCGATACAGCGGGCGTCGTGCATGACGTGACGCAGTCGCCAGCGGAGTGCCGGGGGAGCTTGCTTTATCTTCAGAACGCCAACGACTGGCACGTTCAGAAGCACACGGCACCTTTCATGAAGGGAAATTCATGGCAGAGGATCGGCCATCGGTCGTTTCGGCGTGCCGATGCACCTTTCACAGTTTGGATGGGCGCGTGGGGCGAGGGACATGTTCCGCCCCCCGCGCCAGTGATTAGAAGAGTTCTGACTGAACTGGTATCCGGAACGCCAGTCCAGACGGTGGCGCGGCTGCTCGACGCGGGGGTCGGTAAGTCATTGCCGCCGTATAAGCGATCCGCGCTCGATGGCGACATCCGTCCGAGCATCAGCGTTCGCGTCGCCGATGGCAAGGTGGAGGCTTGCTGCGATCTCCCACCTGCTCTGCCGAACCAAGCTCAATTCGAGTACGCTTACTATCTGATGGCCGGGGTGCAGAGACTTGCGGTCCGCTGGTACTCGGCGAACCCCTCAGCAACATTCGAGTTGCCGAAAGAGGCGACTGGCGTCCGGGTGATCGGGTTCGTACGCGACGGAATGGGCACAGTCGTGCAGAGTTCTGTCGCCGTTTCGGTCACCGTTGAAGGCCCACGCAATGACCCGCACGCCCGCCACCAAATCGTGCGCGCTTCGGAACTTCCCCCGGATGAAGCAATCCAGGCCAAAGCTTATTGGTCAACGATCGATGCCTCTCAGCATGGAACTTACACGGCCCGACAGCCCTGGTCCGGAGAGGTTACCCGGCTCGTCAAGGCCATGGGCGCTAGCAAGGTGTTCGAGTTCGGATGCAACGCAGGCAAGAACCTGGCCGCGCTGATCGAGGATATTCCGGACATCTTCGTCGCCGGTGTCGACATCAACGGGGGGGCCATCGAGCTTGCACGCAGCAAGGGCCTCAACGCCGCCATGGGTGACGAGCGCTCGCTGAGTCTTTTTCCCGACCGTTGTTTCGACGTGGTCTTCACGGTATCGGTGCTGGATCACATTCCGGACGCTTCACAGCCTCTGATCCAGTTGGCCCGGATGTCGTCGAAGGCGGTGGTGCTCCTGGAGCCTTGGCTCGGCCAGGAAGGCAAGGTCGTGCGGAACTTCAATGCCAAGCTCGCTCAGGAGATCGACACCACCCCGTACTCCTATTCGTGGGACTACGAGAAGCTGGCCAAGGACCTGCTGCCCGGCTGGCGATGCGAGTCCTGGCCCCTGCCCATTTCGACGAACCTCGGCGCCTACTACCGGGTCTACAGCTTGACGCGGGAGCCCGGCGCGGACAGTTCCAGCCACGGCTAGCACCGAGCTGGCCGCCCGCGCTGCGCGCAAATCGTGCCGGTGGAGCTTATGCCCGCTTCGCCGCGGGTGCCGCAGGTTCGCTGAGCGCGGCCTGCGCACGCACCCAGCGGGCGAACAGCTCCGCCGCCGGGTGCGCCCCCAGCGCCCGGCGCTGGCACAGGTAGTAGCCGCGGCCGGTGGAGGCCGAGCCGGCCACCGGCATCACCAGTCGCCCGCTGGCGAGATCCGCTTCCACCATGCATTGCTGCACCACCGCCACCCCCATACCGGAACGCGCCGCCTCGATCAGGTTCATCACCAGGTCGAAACCGGTGCCGCGCCAGGCCGGCGGCAATTCGGCGCCGACCGCGCCGGCCCACAGCGCCCAGTTGTCACGGTAGTTCGAGTGGTACAGCAGCGGCTGCGCCAGCAGTTGCGCGGCGGTCCGAATGCCATCGGCCCGGCCCGGGGCGCAAACCGCCACGATGTCGCGGCCGACCAGGTAGCGCGCCGCCACCTGGCGCGGCCAGGACTGCCGCGGCCCGGCCTTCAGGGCCAGCCACAGGTCGACGTCGTCGCGCAGGTAGTCTTCATCGTGGTGGTACTGGCGAAATTCGATCTCGACCTGGGCGTGGCGCTGGCGAAAGTCCTCCAGCCGCGGCATCAGCCACAGGTTGCCCAGACTGGGCACGGCCGACAGCCGCAGCCGCATGCGGTCGGACTGGCGGCGCAGCTGCAGCGCGGCCTCTTCCAGCGCCGCCACGTGCTTGCCGGTGCGCCGGCGCAGCTCGACTCCGGCCGGGGTCAGCCGCACGCCGGCCCCGGAGCGCTCCAGCACGTCGACGCACAGATGTTCCTCGAGCCGGGCGACGGCGCGGCTGACCGCCCCCTGCGTCACGCACAGCTGCTCGCCGGCCTTGCGGAAACTGCCGGCCTCGGCCACCGCCAGGAAGGCATGCAGTTCCACCAAGGACGGGCTGAGAATGGGCATGCGGCGATTACATCATGGCATCACCGCGGACCGAAAAGTCGTTTGCCGGCGCTGGTGATGGCCCCTAACCTCGCGCCAGGATCAACCCGCCGCTCCGGAGACAAATGAACACTCGCCACTTCCTGACCACCATCGCCTGCGCCGCCGCCCTGGCCGCCCTGGGCACGGCCCACGCGCAAGCCGCCTATCCGAACAAGCCGGTCAAGCTGATCGTCCCGTTCGGCCCGGGCGGCTCCACCGACCTGGCGGCGCGGCTGGTCGCCGAATTCGCCAGCCGCGAACTGGGCCAGCAGATCGTCGTCGAGAACAAGGCCGGCGCGGGCGGCTCCACCGGCATGGAGTTCGTCGCCCGCGCGGCGCCGGACGGCTACACGCTGGGGATGGCCACCGTCAGCACCCACGGCAGCAACCCCGCCGTCTACGGCAGCAAGCTCAAGTACCACCCGGTCAAGGACTTCGCCCCCGTCACCAACGTCGCCACCACGCCCAGCGTGTTCGCCGTGCATCCGAGCACGCCGGCCACCGACATGAAGCAGTTCCTGGCCCAGGCCAAGGCCAATCCGCGCAAGTTCAGCTTCGCCTCGCCCGGCACCGGCTCGCTGGGCCACGCCAACATCGAGCACTTTGCGGCGCTGGCCAAGATCGAGCTGCTGCACGTGCCCTACAAGGGCGCGGGCCAGGCGATGAACGACGCCCTCGCCGGCCAGGTCAACGCCATCACCGACAACCTGCCGTCCGCCCTGCCGCACATCAAGGGTGGCAAGCTGCGCGCGCTGGCGGTGCTGTCCGAGCAGCGCTCGCCGGCCCTGCCCGACGTGCCGACCTACGGCGAGCTGGGCTTTCCGCAAATGGGCGGCGGCGGCTGGTTCGGCGTGGTCGCCCCGGCCGGCACGCCGCCCGCCATCGTGGCGAAACTGAACGCCGCGATCCACAAGGCGATGAAGCAGCCCGAGTTCGCCAGGAAAATGGACGAGTCCGGCGCCCAGCTGATCCCGGGCACGCCGGCGGACTTCGCCCGCCAGATCGAGCAGGCGATGGCCCGCTACGAACGCGTCTCGAAGATGGCCAAGATCCAGATCGACTGAGCGCATGGCCGCGGACTTCAAGCCTTTCACGCTCAGCCCGCCTGCCGCGCCCGCCATCCCGCTGGTGTGCGACTCGCCGCACAGCGGCACCGACTACCCGGCGGACTTCGGGCATGCGGTGCCACGGGCCCTGCTGCGGCGGGGCGAGGACACTGACGTCGAGGCGTTGTGGCAGGCGGCGCCGGCCGTTGGCGGCACGCTGCTGGCGGCGCATTTCCCGCGCACCTACATCGATGCCAACCGGACCGAAGACGACCTCGACCCGGCACTGCTGGACGGCCCCTGGCCGACCCCGCTGAACCCCGGCGAGAAAACGCGCCTGGGCTTCGGCCTGGTTTGGCGCAACATCGGCGCCGGCCAGCCGATCTACCGGCGGCCGCTGACGGTGGCCGAGGTGCGCAACCGGATCGACAGCTACTACCGGCCGTACCACGCGGCGCTGGCGGCCAGCATCGAAGATTGCGTGCATCGCTTCGGCGGCGTCTGGCATCTGAACCTGCACTCGATGCCCAACGACGCCTACCAGCGGCTGCAGATCGCCAGTGCGCGGCCGCTGGCCGACTTCGTGCTGGGCGACCGCGACGGCAGCACCTGCGAGCCGGGCTTCGTCGCCTTGGTGGAAAGCGAGCTCAAGGCCCGTGGCTACACGGTGGCGCGCAACGACCCGTACAAGGGCGTGCAGCTGATCGCGCGCATCGGCCAGCCGGCGCGCAACCGGCACAGCCTGCAAATCGAGATCCGGCGGCCGCTGTACATGGACGAAGCGACGCGCGAACGCAACGAGGGCTTCGCCCAGGTGCAACGGGACCTGACCGGGGTGCTGGAGCAACTAGCGCTTTACGTGCGGGACCGCAGGGCAGCCTAGAATCGCGGTGTCTGAGCAGTCCTGGACACGAGCATGACACCAAGCACCTTTCCCGCCTTCCGGCATGTCCGCCTGCTGGGCCTGCTGCTGGCGGCCTCCACCCTGGGTGGTTGCGCCGTCGTGACGGTGGCCGGCGCCGCCGTGTCGGTCGCGGCCACCGGCGCCGCGCTGGCGGTCGACGCGGCCGTCGGCACCGTCAAGCTGACCGGGGCCGCCGTCGGCGCCGTGCTGCCGGACGGCGACTGAAGGCTTCCTTTCCCCGCCGATGTTCGCGTTCATCCGGGGCTGGACCGACGTCGACCGCACCACCCGGGCCAACCTGCGCCTGGGCGCCTTCCTGGCCTTCGTCGCCGGCGCCACCAATGCCGGCGGCTTCCTCGCGGTGGGGCACTACACCTCGCACATGACGGGTCTGGTGTCGGCGATCGCGGACCACCTCGTGCTGGGCCAGCTCACCCTCGCCACCGCCGCAGCCGGCGCGATCCTGGCCTTCACCGGCGGCGCCATGACCACCGCGATCCTGGTCAACTGGGGCCTGCGGCACCAGCTGCACAGCGCCTACGGCCTGCCGCTGCTGCTGGAGTCCGCCGCGCTGCTGGTGTTCGGCATCTTCGGCGCCTCCATCGCGCTGTTCGCGCCGCTGTTCATCCCGCTCACGGTGGTGCTGCTGTGCTTCATCATGGGCCTGCAGAACGCGGTGATCACCAAGATCTCGCGCGCCGAGATCCGCACCACCCACGTGACGGGGCTGGTCACCGACATCGGCATCGAGCTGGGCAAGCTGCTGTACATCAATCCGGCCGGCGACCCGCTGCCGGTGCGGGCGAACCGCGAGCGGCTGCGCATCCACGCGGTGCTGGTGGGCTGCTTTTTCGCCGGCGCCCTGGCCGGCGCGCTGGGCTTCAAGCACGTGGGCTTCGTCTCCACCGTGCCGCTGGCGGTCGGCCTGTGGCTGCTGGCGCTGCGGCCGCTGTGGCGCGACGTGCGGCACCGCTTCGCCCCCTGAGCCGCCGCGCCCCGGGGTCGGCGCCGGCGCGCCGGCCTAAAATGCCCCCATGGCCAGTTTCCTCCAGCGCATCTTCCGTCGCCCCGATTACCGCTCCGACGTCACCCAGTTCATCGAGACCATGAAGGTGGAGCACCCCGACCTGGAGGCGCAGCAGCGGGCCGGCCGTGCGATCTGGTGGGACAAGCACCTGGACCGGGAGGCGATCGCCGACTGGCAGGAGGCACGGGTGCCACAAAAGCCGTACGTCTACGGCGACGCCCCGCGCCAGCGCCGCTGACGCGCGCTGCGCCATGGACAGCAGCGAGACCCTCCTGCCCCCGTCGGCGTCCGCACCGGTGCCGGGCACGCCCGAGGTGATCGACCAGGTGGCGCTGGCCCGCCTGTACGGCGAGCCGCTGTTCGCCATGCCGCAGGACCTGTACATCCCGCCGGACGCACTCGAAGTCTTCCTGGAGGCCTTCGAAGGGCCGCTGGACCTGCTGCTGTACCTGATTCGCAAACAGAACTTCAACATCCTGGACATCCCGATGGCGGCGGTGACGCGCCAGTACCTGGTGTACGTCGACGAGATCCGCACCCGCAACCTGGAGCTGGCGGCCGAATACCTGCTGATGGCGGCCATGCTGATCGAGATCAAGTCGCGGATGCTGCTGCCGCCCAAGAAGACGGCGGAAGGCCAGGAGGCGGAGGACCCGCGGGCCGAGCTGGTGCGGCGGCTGCTGGAGTACGAGCAGATGAAGGCCGCCGCGTTCCGCCTGAACGCGCTGCCGCAGCTGGGGCGCGATGTGCTGCGGGCCCAGGTGTTCATCGAGCAGTCGCTGCAGCCGCGCTTTCCGGACGTGCACGTGACCGACCTGCAGGACGCCTGGCGCGACATCCTGCGCCGCGCCAACCTGATCCAGCACCACCGCATCAGCCGCGAGGAGCTGTCGGTGCGCGAGCACATGAGCATGGTGCTCAAGAAGCTGCAGGGTCGCAAGTTCGTCGAGTTCGAGCACCTGTTCGACGCGACCAAGGGAACGCCGGTGCTGATCGTCACCTTCATCGCGACCCTGGAGCTGGCCAAGGAAACGCTGATCGAGGTGACGCAGGCCGAAGCCTACGCACCGATCTACGTGCGCCTGGCTTACCAGCCGGCCTGACCGGCGTCATTCTTTCCGGGGACATCCCTTGAGCCAAGCCATCGCGCGCGATTTCGACGTGCTGATCGTGGGCAGCGGCCTGGCCGGCCTGTCCGCCGCCCTGCACCTGGCGCCGACACACCGGGTCGCCATCCTGACCAAGCGCACGACCAGCGACGGCTCCAGCGGCTGGGCGCAAGGTGGCATCGCGGCGGTGATGGACAAGGGCGACAGCTTCGACGCCCACGTGGACGACACCTTGGTGGCGGGCGCCGGCCTGTCCGACCCGGCCGCCACCCGCTTCGTGGTGGAGCACGCGCCGGAAAGCATCGCCTGGCTGCAGCGCCTGGGCGTGCCGTTCTCGGAAGAAGACGGCCGGCTGCACCTGACGCGCGAAGGCGGCCACAGCGCCCGCCGCATCGTGCACGTGACCGACGCCACCGGCGCGGCCGTGCAGCGGACGCTGATCGAGCGGGTGCGCGAGCACGCCAACATCACGGTGCTGGAGCACCACATGCTGGTCGACCTGGTGACGACGGGCAAGCCGGGGCATGCCGGCCATCGCTGCGTCGGCCTGTATGCGCTGGACGAGGCCACCGACGCAGTGCTGACCTTCCGCGCGCCGCACACCATCCTGGCCACCGGCGGCGCCGGCAAGGTCTACCTGTACACGACCAACCCCGACACCGCCACCGGCGACGGCATCGCCGCGGCCTGGCGCGCCGGCTGCCGGGCCACGAACATGGAGTTCATCCAGTTCCACCCGACCTGCCTGTACCACCCGCACGTCAAGAACTTCCTGATCTCCGAGGCGGTGCGCGGCGAGGGCGGGCGCTTGCTGCTGCCCGATGGCACGCGCTTCATGCCGAATCACGATCCGCGGCTGGAGCTGGCGCCGCGCGACGTCGTCGCCCGCGCCATCGACTTCGAGATGAAGAAGCACGGGCTGGACTGCGTGTACCTGGACATCTCGCACCAGCCGCCGGAGTTCGTGCGCGAGCACTTCCCGAACATCCACGCGCGCTGCCTGGAGCTGGGCATCGACATCACCAGGCAGCCGATCCCGGTGGTGCCGGCCGCGC
>NZ_JAQGLS010000136.1 GCF_028292805.1 Ramlibacter sp. | reverse complement strand
CGCATCGCCGGTCAGGTGGTTGGGGCAGATGTGCCCCAACCGCGCGAACCAGAACAGCGCCATCTGCGTCAGGATCTCGCCTTTGCCCGGGATCGGCTCGCCCATGATCACGTCGAACGCCGACAGCCGGTCGCTCGCCACCATCAGGATGCGGTCGTTGCCGACGGCGTAGTTGTCGCGCACCTTGCCGCGCGCGAGCAGCGGCAGCGAGGTGATGTTGGAAGTGTGGAGGGCGGCGGTCATGCAGGCGGGCGGAAAGGACAACGGCCCGCAAGCTGCGGGCCGTTCATTATCGCAAGCGGGCGCCGGGCTTCAGTGAACCTCTTGGGCCAGCTCGCCCCTGGCGTACCTGGTGGCGAAGACCTGCAGCGTTTCGCCGCGGATCTTGCTGCCCTGGCCTTCGCAGCCGAACTCGATGTAGCGCTGCTTGCAGATCTGCTTGGCGGCTTCGCGCGCCGGCTTCATCCACTCGCGCATGTCGAACTTGTCCGGGTTCTCGGCCAGGAACTTGCGCACCGCGCCGGTCATCGCCAGCCGGATGTCGGTGTCGATGTTGATCTTGCGCACGCCGTGCTTGATCGCTTCCTGGATCTCCTCGACCGGCACGCCGTAGGTTTCCTTCATGTTGCCGCCGTGCTGGCGAATGATCGCCAGCAGGTCCTGCGGCACCGACGAGGAGCCGTGCATGACCAGGTGGGTGGTCGGGATGCGGCGGTGGATTTCCTTGATGCGGTCGATCGCCAGGATGTCGCCGGTGGGCTTGCGCGAGAACTTGTAGGCGCCATGGCTGGTGCCGATGGCGATGGCCAGCGCGTCGATCTGGGTGCGCTTGGCGAAGTCGGCGGCCTGCTCCGGATCCGTCAGCAGCTGCTCACGCGTCATGGTCGCCTCGGTGCCGTGGCCGTCTTCCTTGTCGCCCTTCATGGTCTCCAGGCTGCCCAGGCAGCCGAGCTCGCCCTCGACGGTGATGCCGTACTTGTGCGCCATGTCGACCACCTTGCGCGTGACTTCGACGTTGTAGTCGTAGCTGGCGATGGTCTTGCCGTCGGCTTCCAGCGAGCCGTCCATCATCACCGAGGAGAAGCCCAGGTCGATCGCGCCCTTGCAGACGTCGGGGCTCTGGCCGTGGTCCTGGTGCATCACCAGCGGAATGTTGGGATAGGCCTCGAGCGCGGCCTGGATCAGGTGCTTGACGAAGGACTCGCCGGCGTACTTGCGCGCCCCCGCGCTGGCCTGCAGGATCACCGGGGCCCCGGTCTCCTTGGCGGCCTCCATCACGGCCTGGACCTGTTCGAGGTTGTTGACGTTGAAGGCCGGGATGCCATAGCCGTTGACGGCGGCATGGTCCAGCAGTTCGCGCATGGAGACGAGAGGCATGATGGTGTCCGATGGGAGGTGAAACAGCAGCGCCGCGGCCCCCGGGCACCGCGGTCGGACTTCGATTTTACCGCCGGCCCAGCCGTTTGGACAGGCCCCGGCGAATGTCGCACCGGGCGTGCCGGTACCTCGGCCGTCAGGAGACGCGGACGATCTTGAGCATGTTGGTGCCGCCCGGAGCGCCCATGGGTTCGCCGCAGGTGATCGCGTAGACGTCGCCGGGCGCCACGATGCCGCGCTTTTTCAGGTGCGCCTCGGCTTCCGCCAGGGCTTCGTCGCGGTCGACGCTCTGGTCCACCAGCAGCGGCCGCACGTTGCGGTACAGCGTCATCCTGCGCTGGGTTGTCAGCCGCGGCGTCAGCGCGTAGATCGGGATGTGGATCCGGTGCCGGCTCATCCACAGAGCGGTGGAGCCAGAGTCGGTCAACGCCACGATGGCTTTGCAGCCCAGGTGGTGGGCGGTGAACAGCGCGCCCATGGCGATCGACTGGTCGATGCGTGAAAAAGCCATGCCGGTGAAGTCTGCGTCCAGCTTGACGTCTTCGGCCATCTCGGCCTCGGCGCAGATGTTGGCCATCTGCTGCACCACTTCCACCGGGTAGCGGCCGGTGGCGGTTTCGGCGCTGAGCATCACGGCGTCGGTGCCGTCCAGCACCGCGTTGGCGACGTCGCTGACTTCGGCGCGGGTTGGCACCGGCGCCGTGATCATCGACTCCATCATCTGGGTTGCCGTGATCACCACGCGATCGAGCTGGCGCGCCATGCGGATCATGCGTTTTTGCAGCGCCGGCACCGCGGCGTTGCCCACTTCCACTGCCAGGTCGCCGCGCGCCACCATGATGCCGTCGCTGGCGCGCAGGATGGCTTCCAGATTGGGGATGGCCTCGGCCCGCTCGATCTTGGCGATCAGCGCCGGCTTGTGGCGGTACTCGGCGGCCGCCACGTTGCACAGCTGGCGCGCCATTTCCATGTCGGTGGCGGTCTTGGGAAAGCTCACCGCCACGTAGTCGGCCTGGAAGGACATCGCCGTGCGGATGTCCTCCATGTCCTTGGCCGTCAATGCGGGCGCCGTCAGGCCGCCGCCCTGCTTGTTGATGCCCTTGTTGTTGGACAGCTCGCCGCCGACCTTGACCGTGGTGCGGACCTGGTCGCCCTTGACCGCATCGACGGTCAGCACCAGCAGACCGTCGTTGAGCAGCAGCGTGTCGCCCGGCCGCACGTCGCGCGGCAGCTCCTTGTAGTCCAGGCCCACGCCCTCGGGGTCGCCCAGCTCGGTGCGGCTCGCATCCAGCACGAACCTGGCGCCGGGCACCAGCATCACCTTGCCGTCGGCGAACTTGCCCACGCGGATCTTGGGGCCTTGCAGGTCGGCCATGATGGCCACCTCGCGGCCGGCGGCCAGGCTGACTTCGCGCACCAGCCGGGCCCGCGCGATGTGGTCTTCCGCGGTGCCGTGGCTGAAGTTCAGCCGCACCACGTTGACGCCGGCGCGCAGGATGCGCTCCAGGATTTCTGGGTCGCTCGAGGCGGGCCCGAGGGTAGCGACGATCTTGGTGGCGCGACGAGCCATGCCTGTGGGTCTCCTTGGTGACCGGGCATTCTCACACGGAAGCGTGACGGGCCGGACACGCCTTCGCTTGACGCAGGTCAGCCGATGCCCGGTCCGGCGCGCCTAGCATGGACGGGCAATGCCATCGACCGACCTTCCCATCCCCGCCACGGCGCCCATGCCGCACCGCAAGCAGATCCGCCAGTGGCTGCTGCCCTTGTCCACCCGCGTGGTCGCCTGGCCGCTGTTCCTGCTGGCGGCCGACTGGCTGCTGCTGCTGGCGGCCTTCGGCGGGGCCGTGCTGTTGCCCGGCTGGTGGGCCAAGCTGGCCTGCGGCCTGACCGCCGGATTCGTCACCGGCCGGCTGTTCGTGATCGGCCACGACGCCTGCCATCAGAGCCTGACGCCGCACCGGCGCCTGAACCAGTGGCTGGGACGCATCGCCTTCCTGCCGTCGCTCACGCCGTACAGCCTGTGGGAAGTGGGACACAACGTGGTCCACCACGGCTACACCAACCTCAAGGGCTTCGACTTCGTCTGGGCGCCGCTGACGGCCGCCGAGTACGCGGCCCTGGGCCCGCGCGCAAAGATGATGGAGCGCATCTACCGCAGCGGCTGGGCGCCGGGCCTGTACTACATGCTGGAGATCTGGTGGCACAAGATGTTCTTTCCCAGCCGCCGCGAGATGCCCACGCGCCGCCGCATCTTCCTGCTGGACAACCTGCTGGTCGCCGCCTTCGCGCTGTTGTGGGTGGGCGGCATGGCGGCCGCCGCCGTCGCGACCGGCCAGCCGGTGGCCCTGCTGCTGGCGGTGGGCGTGCTGGCGCCCTTCCTGTTCTGGTCCGCCATGATCGGCTTCGTGATCTACGTGCACCACACGCATCCGTCGGTGCAGTGGCACGAGGAGCGGGCCGCCTGGTCCAGGGCGCAGCCGTTCGTCTCCACCACCGTCCACATCACCTTCGGCCACGGCATCGGCAGCGCGCTGCACCACATCCTGGAGCACACGGCGCACCACGTCGACATGACAGTGCCGCTGTACCGGCTCAAGCGCGCGCAGGCCAAGCTGGAGGAGATGTTGCCGGGGCGGATCATCGTGCAGCCGTTTTCCTGGCGCTGGTACTTCGACACGGCACGGCGGTGCAAGCTGTATGACGTGCAGGGGGCGCGCTGGACGGATTACGCGGGGCGGGTCACTTCCTGAGGCTTCATTCCCGGCGCGGGCGGAGATCCAGGGACGCGGCCCAGACCCCGGCTCACGTGCTGCAGCGACTCGACGCGGCCATCGCCCAGGTGCTGGAGTTGCCCGAGGTCGCGACCAGGCTGGCCCAGGCCTTCATCGGCTCCGATTGGGGCGCGGCGCCCAGGATTTCTCCAGATACCTGGATGCGGGAATCCTGCAATGGAGACCGTGCTCACCCAGACCGGGCTCAAGCTGAACACCTAGGCGCGTCGGCAACAGCCCTGCGCCCGCCTGCGCGGGGGCGACCCATCCGGGGCCTGCTAGCCCTGCGCCCGTTGCTGCAGGATCTCGAAGGCTGGCAGCGTCTTGCCCTCCAGCACTTCGAGGAAGGCGCCGCCGCCGGTGGAGATGTAGCCGATGTCGTCTTCGATGCCGTACTTGGCAATCGCGGCCAGCGTGTCGCCGCCGCCGGCGATGCTGAAGGCATCCGATTCGGCGATGGCTCGCGCGATGGTCTCGGTGCCGTGGCCGAAGGCGTCGAACTCGAACACGCCGACCGGCCCGTTCCAGACGATGGTGCCGGCCGCCTTGAGTTGCGCCGCCAGCGTGGCCGCGGTCTGCGGCCCGATGTCCAGGATCAGGTCATCGTCCGCCACGTCGGCGGCCGCCTTCACCGTCGCGATCGCATCGGCTGCAAAGGTCTTGGCCACCACCACGTCGGTCGGGATCGGCACGCCAGCGCCGCGCGCCTGCATCGCCGCGATCACCGCCTTGGCCTGCCCGACCCGGTCGGCCTCGGCCAGCGACTTGCCGATTGGAAGCCCGGCGGCCAGCAGGAAAGTGTTGGCAATGCCGCCGCCGACGATCAGCTGGTCGACGTTCCTGGCCAGCGCTTCCAGGATGCTCAGCTTGGTCGACACCTTGGAGCCGGCGACGATCGCCACCAGCGGCCGTTTCGGGTTGGCCAGCGCCTTGGTGATCGCATCGATTTCGGCGGCCAGCAGCGGGCCGGCGCATGCCGCCTTGGCGTACTGCGCGATGCCGTAGGTGGAGGCTTCGGCGCGGTGCGCGGTGCCGAAGGCGTCGTGCACGAAGATGTCGCACAGCGCGGCCATCTTTTGCGCCAGCGCGGGGTCGTTCTTCTTTTCGCCCTTGTTCAGGCGGCAGTTCTCCAGCAGCACCACCTCGCCGGGCTGCACGTCGACGCCGTCGACCCAGTCAGACTTCAACGCCACCGGGCGTCCCAGCAGTTCGGCCAGCCGCCTGGCGACCGGCGCCAGCGAATCCTGGGGCTTGAACGCGCCCTCGGTCGGGCGGCCCAGGTGCGAGGTCACCATCACGGCGGCGCCGCCGGCCAGGGCCAGCTGGATGCAAGGCACCGAAGCGCGGATGCGGGTGTCTTCGGTGATGGCGCCGGCGTCGTCCTGCGGCACGTTCAGGTCGGCACGGATGAAGACACGGCGGCCGCGGGCCAGCCCCTGGTCGCACAAGTCGGAAAAGCGCAGGACGTTCATGGTTCAGAGCAGGTCGGAAGGATCCCTATTCTAGGGAGGCGGTCTACCAGCCCATTCCCAGGTGCAACGGCAAATAGACGGCCATGCCGCCGATCAGCGTGACCAGCACGCTGCGGCGCCAGAAGTACAGGGCCGCGCCAACCAGCGCGGCGAACAGGCGCGCGTCCTGCCAGGTGCTCACCAGGTGGCCGTTGGCCATCACCACCTCCGGCACCACCACGCCGGCCAGCGCCGCCACCGGCGCATAGTGCAGCGCGCGATGTGCCCAGGACGGCAGCGACCAGGGCCGGTCCAGGATGAAGAAGAAGCAGCGGGTGAGCACCGTCACGCCGGCCAGGCCGAAGATCACGCCCAGCGTCCACCAGTCGGTCGCCGCCTTCATGCCGCGCGCTCCTTGGCCAGCGGCGCCTGCCGCCCTTCGAGCCAGAAGCATGCCAGCACCGCCACCGCGATCGCGGCCACGATGTTGAGCTTGAGCGGCAGCGAGTAGGCGATGACGGCAGCCGCGCCCGCGATCAACGCAGCCAGCACCCGCAGTCGCGTATTCGCCAGCGAGCACAGGATGCCGACCAGGCACAGCACGCCGGCAAAGCCCAGGCCCCAGTGGCCGGGAATCAGGTTGGCCAGCGCCACTCCCAGCAGGCTGGCACCGGTCCAGGCCAGCCAGGTCATGCAGTAGTTGCCGGCCAGGTAGGACTCCTGCGCCCGCCGTTCGGCGGGATCGGCGGCCGGCTGCGGGTAGCGGCCGGTGAAGACGGCGTACGACAGGTCTGCCGTCAGGAAGCCGTTGACCAGCCGCCGCCAGCGCGGCATGTGCATCAGGTAGCTGCGCAGGTGCAGGCTGAACACCACGAAGCGCAGGTTGACGCAAAAGCCCGTCGCCCAGATCACCCAGGCCGGCGCGCCGGCGACGATCAGCGGAATCGCAGCCAGCTGCGAGCTGCCGGCGTAGACCAGCACCGTCATCGCGACGGCCTCGATCACGCTCATGCCGGACTTGACCATGGCCACGCCGGTCATGAGGCCCCAGGCTGCGATGCCGGGCGCCACCGGAGCGCTGGCGCGCAGGCCTTGCGCGAACTCGGGCAGCCGCCGCACGGAGCGCAGCACGAACATCAGGCCGTCCCGAAGCGCTGGCCGGCCTGCAGCGGAAACCCACGCAGGAAGTCCGCCGCCGGCAAGCGCTTGCCGCCCGCGCGCTGCAGCGTCGAAAGACGCAGCGCGCCCTCACCGCAGGCGACCACGATGCCCTGCGGCCCGGCCTCCAGGATGGTGCCGGGCGGCGCGGCTTGCCCGCCGGCCTCGGCTTGCGCGGCCCACAGCTTGAGCGCTTCCCCGCCCAGCGTCGCGCCGGCGCCCGGAAAAGGATCGAAGGCGCGGATGCGGCGGGCGATGGTTGCCGCCGGCTGAGTCCAGCCGATGGCGGCCTCCGCCTTCTCGATCTTGTGGGCGTAGGTGATGCCTTCCGCCGGCTGCGCCACGGGGCGCAAGCCGCCGCGCGCGGCCAGCTCCAGCGCCTCGACCACCATGCGACCGCCCAGCGCCGCCAGCTTGTCGTGCAGGCTGCCGGTGGTGGCGTCGGGTGCGATGGGCAGCCGCTCCACCAGCAGCATCGCGCCGGTGTCCAGGCCCGCATCCATCTGCATGATGGTGACGCCGGTTTCGGCATCGCCGGCTTCGATCGCGCGGTGGATCGGCGCGGCGCCGCGCCAGCGCGGCAACAGCGAGGCATGGATGTTCAGGCAGCCCAGGCGTGGCGCGTCCAGCACCCACTGCGGCAGGATCAGCCCGTAGGCGGCGACCACCATCAGGTCGGCCCGGGCTTCGGTGATCGCAGCGCGCGCGGCGGCCGCATCGTCCGGATGCTTGCCGTCCAGGCGCAGGCTGCGCGGCTGCGCGACTTCGATGCCGTGCGCCTGGGCGAACTGCTTGACGGCGGACGGCTGCAGCTTCATGCCGCGACCGGCCGGCCGGTCGGGTTGCGTCAGGACCAGGGCGATGGTGAAGCCGGCGGCGTGCAGCCGCTCCAGGGCCACGCGGGCGAACTCGGGCGTGCCCGCGTAGATGATCCGCATCGGCTGCTGCTGACCGCTAATCGCGGTCGTTGGGTGCGTTGAAGTGCTCGATGCCCTGGTGGGCGCGGTGCACGACGCCTTGCGGGTCCAGGTAGACCCAATAGAACATGTCACCTTGCTCGCGCCAGCGGTAAGTCATCACCGGGCCGTTCCAGCTGGCCACGCCGTCAACGCGGGCCGGCGGGCCGAATTCGCGCTCGACGTCCGCGCGGGTCCAGCCTGGCTGGATGCGCGCGAACTCCCGGGCCGTGAGCACCTGGCGCGCGCTGGTCACGCGACCGGCGGCATCCAGGTCGACCATGAAGGCGTACTGGCCCATGGGCTGCATCGAGTACTGCAGTCGCTGGCCGCCCTCGGGCAGCGGCAGCACGCGGGTGGGCGGGCCGGCGCGCTGGACCACCTGCTCGCGCGTCGCGCCGGGCGCCACGTCCAGGCTGTTCCAGGGATGGGCGCAAGCGCCCAGCAGCAGGGTGGCGCAGACCAGGGCACACAGTCGCATGGAGATCTCCTTCACGCCCGCTCGGTGTCGCGCCGGGCCTTCAACATCTTGGTCTTGATCCGGTTGCGCTTGAGCGGCGACAGGTACTCGACGAACACCTTGCCTTCCAGGTGGTCCATCTCGTGCTGGATGCAGACGGACAGCACGCCTTCGGCCGCGATGTCGCGGGTCTTGCCCTCGGCGTCCATGGCGCGCACGACAATGGAGCGCGAGCGCTCGATGCCATCGTAGATGCCCGGCACCGACAGGCAGCCTTCGTCGCCGATCTGCTTGTCGGCGCTGGCCTCGATGATCTCGGGATTGATCAGCACCAGCGGCTCGTTGCGCTTTTCCGAGATGTCGATGGTGATCACGCGTTCGTGCACGTCGACCTGGGTGGCGGCCAGCCCGATGCCTTCGGCGTCGTACATGGTCTCCAGCATGTCGGCCACCAGCGCGCGGATGCGCGCGTCGATCGCAGGCACGGGCTTGGCCACGGTGTGCAACCGCGGGTCGGGATAACAGAGGATGGAAAGGAGTGCCATGGCATCGAAGGGAATGGGCGCGTTGTCGCTATTTTCGCCACTTTTCCTTCAGCGAATTGCCTATGTGGGCATTAAACATTGCCCAATCAAGGGCTTGAGCCCAGAATCGCCAGTAACTTGTCAAGAGTGGACGAAAACGAGATGGTTCCAACCAAGGCAGCTCCTGGCCCTGCTTCTGTCGTGTGGGCCGCACTGGCTCTGGCCGGCGTGCTGGGCCTCATGCCCGCCGCAGCGCAGAACTTTCCCATCACGCCGGCCCAGCGCTCCACCGCCCAGCAGGTTGCCTCACGCGGCGTGCCGCTCAGCGAGCTGGCGCCCAACGCTCCCGACAGCTACACCATCAAGTCCGGCGACACGCTGTGGGCGATCTCCGGCATGTTCCTCAAGACGCCGTGGCGCTGGCCCGAGCTGTGGGGCATGAACATCGAGCAGGTGCGCAACCCGCATCGCATCTACCCGGGCCAGACCCTGCACCTCGAGAAGCTCGACGGCATGGCGCGGCTGCGCATGGGCGAAGCCCCGGGCGGCCCGCCGACCGAGACCATCCGCGTCTCCCCGCGCACCCGCGTCAATGCGCTGCAAGACCCGTCGATCCCGACCTTGCCGGCACACGTGATCGAGCCCTTCCTGAATGAGGCCATCATCGTCGGCGAGAACGACCTGGACCGCGCGCCGCGCATCGTCGCCGCGCCCGACACCCGGGTGATGATCACCCGCGGCGACCGCGCCTATGTCCGCGGCCGCAACGGTTCGCCGCTGATCGAGACCGACCCGCGCCGGGTCGACACCTTCCGCGTGTTCCGCAACGTCGTGCCGCTGCGCGATCCGCTGACCAGCGCCATCCTCGGCTACGAGGCCAAGTACCTGGGCAACGCCGAACTGGTGCGCAGCGAGACGGTGCAGGCCGTGCGCATGCCCAACGGCGAGATGGCGCAGACCGTCGTCCCCGCCAGCATCGACGTGGTGGCGGCGCGCGAGGAAATGCGCGTCGGCGACCGCCTGCTGCCCGAGCCGGCGCGGGTGTTCTCCAGCTACGTGCCGCGCGCCCCGACGCTGCCCGTCGATGCCTCCATCGTCTCGGTGTACGGCGACGCCGTCGCCATGGTCGGCCCGAACCAGGTGGTGGCCATCAGCCGCGGCACGGCCGACGGCGTCGAGAACGGCCACGTGCTGGCCATCCTGAAGGCCGGCCGCCGCATCGACGACCGCACCCAGGCCGGCGAGCGCGCCCTGATCAAGGTGCCGGACGAGCGCGTCGGCCTGATGATGGTGTTCCGCACCTTCGACCGCCTCTCGTACGCCCTGGTGCTGGAGATCTCGGACACGGTGCAGGTCGGCGACCGGGTGGTCAACCCCCGGTAGCGCGGGGGATGGAGCGCGATGAGCTCGCAGCCTGGCTGCGCCTCGCGCTGACGCCGGGCCTGGGCGACCGTCCCGCCCGCCGGCTGCTGGCCGCCTTCGGCCTGCCCGACGCGATCTTCCGCCAGAAACTCGAAGCCCTCGCCCAGCTGGTCGGCGTCACTCACGCAGCGGCACTCCTGAAGGAACCCGAAGGCTTCCGGCACCAGCTGGAAACCACCGAGCAGTGGCTTGCGGACGATCCCGCTCAACGCGAGGTGCTCTCGCTCGGCGATGCCGGCTACCCCGCTGCCTTGCTGCAGACCGACGACCCACCGCTGCTGCTGTACCGGCTCGGGCGCCCGGGTGATGACGCCGCCCCGGCCGTGGCCATCGTCGGCAGCCGCAATCCTACGCCGCAAGGCCTGCAGAATGCCAGGCGCTTCGGCAAGGCCCTGGCCGAGGCCGGCGTCACCGTGGTTTCCGGCCTGGCGCTGGGCATCGACGGCGCCGCCCACGAGGGCGCGCTGGACGGCGCGGCCGAGGGCGCGCTGGCCACCATCGCGGTGGTGGGCACCGGGCTGGACCGGGTCTATCCCTCGCGCCACCTCGAGCTGGCGCGCCGCATCGCGCAACGCGGCATGCTCCTGAGCGAATACCCGCTGGGCACGCCGCCGCTGCCCGGCAACTTCCCGCGCCGCAACCGGCTGATCGCCGCCCTCGGGCAGGGCACGCTGGTGGTGGAAGCTGCGCTGCAATCGGGCTCGCTGATCACCGCCCGGCTGGCCGCCGAACAGGGCAAGGAAGTCTTTGCGATCCCCGGCTCGATCCACTCGGCGCAGGCGCGCGGCTGCCACCTGCTGCTGCGCCAGGGTGCCAAGCTGGTGGAAAGCGCGCAGGACGTGCTGGAGGAACTGCGGCTGGCGCCGCCCGTGCTCGCCGCCACGAGCAACGATCCGGCCGGCGATGACGATCCGCTGCTGTCCGCCATGGGCTACGACCCGGTCGGCCTGGACGCGTTGATCGCGCGCACCGGCATCCCCGCTTCGCACCTGCAGGCCAGGCTGCTGGAGCTGGAACTGGCCGGCGCGGTGGGGCGGCTTGCCGGCGGCCTGTTCCAGCGTGTTGCGGCCGCGTAAAGCGACGCCCGCGCGCAACAAAGTGCTGGCCCTCCCGCAACGTGGGCGAATCTTTCTGGGCTATATTGGGATCATGTTTGAAGTGCTGGTATTCGTTTACGAAAACTACTGGCGCGGCGATGCCTGCCCCGAGCTGCACCAGCTCGAGCGCAAGCTCAGCGCCAATGGCTTCGAACCCGACGAGATCCAACAGGCCCTGGTCTGGCTGGATGGACTCAACGTGGCGGCCGAGAACATCTCGCTGCCCGCGCAGACGGAGCCTGAGTGGTCCCCTCAACCCGGTGACGCGAGCATGCGCGTGTACTCGGTGGCCGAACAGGACCACCTGGGTGCACAGTGCCTCGGCTTCGTCCACTTCCTGGAAAGCTCCGGCGTGCTGCCGGCGGCCCTGCGTGAAATCGTGCTGGACCGCGCGATGGCCGCGCCTGGCAACCCGGTGCAGCTGGACGCGCTGAAGATCATCGTGCTGATGGTGTACTGGCG
>NZ_JAQGLS010000119.1 GCF_028292805.1 Ramlibacter sp. | reverse complement strand
GCGCGGCGCCGGCCCTTGCCGGCGCGGCTGCGCCGCTGCGCGTACCAGCGCTGCAGACAGGCGTTGTCGGTGCAGGTGGCCTCGCGCCGGCTCCACTCGGCATCGCTGCGGCGCTGGAAGTCGCGCGGATCGGCGGCCGCGGCCTTGGCACGCGCGTGCAGGCGGCCCAGTTCCCGGTCCTGGCGCGCCAGCTCGTCGTCGGCGCAGATGATCTTCTCGGTGGTCGAACGCGCATTGCGGCAATCGAAGCTGGGACGGGCGCCGACGGTGCTGGCGGCGCCGGTTTCGCGCGCCGGCCCGGCGCCCGGCACCGACGTCATCCTGGGCGCAGTGACCACCGCGGCCGGCCTGGCCGGCTCGACGGGCCGGGCCGCGACGACAGGCGCCTTGGCCGGCGCCGACACTGTTGCAGCCTGGGTCTTGGGCGCAACCGCGGCCGTCGCGTCGTTCACGTCGGCGGCGGAACCGCCCAGCGCGGCCAGGCCGGCCAAGGCGAAGCGCGTTTTCTCGTGCGTCTCGCCGTACTTGTCGCGGTACGCCTGCAGGCTGCTGGCATACAGCGTGCGGGCGCGGGCGCGCAGTTCGCCGCGCACGGCCGCGGGGGCCGCCGGTTCCATCAAAGCGTAGTGCCGGCCCAGCCGATAGCTGGCGTCGGCCAGCAGCACGCCGTCGTTGCCGGACAGCTTGCCGGCGGCGCGGCACGCCATCAGGAAAGCGGTTTCGGCGTCGCGCCGATGGCCGGCAGCCGCCGACTCCTTGCCCGTCACCAGCAAGGCCTTCACGTCCTCGGCGTCCTTGCCGGAGAGGTCTTTGTCCAGCCTCAGCGCGCCGTCGCCGGCACCGGCGGACGGCACGGCCGGATGGAAGGCGCAGGTGTCGGGCGCCACGACGAGCGTGGTCGGTGCGGATGGCGGCGCCGCGACGGCCGGCCGAGTCTGCGCGACGGTCTCGGTCTGCGGCTTGTTCCCCGAACCGTTGGCGAACAAGGCCCACGCGCCGGCGACGCCCAGCAGGAGACCACCAACCAGGATTGCCGCTTCGCGCCGTGAGATTGCCATGGGCGCACCATACCGGGGCAGCCGGGCGCGCCGGGCGAGACTGGAGGGCGTCGCAGCGCGGGACCGCTCCTACGCGGCGCGCTCGCGTGCCCGCTGCTCCTCCTGCAGCCGCAGCACCCGCCGCCGCACCTTGCCGGTGGTGGTCATCGGCAAGGCCTCGATGAACTCGATCTCCTTGGGGTACTCGTAGGGGGCCAGCTTGCCCTTCACATGCAGCTGCAGTTCGGCGATCAGGCTGGCGTCGAACGCCAGCGCGCCGCCGGGCCCGGCCGTGCGCGCCTGCAATGCCTGCGGCGCCAGCACCACGTAGGCCTTGACCACGGCGCCGCGTTCCGCGTCCGGCTTGGGCACCACGGCGGCGTTGACCACGGCGGGATGCTTGACCAGGCAATTCTCGATTTCGCCGGGCCCGATGCGGTAGCCGGCGGCCTTGAAGACGTCGTCGGCGCGGCCCTGGTACCAGAGGTAGCCGTCGGCGTCGCGGCTGGCCAGGTCGCCGGTGCGGCACCAGTGGCCGGTGGACTTGCGGGCGGTGGCTTCGGGATTCTTCCAGTAGCCCAGAAAGAAGATCGGGTCGGGCTCGCCGTGCACGTCGCAGCGATGGACGGCCACGTCGCCAGGCTCGCCCGGCGCGCATTCGTTGCCGGCGTCGTCGATCACCGCCACCCGGTGGCCGGGATACGGCCGGCCCATGCTGCCGGGGCGCGCCGGCCAGCCGATGCCGCCGTCGGTGTCGCCGTTCATGGCGCAGTTGCCCACCACGTAGTTGATCTCGGTCTGGCCGAACATCTCGTTGACGATCACGCCCAGCTGGTCGCGGCAGTAGGCAAAGACGGCGTCGCCCACCGCCTCGCCCGCGCTCATGATGGCCTGCAGCTGCAGGCGGAACTGCTCACGCGGCCGCGGATGCGCCTTCATCATGGCCTTGAGCGCCGTCGGGAACAGGAAGGTGTGCGTCACGCCGTGCTCCTGCATCAGCGTGAAGGCCAGCTCGGGGCTGAAGCGGCCGTTGAAGGCGACGATGGGCCGGCCAAAGTAGAGGCTGGGCAGCAGCGCGTCCATGAGGCCGCCGGTCCAGGCCCAGTCGGCCGGCGACCAGAAGGTGGTGTCGCCGTCCTGGCCCGGTGCGAAGCCGAACCAGTTCTGGCTGCAGACGAACCCCGACAGGTTGCCGATCAACGCGCGGTGCGGAATCAGGGCGCCCTTGGGCGGGCCGGTGGTGCCGCTGGTGTAGATCAGCACGGCGCCGTCGTCGGCCCGGGTCGGCACCGGCGTGAAGTCCTCCGACAGGTCGGCCCGGCGCGCTTGCCAGCCGACGTCGGCCGCCGCGGCGGCGGCGCCGACACCGACCAGCGTGCGCAGCGGCGGACACTCGGCGCGCACCTGCAGCAGGCTGGCAATGGAACTCTCGTCGCAGATCGCCACCACTGCCTCGCTGTCCTGCAGCCGGTACTGCAGCGCCTCCGGGCCGAACAGCATCGACAGCGGCATGGCCACCGCGCCGAGCTGGAACACCGCCATGTAGGCGATGGCGGTCTCGAAGCGCTGCGGCATCACGATCGCCACCCGCTCGCCGGCGCGCACGCCCAGCGACGCCAGCAGGTTGCTCATCGCATTGGCTTGGCGCTGCAGCTGCGCGTACGTCAGTGTCGCGTTGCCTTCGGCGCCATGGGCGCGGATCGCGATCCGCGCGCCGGCGTCCGTCTGCGCGGCCCAACGGCCGCAACAGGCCTGCGCGATGTTGAACCGCTGCGGCACGTGCCAGCCGAAGCCGCGGTGCATCGCCGCCCAGTTGTCCCTGCCTTGACTGCGAACCATGGGGCGCCCTCCTATGATCGGCGCAATGTACCAAGCCAAGCGCATCTTTCGCAGCGAGTTTGTCCCGATCCGCGATCTGCGCTACCACGTGCGGCTCTGGGGCCAGCCGGACGCCGCGCGCCCGCCACTGGTGCTGGTGCACGGCTGGATGGACGTGTCCGCCTCCTGGCAGTTCGTGGTCGATGCACTTGCCCAGGAGCGTTTCATCATCGCGCCCGACTGGCGCGGCTACGGTCTGACCGAGTTGCCCAAGACCGACAATTACTGGTTCCCGGACTATCTTGCCGACCTCGACTTCCTGCTGGACCACTACGCGCCGGGCCAGGCCGTCGACCTGGTGGGCCACAGCATGGGCGGCAACGTCGCCATGCTGTACGCCGGCTCGCGGCCCGAACGCATCGGCCGGCTGGTCAACCTGGAAGGCTTCGGCATGCCCGCCACCCGCCCGGCGCAGGCGCCGGGCCGCTATGCCAGGTGGATGGACGAGCTCAAGGCATACCACCGCGGCGAGATCGAACTGAAAGCTTATGCCGACGTCGAGGGCGTGGCGCGCCGGCTCATGAAGACCAACCAGCGGCTGGCCCGCGACAAGGCCGACTGGCTGGCCCCGCACTGGGCGCGCCAGGCCGAAGACGGCCGTTGGCACATCCTGGGCCACTCGGCCCACAAGATCAGCAACGCCATCCTGTTTCGCGTGGACGAGGTGCTGGAGGTCTACCGCGCCATCCAGGCGCCGGTGCTGGCGGTCGAGGCCAGCGACGACAGCCTGGGACAATGGTGGCAAGGCCGCTTCACCCTGGCGGATTACCACGAACGTTTGAAGGCGGTGTCCGACCTTCGGCTGGCCCAGGTGCGGGACGCCGGCCACATGCTGCACCACGACCAGCCGGAACGGGTGGCGCAGCTGATCGAGGACTTTCTTCGCGGCGAAGCCGCGGTGCCCCTGGAAAACCCCAAGGAATGCCGCCGAATGCGTGAAATTTGACGGTTGGCACTCCAGGACCAGCCACATCTCGTAACGGCCGCTTGCCGTAGGAGCCGTCCTACCCCATCATCGGAATTCTTCGATGGGGGATGACGCATGTGGAAGTCGGTTTTAACTGCTTTGCTTGCCGCCACGGTAATGACTCCGGTCCTTGCCCAGTCGGATGAGTTCGAGCAAGGCATGGGCACGCTATGGGAAGTGCTGTGGCACCAGAGCGGCACGCCCACCCGGCTGGTGCGCTGGGAACAGGAGATCCGGGTCCGGGTGCACGGCGTCAACATGCGCACCCACAAGGAGCACACGCTGCAGGCCATCCGCGACGTGGCCACCGAAGCCGGCGTGCGGGTGGTGGACGTCAGCGACCGCACCGACGCCTCGGCCATCGCCAACCTCAGCATCGAGATCACGCCCGACAACCTGCTGGAAGATAACCAGCCCTGCGTGACCTTCCTGAATTTCCTGACTGAAACCCGCATCGAGTCGGCCGCCGTGCAGATGCGCAACCGCGATGCGTGGCGCTGCGCGTACCACGAAGCCATGCACGTGATGGGCGTGCGCGGCCATCCCGGCGGCAAGACCGTGCTGAGCTACTTTCCGACCAAGGTCGACGGCCTGTTGCCGCTGGACAAGGTGATGCTGCGCGCCTGGTACTCGCCGCGCATGCGGGGCGGCATGACGCCCTTCGAATCGCTGCCGGTGATGGCCGAGGAATTGGTGCAGGCCACGCCCGACCGCGCCGGCGCGGCCCGCTCGCGCGACGCCTTCCTGCTGCGCACCGTCGCCCAGATGCAGGACTTTGCCAACGGGGCCGGCGACGTACCGGCCATCGTCAAGCGCTCGGGCAAGGCCACCCACGACGGCATCCGCTTTGGCCAGATGGAAATGAGCTACTTCCTGGGGGTCGCCTACCTCGAGGGCGTCTCCGTCCAGCCGGATGCGCTGCAGGCCGTGCAATGGCTGCAGCGCGCCGCCACCATGGGCAGCCGCACGGCGCAAGTCAAGCTGGGTGCGGCGCAGGCACGGATGAGCGGCGCCACGCGCTGAGCCTGCCCAGGCAGCTCGGCGCGTGCGCCTCCGGGCTGCCGATTTGCGGCAAACTTGCCGATTGCCTCCTCGGCAGTCCGCAATGAGCCCGACCACACCCAACGATCCTTCCGGCTTTCGCCGCATCCTCGCCCGCAACGTCGGCCTGCCCCTGATCCTTGGCCTGGTGAGCTCCGCCGCCTTCGTCGGGCTGATCTTCTACCTGCTGGCCGCCATCGGCGAGGTGGAGCGAACCGATCGCGTGCTGGCCAGGGCCTCGGCCATTCAAAAGCTCGACCTCGACATGGAGTCCGGCGTGCGGGGTTTCCTGCTCAACGGCGACGAGCGCTTCCTGGAGCCGTTCGACCGCGCCCAGACGGGGCTGCGTTCGGAGGTGGAGCGTCTCAAGCAGGACATGGCGCCCTATCCCCAGCAACTGGAGCGAATCGAACGCATCCAGTCGCTGCAGCAGCAGTGGGACGGCTACGCCCGCCAGCAGATCGCGGCCAAGCGAAGCGACCGGAACTACCAGCCGGGCGAGGCGGCGAACCGCGGCCGCGACCTCAAGGACGGGGTGCGCGAGGAGTTCGAGCTTTTTTTCATGCAGGAGCGGCGCCAGCGCGCCGAGCGCACCCGGGACGCCAATCGCAACACCACCATCGGTGTCATCGCGTTCGTGCTGTTCACGCTCGGCACCGGGGCGGTGATCGCCTGGCGCGGCCGGCGCGACCTGACCGCCCTGTCCGGCACCTACGAAGCCGCGTTCCAGGAGCAGGGGCGCCAGGCCAGCGTGCTGCAGGCACACGCCTGGCTGCGCGAAGGCCAGTCCCGCCTGTCCGAGCGGCTGGCCAGCGAACAGGCGCTGGCGGGCGTCGGCCATGGCGCGCTGGAGTCGCTCTCGACCTACCTGGGCCTCGCCGTCGGCGTGCTTTACACGGCCGAGGAAGACGGCGGCTTCGTCCGTGCCGCCACCTGGGGCTGGTCGACCGATGCCGGCGGCGTCGGCGAGCGGATCGGGGCCGGCCGTTCCCTGCTGGCCGAGTGCGCGGCGCAGCGCCGCCAGATCACGCTGGCCAATGTGCCACCCGGCTACCTGAAGGTCAGCTCCGCCCTCGGTGACGCCACGGCGAGCGCGATCATGCTGTCGCCGGTCCTGCACGAGGGCCGGCTGGTGGGCGTGCTGGAGCTGGGCTGGATGCGGACGCTGGAGCCGCGCGACGGCGAACTGCTGGCCGCCGCCGGTGGCATCCTGGGCGCCTCGATCGAGTCGGCGCGCTACCGCAAGCGGCTGCAGGACATGCTGGAGGAAACTCAGCAGCTGAACGAGGAACTGCAGGTGCAGCAGGAAGAACTGCGCACCGCCAACGAGGAGCTGGAAGAGCAGGCGCGCGCGCTGAAGGAATCGCAGGCCCACCTGGAAAGCCAGCAGGCCGAGCTGGAGCAGACCAACGTGCAGCTGAGCGACCAGGCCGAGCGGCTGGAAGTGCAGCGCGACGACCTGCGGCAGGCGCAGCAGGCGCTGGAGGAACGCGCAGCGGAACTGCAGCGGGCCAGCCGCTACAAGTCGGAGTTCCTGGCCAACATGTCGCACGAGCTGCGCACGCCGCTGAACAGCTCGCTGATCCTGGCCAGGCTGCTGGCCGATAACGCCCAGGACAACCTGACCGAAGAGCAGGTCAAGTTCGCCGAGGCGATCTATTCAGCCGGCAACGACTTGCTGAACCTGATCAACGACATCCTGGACATCGCCAAGGTGGAGGCGGGCAAGCTGCAGGTGCGGCCGGAGGTGACGCCGCTGGCATCGGTGGCCCAGGGCCTGAAGGCTATGTTCGAGCCACTGGCGGCGCGCAAGAGCCTGCGGCTGGAGCTGGTGGTGGCCCAGGACACGCCGCCCACCCTGTACACCGACCGGCAGCGGCTGGAACAGATCCTGCGCAACCTGTTGTCCAACGCAGTCAAGTTCACCGAGCAGGGCTGCGTCGCGCTGCACGTCTGCCGCAGCGGCGACGACGCCATCGCCTTCGAGGTGCGCGACAGCGGCATCGGCATCGACCCATCGCAGCAGGACCTCATCTTCGAGGCCTTCCGCCAGGCCGACGGCACCGTCAACCGGCGCTTCGGCGGCACCGGCCTGGGGCTGGCGATCTCGCGCGACCTGGCCCGGCTGCTGGGCGGCAGCATCGCGCTGACCAGCGCCGCCGGCCAGGGCAGCACCTTCACCCTGGTGCTGCCGCTGGAGTACCAGGCCAGCCAGGCGCAGTCGCCGATGGCGATGCT
>NZ_JAQGLS010000115.1 GCF_028292805.1 Ramlibacter sp. | reverse complement strand
GCTCGCGCCGGCCGCCGGCGTCGCTTCGGCGCCGCTGCCGCCAGCCAGCGCGCCGCGCATGGCCACGCCCATTCCCACTCCGGGCAGCGGCCCGGCCGTCCCGCCGGAGGAGGAAATCGCCTGGTCGTGGCCCACCGCCAGTGGCGCCTTGCTGGCCGGCTTCGACGAGCAGAAGAACAAGGGCCTGGACATCGGCGGGCGCCCCGGCGAACCGGTGCTGGCCGCCGCCGACGGTCGCGTGGTGTATGCCGGCGCCGGCCTGCGCGGCTACGGCAACCTTATCATTCTCAAGCACAACAACACCTACCTGACCGCGTATGCGCACAACCAGGCGCTGCACGTGAAGGAAGACCAGTCGGTGCGCAAGGGCCAGAAGATCGCGGAGATGGGGTCCACCGACACGGATCGCGTCAAGCTGCACTTCGAGATCCGCCGGCAAGGCAAGCCGGTCGACCCTTCCAGGTACCTGCCTCCGAGGTAGCGATGAAACGCCGCAACGGCCACGTGTCGGCGACGCCCTCGGGCGCCCGGGCCGACGCGGAGGGGCCGCTTGCGGATGAGCCGGACGCCGCCGCCGCGCCGGAGCCGCTGCCGAACCAGCGCCTGCGCGAGCTGTCCGGCGAGCTGGCCGGCGAGTCCACCGACACGCTGACCCTGTACCTGCGCGACGTGCGGCGCACCACGCTGTTCACGGCCGAACAGGAGTTCGAGACCGCCACCCGCGCGCGGGCCGGCGACTTCGCGGCGCGCCAGTCGATGATCGAGCACAACCTGCGGCTGGTGGTCAGCATCGCCAAGGCCTATCTCGGGCGCGGGGTGCCGCTGTCGGACCTGATCGAGGAAGGCAACCTCGGCCTGATGCACGCCATCGACAAGTTCGAGCCCGAGCGGGGCTTTCGTTTCTCCACCTATGCCACCTGGTGGATCCGCCAGGCTGTGGAGCGCGCGGTGATGAACCAGGGCCGGGTGGTCCGGCTGCCGGTGCATGTGGTGCGCGAGCTGCAACAGGTGCTGCGGGCCCGTCGCACGCTGGAACACGATCCTGCCTTCGCCATGGCGCGCGGGGGCATCGACGGCGACGGCGTGCGCGTGGAGGACGTGGCGGCGCTGCTCGGGCGCGACGTGCAGGAGGTGGCGCAACTGCTGGCGATGGCGGAGACGCCCAAGTCGCTCGATGCGGTGGTGGAGCGCGCCGGCGACGAGCATACGCTGGGCGATTCCATGGCCGACGAACTGACGCTCGACCCCACCGGCGTGACGCAGAACCACGAGGTCGAGCGCCTGCTCGCCAGCTGGCTGGCGGCGCTGTCGAATCGCGAAAAGGAAGTGCTGGAAGGCCGCTTCGGCCTGCACGACCGCGACCCCGAGACGCTGGAAGTGCTGAGCGACCGCCTGGGCCTCACGCGCGAGCGGGTGCGGCAGATCCAGAACGAGGCGCTGCTGAAACTCAGGCGCCACATGACGCGCAGCGGGGTCGACAAACAGGCCTTGCTTTGATCGGCTTATTGCTCCTTCCCCCGGCGCGGGGAAGGTTGCGGGGAAGCGACTGATAAAGTCGCCCCATGCCCTGGCCCGTCCTCGTCTTCGACATCGAATCCATCCCCGACATCGCCGGCCTGCGCCTGCTGCGCGGCGTGCCCGCCGACATCGAGGACCCGCAGGTCTACGCCGACTGGGCGGCGGAACGCAAAGCCGCCAACCAGAGCGACTTCATGCCACTGTACCTGCAGCGCATCCTGGTGATCAGCTGCGTGTTCCGCAACGCCGACGGGCTGCGCGTGCACTCGTTCGTCGATCGCGACGGCGGCAGCGAAGGCAAGGTGATCCAGACCTTCTTCAACGCGCTGGAAAAGCACACGCCGCAGCTGGTGAGCTGGAACGGCAGCGGCTTCGACCTGCCGGTGCTGCACTACCGCGGCCTGCGCCACGGCGTGGCCGCCGACCGCTACTGGTGCATGGGCGAGGGCGGGGCGCCGGACGACCGCGAGTTCAAGTACAACAACTACATCAACCGCTACCACATGCGGCACATGGACCTGATGGACGTGCTGGCGCTGTACAACGGCCGTGCCAATGCGCCGATGGACGCGCTGGCCAAGCTGTGCGGCTTCCCGGGCAAGCTGGGGATGGACGGCTCGCAGGTCTACGGCGCGTACCGCGACGGCAAGCTCGAGGACATCCGCCGCTACTGCGAGACGGACGTGATGAACACCTACCTCCTGTACTGCCGCTTCCAGAAGATGCGCTGCGGCTTCACCGAGGCCGAGTACGAGCAGGAAATCGGCTACGTCAAGCAGACGATCGGCGAGCTGGCGCCCCTGGAGCCGCACTGGCAGGAGTACCTCGCGGCCTGGAAGTGAGGGCGCGGCCTGAGACAATCGGGCCATGACAGAAAAGCAGGAACAGCCGGCCCTCCCCGAGGGCTGGCTTCTCATCGACTCCCTCGACATCGAGGCGCAGGGCGTGGCGCGCCGCCCCGACGGCAAGGTGGTGTTCGTCGAAGGCGCCTTGCCTGGCGAGAAGGTGACGGCCAAGGTCCATCGCCGCAAGAACAACTGGGAACAGGCCTCGCTGGTGGAGCTGCACAGCGAGTCGGCCCAGCGCGTGCGCCCGCGCTGCCCGCACTTCGGGCTGCACGAAGGCGCCTGCGGCGGCTGCAAGATGCAGCACCTGCACGTTGGCGCCCAGGTCGCCATCAAGCAGCGGGTGCTGGAAGACAACCTCTGGCACCTGGGCAAGGTCCGCCCGGAGACGGTGCTGCCCGCCATCGAGGGGCCGGCCTGGGGTTACCGGTGGCGGGCCCGCTTGAGCGTGCGCCACGTGCGCAAGAAGGGCGCGGTGCTGGTCGGCTTCCACGAGCGCAAGAGCCGCTACGTGGCCGACATCCGCGAGTGCCACGTGGTGCCACCGCACGTGAGCGAGCTGCTGCTGCCGCTGCGCGCCTTGATCGGCGGGATGGACGCCATCGAAACCTGCCCTCAGATCGAGCTGGCCTGCGGCGACAGCGTCACCGCGCTGGTGCTGCGCCACCTGGAGCCGCTGTCGGCGGGCGACCTGGCCAGGCTGCGCGCCTTCGCCGCGGCGCACCCGGGCCTGCAGTGGTGGCTGCAGTCCAAGGGCCCGGATACGGTCAAGCTGCTCGACGAGGGTGGCGACGAACTGAGCTACGCGCTGCCGGAATACGGCATCACCATGCCGTTCCGGCCCACCGATTTCACCCAGGTCAATCCCCACATCAACCGGGTGCTGGTCGACCGCGCGGTCCGTCTGCTGGCCCCGCAAGCCGGCGAGCGCGTGATCGACTGGTTCTGCGGCCTGGGCAACTTCACCTTGCCGCTGGCCACCCGGGCGGGCGAGGTGCTGGGCATCGAAGGCAGCGAGGCGCTGGTGGCCCGCTCCCGCGAGAACTACGCGCGCAACCAGCAGCAGCGCGGCCCGCTGCCGCCGCTGGCACCCGCCAGCTTCGTGGCCCGCAACCTGTTCGAGATCACGCCCCAGCAGCTGGTGGCCGACGGCCGCGCCGACGCCTGGCTGGTCGATCCGCCGCGCGAAGGGGCCTTCGCCCTGGCCAAGGCGCTGGCGGAGCTGCATGAGGATCCAGCGCTGCGCACCGGCGGCTGGACGCCGCCGCGGCGCATCGTCTACGTCAGCTGCAACCCGGCCACGCTGGCGCGCGACGCCGGCCTGCTGGTCAACGGGGGCGGCTACCGGTGCTCCGCGGCGGGCGTGGTCAACATGTTCCCGCACACCGCGCACGTGGAGTCGATGGCGGTGTTCGACCTCCACTCCCCGGTCATTGCCGCTTGAGGCGGCAGTCCAGGTCTTGCAGCAACGAAAAGGGCCCCGCAGGGCCCTTATTCCTTGAAGCGAAACAGCTTCAGTCGTCGCCGGACGTCAGGCCCAGCAGCACCAGCAGGCTCTGGAACACGTTGAACACGTCCAGGTACAGGGCCAGGGTGGCGCTGATGTAGTTGGTCTCGCCGCCGTCGACGATGCGCTTGAGGTCATACAGCATGTACAGGCTGAACACGCCGATCGCCAGGGTGCTGATCACCAGCATGCCCGCCGACGAGCCGACGAACACGTTGATGATGGCGCCGAACACGATGATCAGGGCGCCGGCGAACAGCCACTTGCCCATGCCGGACAGGTCGCGCTTGATCACCGTCGACAGCGTGGCCATCACCGCGAACACCGCGGCGGTGCCGCCGAAGGCCGTCATCACCAGGCTGGTGCCGTTGGAAAAGCCCAGCACCATTGCGATCAGCCGCGACAGCATCAGCCCCATGAAGAAGGTGAATGCCAGCAGCACCGGCACGCCGGCGGCGGAATTCTTGGTCTTCTCGATGGCGAACATGAAGGCGAAGGCGCCGCCCAGGAAGACGACCAGCCCCATCCCGCCGGTCAGGCCGCGGGTGACGCCGGTGGCCACGCCCAGCCAGGCGCCGAGCACCGTGGGGATCATGCTCAGGGCCAGCAGCCAGTAGGTGTTGCGCATCACGCGGTTGCGCTGCGCCAGGCTGTCCTGGCCATAGCCTAGTGAATCGATTGTGCGGACTTGGTCGTTCATTGCTTGCTCCTTGGCCTTCAGTCGGCAGTTGGATGAGTCCATTCTAGGTTGGTTCCCGTCCCGGCCCGCCAGCCCGGGCGCAAAGCCGGACCCGCGCAGCCGTTATGCTCGCCGTTTTCACCCTCGCCGTCCACCCGCCATGAAGACCAAGTCCGTGCTCGAACTCGCCGATGTCAAGGCCATCGCCGCCGCCGCCGAAGCGGAGGCCATCAAGAACCACTGGGCCGTCAGCATCGCCATCGTCGATGACGGCGGCCACCTGCTGTGGCTGCAGCGGCTGGACGGCGCCGCCCCGATCTCGGCCCAGATCGCCCCGGCCAAGGCCAACACGGCCGCCGTCGGCCAGCGCGAAAGCCGGATTTACGAAGAAATGATCAATGGCGGCCGGGTCTCGTTCCTGAGCGTGCCCGGGCTGCAGGGCCTGCTGGAAGGCGGCGTGCCGGTGATGAAGGGCGGCCAGTGCATCGGCGCCGTCGGTGTCAGCGGCGTCAAGTCGACCGAGGACGCGCAGATCGCCCGCGCCGGCATCGCCGCGCTGGGCCTCTGAGCTATTTCGTCAGGATCAACTTGCCAAGACGGGTGGCCTGGAGCCGGTAGACCTCGCCGTTGTGGCAGATCTCCACGATCCGGCGGCCGCGCAGCAGATCCTTGCTGCTGACCAAGGCCGGGCGGCCTTCGTCGGCGGCCTGCTGCATGCGCGGGGCCGCTGGCAGGGTGCGGGGTTCGGTGGCGCAAGGGAGTGTGCTCATGGCTGCTTGGGCTGCGTGATGAATCCGATCTTGCGCAGGCCCGAGGTCTGCGCGGCGGCCAGCGCCTGCGCCACCCATTCATAGCGCGCGTCCTTGTCGCCGCGCAGGTGCAGCTCGGGCTGCGGCGTGCGGGCGGCCGCGGCCCGCAGCCGGGGCGCCAGTTCCGCCTCGGCCAGCATCTGCTCGTTCCAGAAGTACTGCCCCTGGGCATCGACCGACAGCCGGATGGTTTCCGGCTTGGCGTCCTGCGGCTCGCTGCTGGCGCGCGGCAGTTCGATGTTGACGGAGTGCTTCATCACCGGCACCGTGATGATGAAGATGATCAGCAGCACCAGCATGACGTCCACCAGCGGCGTCATGTTGATTTCGTTCATCACCTCGTCGGTGTCGTCCTGGGTGCCGAAGGCCATGCTCAGGCGCCTTTCTTCATCGGCACGACGCCGCGCGAGCCACCGCCTTGGGCCGAGACCCGGGCCCCGGTGACGAAGTAGGCGTGCAGGTCGTGCGCGAAGCGGTTCATCTTGTTGAGCACGTTCTTGTTGCCGCGCACCAGGGCGTTGTAGCCCAGCACGGCAGGGATGGCCACGGCCAGGCCCAGCGCCGTCATGATCAGCGCCTCGCCGATCGGGCCGGCCACCTTGTCGATGCTGGCCTGGCCGGCGGAGCTGATGGCCAGCAGCGCGTGGTAGATGCCCCAGACGGTGCCGAACAGACCGATGAAGGGGGCGGTGGAGCCGACCGAGGCCAGCACCGCCAGGCCGTTTTGCATGCGCTGCGTGGATTCGTCGATCGCGTTGCGCAGCGTGCGCGTGAGCCACTCGCTGGCCCCCAGCGAGTCGTGCAGCTGGGACTGGGCGTTGTGGTGGGCGGCCGCCTGCCGCCCTTCCAGCGCCAACGCGCGGAACGGGTTGGCCGGGTCCGCTCCCAGCTTGTTCAGCCCGTCGGCGAAGTCGGCGGCGTGCCAGAAGCTCTCGATCTGGCGCGACTGCGACGTATAGCGGCGCAGGTCGAGCGCCTTGACGATGATGACCATCCAGGAAGCGAGCGACATCCCCAGCAGCAGCAGGGCGACGCCGCGGGTGACGAAGTCACCCTGGGCCCAGACGTGGGACAGACCGAAATCGGGGGTCATTGTTTTCCTACTCCAGCACAAAGTTGATCGGGACGTTGAACCACATGGCCTCGGCCACGCCGTTGCGCTTGCCGGGCACGAAGCGCCAGCGGCGCACGGTGTCGACAGCCACGCTGTCGAGCCGCTCGTAGCCGCTGGACCGGCGCACCTCCACCTTGTCGGCGGCGCCGTCGGCGGCGATCAGCACGCGCAGCATCACCTGGCCTTGCTCGCCCAGGCGCTTGCTCATGGCCGGATAAGGCGGCTGCGGGTTGTGCAGGTAGTCGGCGGAGCTGGAAGGCAGCTCGATGCGGGGCGGCGCCGGTGGGGCCGAAGGCGCGGGAGGCGCCGGGGCCGGCGTCGGTGCCACGGTGATGGGGGCGGCGACGGGCGGGGCCGGCGGTTGCGGCTCGACGACGGTGGCCGGCGCGGTGGGCGACGGCGGCAGGTTGGGCACGGCGAGCGACC
>NZ_JAQGLS010000103.1 GCF_028292805.1 Ramlibacter sp. | reverse complement strand
GCGGTATGGCACGGGACGGCCACGCGCCTGTCGGACATCTACATCCAGTTGTTCTGCGACGACTCCAAGTCCGCCGAGATCGCGCTGATCGAGCACCGCGTCGACTACGTGCCGCGGACGGTGACCGGCTTCACCGGCGAGTCGGTGGAAGCGCTGAGCATCAGCAGCATGAGCCCGGACCTGGGCGAGCCGATCGGCGTGCATCTCCTGATCTACGACCACGACGACCTGCGAGGTGCCCTGCGGCCGGACCACAAGGGCCGTTCGCCGCGCGGCAACCTCGCCGCGGTCCGCGCGCTGCTGGAGGGGGGTGACCATGGATGAGGTAGCCGCCGAAGCGCCCGTGTCGGCACTCCGACGCAACTGGCTGGTGGGCGCGGTGGCGGCCACGGCAGCGGTCGCCGGTGGCGGGCTCGCCTGGTGGCGCCACGGTGCGCAGGCGGTCGACGACGCCGCCGTCGCGCGTTTGTGGGGCCTTGGCTTCGACACGCCGCAAGGCGGCTCGCTGGCGTTCGCCGCCTTCAAGGGCAAGCCGCTGCTGGTGAATTTCTGGGCGACCTGGTGTCCGCCTTGTGTCGAGGAAATGCCGCTGCTGGACCGCTTCTACCGTCAACAGGCAGCAAACGGCTGGCAAGTCGTCGGTCTCGCGGTGGACCAGCCGGCCGCCGTGCGCAAGTTCCTGCAGCAGACGCCGGTGAGCTTCGCGATCGGCCTGGCCGGCCTCGAAGGCGTGGACCTGACCAAGGCCCTGGGCAACCAGGCTGGGGGCTTGCCGTTCACCGTGGTTCTCGGTGCGGACGGCAGGATGCGACAGCGTAGAATCGGCCGCGTCAGCGAAGCCGACCTGCACGACTGGTCCAGCCTGACCTGAGCCCGCCGCCCGGCCTCGGACGCGTCTTCCGGGCCGCCCGGACCGCGCCGCGAAAGAAAAATAAAAGATCGTTGGCGCCCATAAAGGGAAGTAAGCGGATTTTGCTGTAAATTCGCACCTCTTTCGATGAGGCAGGAGAACGTTCCCATGGACTTGCGCAAACTGAAGACGCTGATCGACCTGGTGTCGGAATCGAACGTTTCCGAGCTGGAGATCACCGAAGCGGAGGGCAAGGTCCGGATCGTCAAGGGCAGTCCTGCCGGCGTCGGCGCCCCGATGGTCATGCCCGCCGCGGCTCCGGCTCCGGTCCTGGCGCCCGCTGCCCCGGTGGCCGCCGCGCCCGAGGTCCCTGCCGGTCATGCCGTCAAATCGCCGATGGTCGGCACTTTCTACCGCGCTGCATCGCCCGGAGCCAAGAGCTTCGTGGAACTGGGCAGCCAGGTGAAGGAAGGCGACACCATCTGCATCATCGAGGCGATGAAGATCCTCAACGAGATCGAGGCTGACAAGTCCGGCACCATCGCGCAGATCCTTTGCGAAAACGGGCAGGCGGTGGAGTACGGCCAGCCGATGTTCGTGATCGAGTGAGCATGTTCAAGAAGATTCTGGTCGCCAATCGCGGCGAGATCGCCTTGCGCATCCAGCGCGCGTGCCGCGAGCTGGGCGTCAAGGCAGTCATGGTGTATTCCGAAGCCGACCGCGACGCCAAGTACGTGAAGCTGGCCGAAGAGGCGGTCTGCATCGGGCCGCCGCCTTCGAACCTCAGTTACCTGAACATGCCGGCCATCATCTCGGCGGCCGAAGTGACGGACTCCGAGGCGATCCACCCCGGCTACGGCTTCCTCTCGGAGAACGCCGATTTCGCCGAGCGGGTCGAAAAGAGCGGTTTCCAGTTCATCGGCCCCACGCCCGAGAACATCCGCATGATGGGCGACAAGGTCTCGGCCAAGCAGGCCATGATCAAGGCCGGGGTGCCCTGCGTGCCGGGCTCGGAGGGCGAACTGCCGGACAGCCCGGTGGAGATCCGCCGCATCGCCAAGGCGGTGGGCTATCCCGTCATCATCAAGGCGGCGGGCGGCGGCGGCGGGCGGGGCATGCGCGTGGTGCACACCGAAGCGGCCCTGATCAACGCCGTGCAGATGACCAAGGCGGAGGCCGGCGCGGCTTTCGGCAATGCGGCCGTCTACATGGAGAAGTTCCTCCAGAACCCGCGCCACATCGAAATCCAGATCCTGGCGGACAAGTTCAAGAACGCCGTGTACCTGGGCGAGCGCGACTGCTCCATGCAGCGGCGCCACCAGAAGGTGATCGAGGAAGCGCCGGCGCCTGGCATCCCCCGCAAGCTGATCGAAAAGATCGGCGAGCGCTGCACCGCCGCCTGCAAGAAGATCGGCTACCGCGGCGCGGGCACCTTCGAGTTCCTTTATGAAGACGGCGAGTTCTACTTCATCGAGATGAACACCCGCGTGCAGGTGGAGCACCCGGTGACGGAGCTGATCACCGGCATCGACATCGTCAAGACCCAGATCCGGGTGGCGGCCGGCGAGAAGCTGCCGTTCAAGCAGGGCGACATCGTGCTGCGCGGCCATGCCATCGAGTGCCGCGTGAACGCCGAGGACCCGTACAACTTCGTGCCGTCCCCCGGGCGGATCACGCTCTGGCACGCGCCCGGCGGCCCGGGCGTGCGGGTGGATTCGCACGTCTACAACAACTACTTCGTGCCGCCCAACTACGATTCGATGATCGGCAAGATCATCGTGCACGGCGACACCCGCGAGCAGGCGCTGGCCCGCATGCGCTCGGCGCTGGGCGAGACGGTGATCGAAGGCATCAACACCAACATCCCGCTGCACCGCGAGCTGATGGTCGACGCCAAGTTCATGGCCGGCGGCACCAACATCCACTATCTCGAAGAGTGGCTGTCGCACCATAAAAGGTAAGCCGCAACACCATGTTCGAACTCAGGCTGCTCTGCCCGGAAGAGCGTGTCGAGGCGGTCGGCGACGCGCTCGAAGCGCTCGATGCGCTGAGCATCTCGGTGGAGGATGCGGACGCCCGGACGCCGGCGGAGCAGGCGCTGTTCGGCGAGCCGGGCATGCCGCCGCCCAAGGAAGGCTGGCAGCGCTCGATCGTGGTGGCGCTGTTTGCCGAGGAGGCCCAGGCCGCCGAAGCGGCGCAATTGCTGGCGCCGCAGGATTTTTTCCAGGACTGCAAGCTGCTGGGCATGAACGCCGTGCCGGACCAGGACTGGGTGCGGCTCACGCAATCGCAGTTCGAACCGGTCCGGATCACCGACAGTTTCTGGATCGTGCCCACCTGGCACGAACCTCCGCAGGAGGCGCAGCAGGTCATCCGCCTCGACCCGGGTCTGGCGTTCGGGACCGGCACCCATCCCACCACCCGCATGTGCCTGCGCTGGATCGCCGCGCATCCGCAGCAGGGTGCGCGGGTGCTGGATTACGGCTGCGGCTCCGGGATCCTGGCGATCGGGGCGGCGCTGTTCGGGGCGACCAGCGTGGACGCCGTCGATATCGACGAAGCCGCCGTCAAGTCCACGCAGGAAAACGCCAGCGCCAACGGGGTGCGGTTGGCCGTCGGCCTGCCGGACCGCGCCAGCGGCCGCTACGACACGGTGCTCGCCAACATCCTGGCAACGCCGCTGAAGGTGCTGGCGCCGCTGCTGTGCGGCCACGTCGCGCCCGGCGGCGCCTTGGTGCTGGCGGGCATCCTGGCGCGCCAGGCCGACGAACTGAAGGCCGCCTACGCCCCGCTTTGCGCGCTGCATGTCAGCGACGAAGAGGACGGCTGGATCCTGATGACCGCGCGCGGCTAGCGCGCGGGGCGTGGGCGAGATGCGCCAGTTGGCTCCAACTCTCCCTACAATCGCTCGCTCATGAGCCTCATCACCAGCTGCCCGGCGTGCGCGACCATGTTCCGCGTGGTGCCCGACCAGCTGAAGATCTCCGAAGGCTGGGTGCGCTGCGGCCATTGCGCCGTAATCTTCGACGCCACCGCGCACCTGTCGGATGCCGACGCGCCAGTGGCGGCCGACGTCCCCCCCGAGCCCGCCCCGCAGCAAGCCGGCACGCCGGCGGCTGCCGGCAGCGGCAGCGACGAAGCAATCCGTGGCTGGGAGGCGACCGCCGCCGCGCCGCTGGTGTCGGTTCCAGGAGCGTTGCTGCCCAGCCGCCCGGACGACCAGCCGGCTGCCGCGCCGAGGCGCACCGCCGCGCCGGCGCCGGGCGACAGCCGCGTCGGCCCCGACAGCGAATCGCTGGAGCCGTCCGCGCTCGATTCGCCCTTCGTGTTCCGCCGCTCCGACCTGATGGACCACGAGGCGCTGCCTTCGGTGCTGCCGCCGGCGCCGGAGGACAGCCGGCCGGCGGTGGACGACGAGGACGATGGGCGGGAGGAAACGCCGCAGCTGGAGCAGCCATCGTTCGTGCGCAAGGCACGCGGCGAGTCGGTGTGGCAACGGCCCATGGCGCGCCTGGCGCTGAGGCTGGCCAGCCTGCTGCTGGCGGCCGTCCTCGTGCTGCAGCTGGCCTACCATGATCGCGACCGGCTGGCGGCCGCGCAGCCCGCGCTGCGTCCGGCGCTGGAACAGATGTGCGTCTACCTGCGGTGCACGCTGGGTTATCCGCGCCAGATCGAGGCGATCATGATCGACAGCTCGGGCTTCAGCCGCCTGCGCGGCGAAAGCTACCGTCTGACCTTCAACGTGCGCAACACCGGCGCCACGCGGATCGCCGCTCCGGCGCTGGAGCTGACCCTGACCGATTCGCAGGACCAGCCGCTGCTGCGCCGCGTGCTGCTGCCGCAGGAGCTCGGCGGCCCGGCCGGCTTCATCGCGCCCGGCTCCGAGTGGTCGGGCGCCGCCGGCGTCGACGTCTCCCCCACCAGCGCCGGCCGGGTGGCCGGCTACCGCCTGCTGGCTTTCTACCCCTGAACTCCTGAATTCCCGAAAGATCCCATGGCAGCAGTCATCTGCGGTTCCCTTGCCTTCGACACCATCATGAGTTTCGAAGGCCGCTTCGCCGAGCAGATCCTGCCGGCCCAGCTGCACATCCTGAACGTGTCCTTCCTGGTGCCGGCGCTGCGGCGCGACTTTGGCGGCTGCGCGGGCAACATCGCCTACGCCCTGAAGCTGCTGGGCGGCGAGCCGCTGCCGATGGCGACGCTGGGCAGCGACGGCGGCGAGTACCTGCAGCGGCTGCGCTCCCAGGGCATTGCCACCGAGTTCGTGCGGCAGGTGGACGACACCTACACGGCGCAGGCCATGATCATGACGGACCGCGACAACAACCAGATCACCGCCTTCCATCCCGGCGCGATGATGCAGGCGCACCTGACGCGCATCGAGGCGCGCGCCGACATCAAGCTGGGGATCATCTCGCCCGACGGCCGCGACGCGATGCTGCAGCACGCGCAGCAGTTCCGCGCCGCCGACATCCCGTTCGTGTTCGATCCGGGCCAGGGTCTGCCGATGTTCGACGGCAAGGAACTCGCCGCTTTCATCGAGCAAGCCAGCTGGGTCACGGTGAACGACTACGAAGGCAAGATGCTGTCCGAGCGCACCGGCTGGAGCAGCGCCGAGATTTCCCGCCGTACGCAAGGCCTGGTGGTCACACTCGGCGGCGACGGCTGCGAGGTGTGGGTCGCCGGCGAGAAGACGGTGGTGCCGCCGGTCAAGGCACGGGCGGTGGTCGACCCCACCGGCTGCGGCGATGCCTGGCGCGGCGCGCTGCTGTTCGGGCTGGAGCAGGGCTGGTCATTGGCGAAATGCGCGGAGCTGGGCAACCAGGTGGGATCGCTCAAGATCGCCAGCCGGGGGCCGCAGAACTACACGCTGGACGCGAACCTGTCATCGCGGGCTTGACCCGGGATCCAGGCGGCGCTCGGGCATGGATGCCGGACCGGGCCCGGCATGACAGGCTGGTGACGCCGGGCTATCCGCGCCCCAGCGTCACACCCCCATCCACCACGATGGTCTCCCCCACGACGTAGTCGCCCGCCCGCGACGCCAGGAAGATCGCCGCGCCGGCCAGTCGCCGGCGTCGCCGATGCGCCCCACCGGAACCCGCTTGGCGACTTCATCGGCGTGGTCGCGCGCCTGCTTGTTCATCTCGGAGGCGAACGGCCCCGGCGCGATGCCGCTGACCACGATGTTGTCCTGCGCCAGCCGCAGCGCCATCCGGCCGGTCAAGTGGATCAGCCCGGCCTTGCCGGCGGCGTAGGAGTAGGTCTCCCACGGGTTCACGCTGATGCCGTCGACGGACGCGATGTTGATCACCTTGGCCGGCCGCCTGGCGGCGCCGGCGCGCAGCGCATCGTGCAGGGCCTGGGTCAGGAAGAACGGCGCCTTCATGTTCAGGTCCACCACCTTGTCCAAGCCGCCTTCCGGGAAGGTGTCGAATGCTTCGCCCCAGGCGGCGCCGGCGTTGTTCACGAGGATGTCGAGGGCTGGCTCGCGCTGCGCGAGCTGCGCGGCCAGCTGGCGTGCGCCGTCGACGCTCGAGACGTCGGCGGGCAGCGCCAGGCACGGGCCCAGGGCGGACAGTTCCGCCGCCGTGGCTTCGCAGGCCGCGGCCGGCCTTGCAGGCCGAGATGTAGACCTTGGCACCGTGGCGCAGGAAGCCGGCGGCGATCATGCGGCCGATGCCGCGCGAGCCGCCGGTCACCAGGGCCGTGCGGCCCTGCAGCGAAAACAAGTCGTTCATGGAGCCTCTCCTGGTGGGAGGGCGGGTTAGCGCCGGCAGCGCCTGCGGTCACCTGGATGACAGGGCGCCGCGTCAGATCCTCAAGCGCGCGCCTTGCGGCGGTCGCGCCAGGCCAGCAGCTCGCCGATCACGCCCTTGCGGAAGGCCAGCACGCAGATCACGAAGATCGCGCCGATGATCACCGTGACCCAGGCGCCCACCTTGTCGGCCAGCATGTTCTGCAGCGCGATGACGATGCCGGCGCCGAGGATCGGGCCCATGAAGGTGCCGACGCCGCCCAGCAGGCTCATCAGGATCACCTCGCCCGACATCGACCAGTGCACGTCGGACAGCGTCGCGAACTTCATCACCACGGTCTTGAGGCCACCGGCCAGGCCGGCCAGCGAAGCGGAGAGCACGAAGGCCAGCAGCTTGTAGCGGTCGACCTCGTAGCCCAGCGAGATGGCGCGCGGCTCGTTCTCGCGGATCATCTTGAGCACCTGGCCGAACGGCGAGGTGACGATGCGCATGATGCCCAGGAAGCAGGCCACGAAGATGGCCAGCACCAGGTAGTACATCACCGTGTCGTCCATCAGCGAAATGGCGCCGAACAGGTTGCCGCGCGGCACGCCCTGCAGCCCGTCTTCGCCGCCGGTGAAGGGCGCCTGCAGGCAGATGAAGTACACCATCTGCGCCAGCGCCAGGGTGATCATGGCGAAGTAGATGCCTTGCCGGCGGATCGCGATCAGGCCGAACAGCACACCGAGCACGGCGGCGGCGCCGGTGCCGGCCAGGATGCCCAACTCGGGGCTCAGGCCGTGCGCCTTGATCGCCCAGCCAGTGACGTAGGCGGCGGAGCCGAAGAACGCCGCGTGCCCGAACGAGAGCAGGCCGGTGAAGCCCAGCAGCAGGTTGAAGGCCGCGGCGAACAGCGCGAAGCACAGCAGCTTCATCACGAACACCGGATACAGCCCGATGAAGGGCGCGGCCAGCGCGAGCGCCAGCAGCACCAGGTAGGTGAAGCGCACGGCCTTGCCGGGACCGGCAGCATTCGCGGAAGGCACGGGGGTTGTGGTTGCGGACATGGTTCAGTGGCTGCTGCGCGAAAGACGGTGGGGAAGATGTCCATGCAAGCGGACACTGCGGATCCGGCTTTGCCGGGCCGCTGGTGTCGCCCCCTTGAGGGGGAGGCGGCCGCAGGCCGCTTCGGGGGGGAGCTTCATTCGTCAGGCTTCCTTGCCGAACAGGCCGGCCGGTCGCAGCATCAGCACGATGGCCATGATCACGAACACCACGACGTTCGATGCCTCCGGATAGAAGACACGCGTCAGGCCCTCGACCACGCCCAGGCCGAGCCCGGTGATGACGGAGCCGAGGATGGAGCCCATGCCGCCGATCACGACCACGGCGAACACCACGATGATCAGATTGCTGCCCATCAGCGGCGTCACCTGGATGATGGGCGCGGCCAGCACGCCGGCCAAACCGGCCAGCGCGGCGCCGGCGCCGTAGGTGAGCATCACCATCAGCGGCACGTTGACGCCGAAGGCCTGCACCAGCTTGGCGTTCTCGGTGCCGGCGCGCAGGTAGGCGCCCAGGCGCGTGCGCTCGATCAGGAACCACGTGGACAGGCAGACCGCCAGCGAGGCGAGGACGACCCAGGCCCGGTAGTTCGGCAGGACCATGAAGCCCAGGTTGGTGGCGCCTTCGAGCAGCTCGGGCACCGGGTAGGACTGGCCGGAAACGCCGTAGCGCTCGCGAAAGATGCCTTCGAGGATCAGTGCCAGGCCGAAGGTGAGCAGCAATCCGTACAGCGGATCGAGCCCGTAGAGGCGCTTCAAGAACAGCCGCTCGATGACCACACCGAGCACCCCGACCAGCAGCGGGGCAAGCACGAGCGCGAACCAGTAGTTCACGCCCCAGGTGTCCAGCATGATGTACGCGAAGAACGCGCCGACCATGTAGAGCGCGCCATGCGCGAAATTGACGATGTCCAGCAGCCCGAAGATCACGGCCAGGCCGAGGCTGAGCATGGCATAGAAGGCGCCATTGACCAGCCCGAGCATCAGCTGACCGAGGAAGGCCTGGTGGGGGATGCCGAAGATTTCCATTGGGGAGGGGCTCGGGGCTGGGGACCAGGGGAATACCAGGACAGGACAGGACCAGGGGCGGGGCTGTTTCCCTAGCCCCTGGTCCCCAGCCCCTCCAAGTGCTGGCTGATCACTTCTTGAGCAGCGAACACTTGCTCTCGGCCACCGTCGTGAAGGCCTGCTCGCCCGGGACCTTGGCCACCAGGTTGTAGTAGTCCCACGGGGTCTTCGATTGATTGGCGCTCTTCACCTGGAACAGGTACATGTCGTGGATCATGCGGCCGTCGGCCCGCACGCTGCCCTTGCTGTAGAAGTCGTCGTACTTCATGGACTTCAGTTCGGCCATCACCTTGTCGCCGTCGGTGGTGCCGATCTTCTGCACCGCCTTGAGGTAGTTCATGGTGGCCGAGTAGTCGGCCGCCTGCAGGCTGGACGGCATGCGCTTGTACTTGTCGAAGAAGCGCTTGGCGAACTTGCGGCTGGCGTCGTCCTGGTTCCAGTACCAGCTGTCGGCCAGTTGCAGGCCTTCGGTGTTCGACAGGCCCAGCGAATGGACGTCGTTGATGAACACCAGCAGGCCGGCGACCTTCATGGTCTTGGTAATCCCGAATTCCTTGGCCGCCTTCATCGCGTTGGTGAAGTCGCCGCCGGCGTTGGCCAGGCCCAGGATCTGGGCCTTGGAGCCTTGCGCCTGCAGCAGGAACGAGGAGAAGTCGGAAGCGTTCAGCGGGTGGCGCACGGCGCCGGCCACGGTGCCGCCGTTGGCCTTGACCACGGCGGAGGCATCGCCTTCGAGCGAGTGGCCGAACGCGTAGTCGGCGGTCAGGAAGTACCAGCTCTTGTTGCCGGCCTTGATCAGCGCGTTGCCGGCCACCTTGGCCAGGGCCACGGTGTCGTAGGCGTAGTGGATCGTGTAGGGCGAGCAGTCTTCGTTGGTCAGGCGGGCGGAGCCGGCGCCGATGGAGATGAAGGGCCGCTTCTTCTCCTTGGCCACGCCGGCCATGGCCAGGTTGGTGCCGGATTGCGTGCCGCCCACCAGCATGGCCAGGTTCTGGCTGTCCATCCATTCGCGCGCCTTGGAGCCGGCGACGTCGGCCTTGTTCTGGTGGTCGGCGGTCAGCACCTCGACTGGGCGGTTCAGCACCTTGCCGCCGAAGTCCTGCACGGCCCATTTGACCATTTCGCCGCCCGCGGGCCCGTCGATGTCGGCGTACAGGCCCGCCATGTCGGTGATGAAGCCGATCCGCACCGGGCCGGTCTGGGTCTGGGCGGCTGCGCCGAAGCTGGCCAGGCCGACAGCCATGGCCGCTGCAAGGGTCTTGAGTTTCATGGCGGGGGTCTCCTTCGTGTGAAAAGCTGTTTCGGATGTTGGCGGGGTCAGACACCCAGGAATTCCTGCAACATGGCCATGTTGGCCCGCAGTTCGCTCTGGGCGAATTCCTTGACGATCTTGCCGTGCTCCATGACGTAGAAGCGGTCGGCAAGGGGGGCGGCGAAGCGGAAGTTCTGCTCCACCAGCACGATCGTGTAGCCCTTGGCCTTGAGCGTGCGGATGGTCTCGGCCAGCTTCTGCACGATCACCGGGGCCAGGCCTTCGGAGATTTCGTCGAGCAGCAGCAGGCGCGCGCCCGTGCGCAGGATGCGGGCCACGGCCAGCATCTGCTGCTCGCCGCCGGACAGGCGCGTGCCGGGGCTGCTGGCGCGTTCCTTCAGGTTCGGGAACATCTCGTAGATCTCGGCCACCGTGAGGCCGCCGGCGGCCAGCGTAGGCGGCAGCAGCAGGTTTTCCTCGGCCGTCAGGCTGGCGAAGATGCCGCGTTCCTCGGGGCAGTAGCCCACGCCGAGCCGGGCGATGCGGTGCGGTGCCAGCTTGGTGGCTTCCTGGCCGCGGATGCGGATCGAGCCTTTGCGGGTGCCGGTCAGGCCCACCATGGCCCGCAAGGTGGTGGTGCGGCCGGCGCCGTTGCGCCCCAGCAGGGCCACCACTTCACCTTCGTCGACGTGCATGTTCACCCCGTGCAGCACGTGCGACTCGCCGTACCAGGCGTGCAGGTTCTCGATGCGGACGGTTTCCCGGGCCGACATCAATGCGCCCCCACCAGTTCGGTGTCGGCCGAGCCCATGTAGGCCTCGATCACCAGCGGGTTCTTCGAGACTTCGGCGTACGGGCCGTCGGCGATGACGGCGCCGCGCTGCAGCACCGTGATGCGGTCGGCAATGGAAGAGACGACGTTCATGTTGTGTTCGACCATCAGGATGGTGCGGCCGGCCGAAACTTTCTTGATCAGCGCAGTCACGCGGTGCACGTCTTCGTGGCCCATGCCCTGGGTGGGCTCGTCCAGCAACATCAGGTCGGGCTCCAGTGCCATGGTGGTCGCCAGCTCCAGCGCGCGCTTGCGGCCGTAGGGCAGGTTGACGGTGAGTTCGTCGGCGAAGCCCTGCAGGTCGACGGTGGCGAGCAGTTCGTGGGCGCGCTCGTGCAGCGGGTACAGCGAGCGCTCCGGCTTCCAGAAGTGAAACGAGGTTCCCAGGCCGAGCTGCAGGGCGGCGCGCACGTTCTCCAGCGCCGTCAGGTGCGGGAACACGGCGGAAATCTGGAACGAACGGACGATGCCGCGGCGGGCCGTCTGCGCGGGCCGCTCGTTGGTGATGTCGGTGCCCAGGTAGCTGATCGTGCCGCGGGTGGGTGGCAGAAACTTGGTGAGCAGGTTGAAGAAGGTTGTCTTGCCGGCGCCATTGGGGCCGATCAGCGCGTGGATGTCACCGCGCCGCACCTTCAGGTCCACGTTGTTGACTGCCACGAAGCCCTTGAACTCCTTGGTCAGGCCCTGGGTTTCCAGGATGTACTCAGTGGACAAGTCTGCCTCCAAGATCGCCTGCGTGGCATGGCCCGGGGAACCGCGTTCCCCGGTCGAGGAGGCCAATATAGGCAGGCGTGCTGCGGCGCAGTAGTGGGTTGGACCCTAAGTAGTATTGCGTGTGTGGGCCGCCCACGGTCGCGCCACGGGCCGCCCCGCGCTGCTTGGCGCTATGGAAAAAGCAGCTTGCCGGCCGCTTGCCGCCGTGTCGTCACAAGCCTGACTCCGGCGCCGCCGTCACATGTTGCGGCGGTACTGGCCGCCGACCTCGAACAGGGCGGCGGTGATCTGGCCGAGCGAGCAGGCCCGCACCGCGTCCATCAGCACTTCGAACACGTTGCGGTCCTCGATCACGGCCTGCTGCAGCCGCTGCAGCAGCGCCGGCGCCTGCTGCGCGTTGCGCTCGTGGAAGTCGCGCAGGCGCGCCAGCTGGCCCTGCTTTTCCTCGTCCGTCGAGCGGGCCAGCTCCAGCTGGTCCATCACGGTGTCGCCGTGCGGATTGCGGAAGGTATTCACCCCGACAACAGGCAGCTCGCCGGTGTGTTTGAGCGTTTCGTAATGCATGCTTTCATCCTGGATCCGGCCGCGCTGGTAGCCCGTCTCCATGGCGCCGAGCACGCCGCCGCGCTCGGCGATGCGTTCGAACTCGGCCAGCACCGCCTCTTCCACCAGCTCGGTCAACTCGTCGATGATGAAGGCGCCCTGGCTCGGGTTCTCGTTCCTGGCCAGGCCCCACTCGCGGTTGATGATCAGCTGGATCGCCATGGCGCGCCGCACGCTGTCCTCGGTCGGCGTGGTGATCGCCTCGTCGAAGGCGTTGGTGTGCAGCGAGTTGCAGTTGTCGTAGACCGCGATCAGCGCCTGCAGCGTGGTGCGGATGTCGTTGAACTGGATTTCCTGCGCGTGCAGGCTGCGGCCCGACGTCTGCACGTGGTACTTGAGCTTCTGGCTGCGTTCGTCGGCGCCGTACTTGTCTTTCATGGCCACCGCCCAGATCCGCCGCGCCACTCGGCCCAGCACCGTGTACTCCGGGTCCATGCCGTTGGAAAAGAAGAACGACAGGTTGGACGCGAAGTCGTCCACGTGCATTCCGCGCGCGAGGTAGGCCTCGACGAAGGTGAAGCCGTTGGACAGCGTGAAGGCCAGCTGGCTGATCGGGTTGGCCCCGGCTTCGGCGATGTGGTAGCCCGAAATCGAGACCGAGTAGAAGTTGCGCACGTCATGGTGCACGAAGTACTGGGCGATGTCGCCCATCACCTTGAGGCTGAACTCGGTCGAGAAGATGCAGGTGTTCTGGCCCTGGTCTTCCTTCAGGATGTCGGCCTGCACGGTGCCGCGCACGTTGGCCAGCACCCATTCGCGGATCTTGGCGGCCTCGGTGTCGGTCGGCTCGCGGCCGTTGTCGGCCTGGAACTTGTCCAGCTGCTGGTCGATGGCGGTGTTCATGAACATTGCCAGGATGGTCGGCGCCGGGCCGTTGATGGTCATCGACACCGAGGTGGCCGCATCGCACAGGTCGAAACCGGCGTACAGCACCTTCATGTCGTCCAGCGTGGCGATGGAAACGCCGGAGTTGCCCACCTTGCCGTAGATGTCGGGCCGCGGGTCCGGATCGTTGCCGTACAGCGTGACCGAGTCGAAGGCGGTCGACAGCCGCTTGGCCGGCATGTTGGCCGACAGCAGCTTGAAGCGGCGGTTGGTGCGAAAGGCGTCGCCTTCGCCGGCGAACATGCGGGTCGGGTCTTCGCCCTCGCGCTTGAAGGCGAACACCCCGGCGGTGAACGGGTAGCTGCCGGGCACGTTCTCCAGCATCAGCCACTTGAGCACTTCGCCGTGGTCTTCGTACTGCGGCAGGCAGACCTTGCGGATCACCGTGCCCGAGAGCGACTTGCTGGTCAGCGCGGTGCGGAGTTCGCGGTCGCGGATCTTCACCACGTACTCGTCGCCGGCGTAGGCCTGCTGCATGTCGGGCCACTGCTGCAGCAGGTGCAGCGCGTCCTTGTCCATGCGGGCCTTGCGCTGGCCGGCCAGGTCGAGCGCCGCCTCGGCGGCGGGCGCGCGGCCGGGCTTGTCGACCTTGAGCATGCGCGCGGCTTCCTTGAGCTGCTGCACCTCGCGCGCCAGCCTGGCCTGGGCGCGCGCGCGCCGCTTGTAGCCGCGCACGGTGTCGCAGATTTCCGCCAGGTAGCGGGTGCGCGCCGGCGGCACCACCGGCGACTGGTTGGAACTGTGGCGCACGGTCACCGCGGGCAGCCGGCTGTCCCGCAGCGGCAGGCCCAGTTCGGCCAGCCGCGGCATGAGCGCCTGGTACAGCGCGGTGACGCCGTCGTCGTTGAAGCGGGCGGCCATGGTGCCGAACACCGGCATCTCCTGCATCGGCTTGCCCCAGGCCCCGCGGTTGCGCTGGACCTGCTTGGCGACGTCGCGCAAGGCGTCCGCCGCGCCCTTGCGGTCGAACTTGTTGATGGCCACGAACTCCGCGAAGTCGAGCATGTCGATCTTCTCGAGCTGGCTGGCGGCGCCGAACTCGGGCGTCATCACGTACATCGGCACGTCCACGTGCGGCACGATGGCGGCGTCCCCCTGGCCGATGCCGGAGGTCTCCACGATGATCAGATCGAAGCCGGCCACCTTGCAGGCCGCCAGCACGTCGGGCAGGGCGGCCGAGATTTCGCTGCCGAAGTCGCGTGTGGCCAGCGAGCGCATGTAGACCCGCTGGCCATTGCGCCAGGGCTGGATGGCGTTCATGCGGATGCGGTCGCCCAGCAGGGCGCCGCCGCTCTTGCGGCGCGACGGATCGATCGAGATCACCGCCACCCGCAGGGTGTCGTCCTGGTCCAGCCGCAGCCGCCGGATCAGCTCGTCGGTAAGCGACGACTTGCCGGCGCCGCCGGTGCCGGTGATGCCCAGCACCGGCACCTTGCGGGTGCCGGCTTCGGCGCGCAGCGCCTGCAGCAGCGCACGGTCGGCGCTGCCGTTTTCCAGTGCCGTGACCAGTTGCGCCAGGGCCCGCCAGTGGGTCTCGCTCTGGCCACGGATCGCGTCCAGCGACTTCGGCGCGTGCGGGGTCAGGTCGTGGTCGCAGCGCATGACCATCTCGCCGATCATGCCGGCCAGCCCCATGCGCTGGCCATCTTCGGGGCTGTAGATGCGGGCGACGCCGTAGTCCTGCAGCTCGCGGATCTCGGACGGCACGATCACGCCGCCGCCGCCGCCGAACACCTGCACGTGGCCGCCGCCGCGCTGGCGCAGCAGGTCGACCATGTACTTGAAGTACTCGGTGTGGCCGCCCTGGTAGGAACTGATGGCGATGCCCTGTACGTCTTCCTGCAAGGCTGCGGTGACCACCTCGTCGACGCTGCGGTTGTGCCCCAGGTGGATCACCTCGGCGCCCATGGACTGCAGGATGCGCCGCATGATGTTGATGGCCGCGTCGTGCCCGTCGAACAGGCTGGCCGCTGTGACGAAGCGAACCTTGTGGGTGGGGCGGTAATTGGCAAGCGCCTTGTATTCGGCGGACAGGTCGGTCATGGCATCTCCAGGAGCAGCAAGCCTAATTGACGTTTACGTCAACGTCAACGTCAACGTCAATGAAGCCCCAAGGAGAAAGCCGGCCGAAGACGGCCCCTTTCCCGGTCTGGCGGGCTTAGTTCGAGTACAGCACCGACGGCAGCCAGAGCCCGATCTGCGGCCACATGTAGAGCAGGAAGATGGCCAGGACCTGGATTCCCATGAACGGGATCATCCCCATGAAGATCTGGTTCAGCGTCACGTGCGGTGGACTCACCCCCTTCAGGTAGAAGGCGGCCATCGCCACGGGCGGCGACAGGAAGGCCGTTTGCAGGTTCAGCGCCACCAGCAGGCCGAAGAACAACGGGTCGACGCCGAACTTGGGCAACAGCGGCACGAAGATGGGCATGAAGATCACGATGATCTCGGTCCACTCCAGCGGCCAGCCCAGGATGAAGATGATGACCTGGGAGAGCAGCAGGAACTGCACCTGCGTCAGGTTCATGGACAGCACCCAGCGCTCCACCAGCTCCTGCCCCCCCAGTAGCGCGAAGGCCGCCGAGAAGATCGCCGAGCCGACGAACAGCCAGCACACCATGGCCGAGGTCTTGGCCGTGAGGAACACGCTTTCCTTGACCACCTGGAAGGTCAGCTGCCGGTAGGCGATGGCCAGCAGGAAGCCGCCCAGCGCCCCCACGGCCGCCGCCTCCGTCGGCGTCGACAGTCCCATCACGATGGAGCCGAGCACTGCCAGGATCAGGATCAGCAGCGGGAAGAAGCTGGTCAGCAGCATCTTGAAGATCTCCAGCCGGCCGAAGCTCAGCAGCGAGTAGTAGATCGCCACCAGGACCGCGAAGATCGCAACCGTGATCCACCAGCCCTTGGGCGCCGAGCGCGCCTCCCCGAATTCGGTGGGCCTGGCTGCCGGCTCGGCCGCGGCAACGGCCGTGTCCGGCGGTTCGGCCACGGCCGCCGCGGCCGGTGCGCTGGTGCCAGCCGCGGGCTCGCTCAAGGCGCCGGACGACGGGGGTTCGGCCAGGCCGCCGCCGCTGGGGGGCTCGGCCAGTCCGCCGCTGGCCGGCGGTTCGGCCAGCCCGTCCGGGCCGGTGGCGCCGCCCTGGCTGGTCTCACCCATGCGGGTCAGGCCTTCGACACCGTGGTCGATCACCAGCGGCTCGGTCACGGAGCGGTAGCTGAACAGGACGAAGAACACGAACAGCAGCAGCGGCAGGAACACCACGAACAGCTGGCGCAGCAGGAAGCCGGTTGGCACGCCCTGGTTGTTGCGGCCCTTGAGCGCGCCCACCAGCATCGGGATCGCGTAGCGCTCCTGGCTGCCGCCCAGCTTCACCGTCAGCGGCGGCAGCGGCACGATCCGGTCTTGCGGTGCCAGCGGCGGCGCCATCGAAGGCTTGAGCTTGGCCAGGATGATCACATAGATGATGTACAGGCCCGCCAGCATCAGGCCGGGGAAGAAGGCGCCCGCGTACAGCTGCACCACCGACACGCCGGCGGTCGCGCCGTAGACGATCAGCAGCACCGACGGCGGGATCAGGATGCCCAGGCAGCCGCCGGCGGTGATGGCGCCGGCCGAGAGCTGCACGCTGTAGCCGGCACGCAGCATCGCCGGCAGCGCCAGCAGGCCCATCAGCGTGACCACCGCGCCGACGATCCCGGTGGCGGTGGCGAACACGGCGCAGGTCACCAGCGTGGCCACGGCCAGCGCGCCGGGCAGCCGCGCCATCGCCAGGTGCAGGCTGCGAAACAGCTTTTCGATCAGGTTGGCGCGTTCGACCAGGTACCCCATGAAGACGAACAGAGGGATCGAGATGAGCACGTCATTGCCCATCGTCTTGAAGGCGGCCTGCACCATCAGATCGAGCGTGTGCGTCGTGTTCCTGTCGTAGGCGAGCCAGGTGAAGATCATCCCCATGCCCATCAGCGTGAAGGCGGTGGGAAAGCCCAGCATGATGGCCACCACCACCAGCGACAGCATCAGCAGGCCGACGTGGCCGCGCTCGATCCTCTCCACGCTCACCAGCATGGTGAGCGCGGCCAGGACGATGACGGCCATCAGGATGAAGCCGAACCAGAGTTCCTTGCGGATTTTCACAGCGGGCTCCCCTTTTCGGCGGGCGGCGCCGCGAGTTCCGGATGGTCGTCGGCATGCACCATGGCCTTGAGCTTCTCGACGTCGACTTCTTCGACGTCCTGCTCGCGCGAGGGCCACGCGCCGTCACGGATGCAGATGATGCAGCGGGCGATCTCCGCGAAACCCTGCAGCAGCAGGATCGCGCCGGCGAACGGGATGAAGAACTTGAACGGATACACCGGGATGGGATCGGCGTTGAAGGTCTGCTCGCGAATCGCCAGCGACTCCTGGAAGTAGGTCCAGCCGGCGTACGTGAGCGCGATCACGCCGGGCAGGAAGAACAGGAAATAGAGGATCAGGTCCAGCGTGGCCTGGGTGCGCGGCCGGAAGAACCCGTACAGCACGTCGCCGCGCACGTGACCGTTCTTGGCCAGCGTGTAGGCGCCGGCCATCATGAACAGCACGCCGTACAGCATGATCTGCACGTCCAGCATCCAGGCGTGCGGCGTGCCCAGCACGTAGCGCGAGAACACCTCCCACGAGATCAGCGCGGTCAGCAGGACGATGGCCCAGGCGAACGCCTGCCCGAGCCAGCTCGAGAGCCGGTCGACGGCCAGTAAGACTTTTTGCATCGTGTTCCTTGCAGTGTCCAGGGCCCGGGCAAAAAAAAGGCGGCTGCGTCACAGCCGCCCCTCTGGCCCGACGATCGGTCAGGCCTTCCTGCCCTTGGCGAAGTAGCGGTTGTAGGCCATCTTGAAATCGACCATGTAGTCGTTTTGCCATTGGCCGGCGCGCTCGGCAAAGGCCTTCTGCGAGTCCAGCACCTTCTGGAAGTGCGGGTTCTCCTTGGCCTTGGCGGCGACGACCTTGTCCCAGGCGTCGAGCTGGGCGCGCAGGATGGAGTCGGGCGTCTTGTAGAAGTTGACCTTGTCCTTGGACTTGAGCTCGATGTAGTCCTTGGAGTTGCGGTCGATCGCCTTCCAGCTCATGTCGGCGCTGGAGGCCTGCACGGCGTAGTCGATGATCGAGCGCAGTTCCTGCGGCAGCGCGTTGTACTTGGGCTTGTTGAACAGGATCTCGAACTGCTCGCCGGACTGGTGGAAGCTTTGCAGCATGCAGTTCTTGGCGACGTCCGCAAAGCCCAGCACGCGGTCGGAGGAGGCGTTGTTGAATTCGGCCGCGTCGATCAGGCCGCGGTCCAGCGCGGGCACGATCTCGCCGCCGGGCAGCGGGTTGACCGCCACGCCCAGTTCCTTGAACAGGTCGACTGCCAGGCCCACGGTGCGGAACTTCAGTCCCTTGAGCTGGGCGACGTTGGAGACCGGCTTCTTGAACCAGCCCAGGGGTTGCGTGGGCATCGGGCCGTACAGGTACGACACCACGTCCATGTTGATGGCCTTGTAGATCTCGTTCAGCAGCGCCTTGCCGCCGCCGTAGTTGTGCCAGGCCAGCACCATGTTGGGGTCCATGCCGTAGGCCGGGCCCGAGCCCCACAGGGCCAGCGCCGAGTTCTTGCCGTAGTGGTAGGCCACCACGCCGTGGCCGCCGTCCAGCGTGCCCTTGTTGACCGCTTCCAGCAGCTGGAACGCAGGCACCACCGCGCCGGAGGGCAGCACCTCGATCTTCAGCCGGCCGCCGGCCATGTCGTTCACCTTCTTGGCGAAGTCCTGGGCGTACTCGTGGAAGATGTCCTTGGCCGGCCAGGTGCTCTGGAACCGGAACGAGGCGGTCTGGGCGACAGCCACCATCGGTGCGGCCATGGCACCGGCGGCGACTGCCGCGCCCTTGAGCAGGCGGCGGCGGCGGGGGGACTTGGACTCGGTCATGGGGCTGTCTCCTTGCGTTGGAATTGGATGCAGCGCGATCTTTGATTCGATGTGTGCAAGTAGCGATAGGGTTTACACGGAGCGCAAGGCCGGCATGCTGACGGACGGCTGTCTGCGCGGAAAAGTCAAAACATCCATGACGCGAACGCAGGAATGCAGACGGTCTCGTGGCGGCGAGCGTGACGATGCGCGGTGCCCGGTTGCTGGGTCGCGCCGCCCGCCAAGGTGTTGCCAGCGGCGCCACAAAGCAGACGCGAACCTGCACCAGATGATCTGGTCGGTGGCCGAACAGATCAGCAAGCTGTCGAAGCCAACGAGCTGTTGCCCCGGCGACATCATCTATTCAGGCAGCCCCGAGGCCGTCGGCCCGGTGCTGCGCGGCGACCTGATCGAGATGCGCACGGGCGGGCTGCCGGACCTCAGCGTTCGCATCGTCTGAACCACAGGGGCGGCGTGCTGGCAAAATTGCCGGCATGAACGCAGCCACCCCGTCCGCGCCCGGCGTCGCGATCCGTCCTGCTGACGGCTACGCCGGCGACGTCCCCGCCGTACTCGCCTGTCGCTGGTGGCAGACCGGCGACGCCGTGCTGGTCGACGTCCGCACCGATGCCGAGCGCGAGTGGGTCGGCTTCGTGCCCGGCGCGGTGCCGCTGGCCTGGAAGCAGTGGCCCGGCATGCAGGTGAATGCGGCGTTCGACGACGGCCTGCGCGCCGCCGTGCCCCCGGGCCGCAAGGTGGTGCTGCTTTGCCGCAGCGGCGTGCGTTCGATCGCCGCGGCCAGGCGCGCCACTGAACTCGGCTTCGAGGCGTACAACATCCTCGAAGGCTTCGAAGGCGACGCCGACGAGAATGGCCAGCGCGGCCGCAAGGGCGGCTGGCGCCTGCGCGGGCTGCCCTGGCGGCAGAACTGAACCCACCTCGCCTGTTCCCGACCATCAACCAAGGTATCCCATGGCTGTCAATCTGAGCGCACCGAGCGCGCTCCACCCCGTCGCGGGCGTGCGCATCGGCGTCGCCGAAGCCGGCATCCGCAAGGCCAACCGCAAGGACCTGACCGTGTTCCTGCTGGAGCCGGGAACGGCTGTCGCCGGCGTCTTCACGAAGAACCGCTTCAGCGCGGCGCCGGTGCAAGTCTGCCGCGCGCACCTGGCGCGCGGCGACATCCGCGCGATGGTGATCAACACCGGCAACGCCAACGCCGGCACCGGCGAGGACGGGCTGGCGCGTGCCCGCGCCACCTGCGCGGTCGCCGGCGGGCTGCTGGGCGTCGCGCCCGGGCAGGTGCTGCCGTTCTCCACCGGCGTCATCATGGAGCCGTTGCCGCTCGACCGGATCGAGGCCGGGCTGCCCGCGGCGATCGCCGACGCGCGCGCCGACCACTGGCTGCGCGCCGCCGAGGCCATCATGACCACCGACACCCTGCCCAAGGCCTTCAGCCGCCAGCTGCAGGTCGACGGCGTCACCGTGACCGTCACCGGCATCAGCAAGGGCGCCGGCATGATCCGACCCAACATGGCGACGATGCTGGGCTTTCTGGCCACCGACGCCTGCATCGAGGCGAAGCTGCTGCCGGAGCTGGCGCTCGAGCTGGCCGAAGGCTCGTTCAACCGCGTGACGGTCGACGGCGACACGTCCACCAACGACTCGTTCATCGTGGCTGCCACCAGCCAGGCGCAGCACGCGGCCATCGCTTCGTGGGACACGCCGGCCGGCAAGGCGGTCAAGGACGCGATGCTGGAGGTGTCGCGGCTGCTGGCGCAGGCCATCGTGCGCGACGGCGAAGGCGCCACCAAGTTCATCACCGTGCGGGTGGAGGGCGGCGCCAGCGCCGCCGAATGCCGGCTGGTGGCGTATGCCATCGCCCACTCGCCGCTGGTCAAGACGGCGTTCTTCGCCAGCGACCCCAACCTGGGCCGCATCCTGGCGGCGGTCGGCTACGCCGGCATCGAAGACCTGGACCAGACCAGGATCGAACTGCACCTGGACGACGTCCACGTCGCCACGAAGGGTGGCCGCAACCCGGCCTATCGCGAGGAAGATGGCCAGCGCGTGATGAAGCAAAGCGAGATCACCGTGCGCGTCGGCCTGGGCCGGGGCACGGCGGCGGACCAGGTCTGGACCTGCGACTTCAGCCACGACTACGTGACCATCAACGCCGACTACCGCTCATGACCGAGAAGTTCGAACAGCTCATGGAGCGCGCCACCCAGCTGCTGGCGCGCATCGAGGCGATCCTGCCGCAGCCCATGGGGGCGCCGGACTGGAACGCCGCCATCGCCTGGCGCTATCGCAAGCGCTCCAGCGGCCACGGCGCGCTGGAGCCGGTGCGCCACGTCGGCGCGATCGCCCTGTCGGACCTCAAGGAGATCGAGCCGCAGAAGGAGAAGATCGAGCGCAACACGCGCCAGTTCGTGCAGGGCCATCCGGCCAACAACGTGCTGCTGACGGGCGCCCGCGGCACCGGCAAGTCGTCGCTGATCAAGGCCTGCCTGAACGCGCACGCGGCCGAGGGCCTGCGCCTGATCGAGGTCGACAAGGCGGACCTGGTCGACCTGCCGGACATCATCGACGTGGTGGCGAGCCGGCCAGAGAAATTCATCGTGTTCTGCGATGATCTCAGCTTCGAGGAGGGCGAGCCGGGCTACAAGGCGCTCAAGTCGATCCTGGACGGCTCCATCGCCGCGGCCACGCCCAACGTGCTGATCTACGCCACCAGCAACCGGCGCCACCTGCTGCCCGAGTACATGAAGGAGAACCTCACCTACACGCACACCGACGACGGGGAAGTGCATCCGGGCGAGGTGGTGGAGGAGAAGATTTCGCTGTCGGAGCGCTTCGGCCTGTGGGTCAGCTTCTACCCCTTCAGCCAGGACGAGTACCTGGCGATCACGGCGCAGTGGCTGTCGCACTTCAAGGTGTCGGCCGCCGACATCGAGGCGGCCCGCCCGGATGCGCTGGTGTGGGCGCTGGAGCGCGGCTCGCGCAGCGGCCGCGTGGCCTACCAGTTCGCGCGCGACTACGCTGGGCGGCACACCGGATGAAATCGGTCTTGGTCGCGGACGGAGATCGGCCGCGCGAAGGTGGGGCGGACCGCAAGGAAGTGGAGGTCGCCGTCGGCGTCCTGTTGCGCGCCGACGGCGCCTTCCTGCTGACGTCGCGCCCGCCCGGCAAGGTCTACGAAGGCTACTGGGAGTTCCCCGGCGGCAAGGTGGAAGCCGGCGAAACCGTCGAGCAAGCACTGCGGCGCGAGCTGCGCGAGGAGATCGGCGTCACCATCGGCGCCGTGCAGCCATGGCGCGTGGAGCGCGTCGACTATCCGCATGCGCTGGTGCGCCTGAACTTCTGCAAGGTGTCCGACTGGAGCGGCGAGTTGCACATGCATGAGGGGCAGCAGTTCGCCTGGCAGCAGTTGCCGGTGCAGGTGCACCCGGTGCTGCCGGGGACGGTGCCGGTGCTGCAGTGGTTCGCGCAGGAACGCGCCTTCGCCGGCGCCACCCACGGCTAGCCGCGTCACTGCTCCTTCGGATCCCCGAAAGGCAGGTCGTCCGGCGGCGTGTCGTCCGGCAGCCGGAAGCTTTCGCTGGCCCACGCCCCCAGGTCCATGCCTTTGCAGCGCTCGCTGCAAAACGGGCGGAACGGGTTGCTGGGCGCGTAGATGCTGTCGCCGCCGCAGGCGGGGCAGCGCACGATGCGCGGCTTCACCGCGCTGGCGTCTTTTCGTCCGGTGGCCATCGCAAGAAAACCTAGGCGCAGAGGGTGAGTTCGAAGGGGGCGTTGTCGGTGCTCGGCTGCATCTTTTCATTGTCCTGGCGCATCAGCCGCACCGACACCATCAGCCGGTTGCCGCTGATTTCCGGCACCAGCCCCAAGGCCGGATCGATGCGCAGCCGCAGCAACTGGAAGGTGCGGCCCTGCGGCAGCGTCTGCTGCAGCTGGCCGCCGGCGGCCATCACTTTTTGCGGGCCGCCCGAGTCGCGCAGCAGCTTGAGCAGCATGGTGATCGATTCGGCCAGGGGCGCCAGCGTGTTGGCCCAGCGCTCCAGGTCGGCCCGGCGCACTTGCGGCGCCAGGTGTTGCCAGGCGAAGTAGCCAGGCAGGTCGAATTCGCAGGTGCCGCCCGGGATGCTGACGCGGCTGCGGATGCTCATGAGCCAGTCGTTCTCGGTCAGCGGCTGGCCCGCCTTGCCGGGGACGGTGTTGAGCGTGTTGAAGCAGGCGTCGAGCGTTGCGATCACCTGGTCGAGCACGCCTTCGGCGATCGCGGGGTTGCCCCGGTAGCCGTGCAGCACCTGCTTTTGGCGCTCCAGGTCTTTCATCACGTCGGACTTGAGCTCGGCCCGCGCCCCGACGTCCATCACCTCGAAAATCGTCGCCAGCGCGAAGTGGTGGTCGAGGGGGTGGTCGCGGGGGATCAGTTCGCCCAGGCGGCGGAACAGGTGTTCCAGTCGCAGGTACGTCCGGATGCGTTCGTTGAAGGGATATTCGTAGAGGATCACGCGCGGCGGAAGGCGTTGGACTGGCGGCAGGCAGCCATCATAGCCCGAAGGTGCGCGCCGCCTGTTCGACTTCGTGCCGGAGTGCTTCCAGCGTCAAGCCTTCGTTGCAGATCACGAGGTCGGCCGCCGCCAGCCGCAGCGCCCGGGGCGCCTGCGCGGCGATGATGGCCTGCACCTGGCCGGGCTGCAAGGCGCTGCGCGCGACCACGCGGGCGACCTGCGTCTCGGGCGTGCAGTCCACCACCAGCACCCGATCGAGCTGGGCGCGCCAGCGGCCCGACTCGACCAGCAATGGAATGTCGAACACGATGCAGCGCGCATCGGCGGCGGTGGCCACCTCGACTTGGCGGGCGATCTCCAGCCCGACCAGCGGATGGATGATCTGTTCCAGCTCCCGGCGCGCTTCGGGCCGGGCATAGGCCGCCTCGCGCATCCGGACGCGGTCCAGTGCCCCGTC
>NZ_JAQGLS010000061.1 GCF_028292805.1 Ramlibacter sp. | reverse complement strand
ACGATTGCATCGGAGGTCAGCTTTCCCTGTTCGCCAAGATCCTTGAGCGCACCCACCGGCACGCCCAGGCCTTGAGCTAGTTTGCGCGCCAGGTACTCCGAGTTCTCCATGAGCGACGTCAGCTCGTCCCCGTTCAGCTGGCCCTTCCCCATCGCCTGGCCGAACTGCCGCATGGTCGAGGCGGTTTCCTGCACAGAAGCGCCGGACACCCGCATGGCCTTTGCCACCAACTCCGTGAGGCGCAGCGTGTCCTCCTGCGTGCCGCCCATGGCCTGCATGGAGGAGTTCAGCCGCGTGAACAGGGTGATGTTTGCGGACAGGCTGGTCGACGTCCGCTGGCTGATGGCGACCAGGGCGCCGAATGCAACAGACCCGGCCTCGACGCTGCCGGTGGCGATCTCTACGCGCGACGACAGCAGGCGGAACTCGTCGGCCAGCTTCGCCGCCTTCAGCGTCATGAGTGCGGCAGCCAGGATGGCGACGCCGGCGGCAACCGGCGTCAGGCGAGCCCTGAACGAGTCGAGCTCCTTCGTGGTCTTGCCCAGCTCGGCGCTGACCCGCCGCTGGTTGGCGATCATCTCGCCGGTGTCCAGCGAGACGCTGTAGTACAGCTCACCTACTTTTTCAGCCACGCTCAGGCTCCTTCATGCGGGTCGGCGCCGTAGCGTGGACATAGCCATCCTCCACCAGCATCGATCACTTCCCCTCGGGGTTGTTGGGGTCGTAGGCGGCCCAGGCAGCGGCTTCGACGGCGTCTCCGCCGAAGCGGTTGACGTCGACGTACGGGCGTGCCTCACGCTCGATGCCTGCCATCGGGTTATTCGGGTCGTACCCGTGGAAGGGGTTGATTGCGCGGGCGTTGGTGACGGCCGGCGCGTTGTGCGCGGTGGCGAAGCGGGACACGTAGCCCTGCGCATCAGTCAACGCCTTGACCGCCGCGGCTGGGTTCGTTGGCGTTCAGCGCGGCGAGCGCCTTGTTCACGGTGCTGGTGGCGAGCTCGCGCAGGAGAGAGGCGTCGCGTTCCTGGGGGGTCATGTGGGTCATTGCGTTGGCGGTGCTGGTGGTGGGCGCAGCGGGTGCCGAGGTCGGCGCCGGCGCGTGCGAGGCAATGGGTTGATGCTGGGGAGCCGTCTTGCCTTCGGCAAGTCCGACAGCGAACATGGGTTCGGAGCGCTGGGTCATGGTCATTCCTTTGGTACGGTTGCGGCCTGGTCTGCGGCCTGGTGCTCCAGCCACACCACCTCTTCCTGAGCGGCGCGGACCGCCGCCTCCTGCGTGGCGAGCGCGGCCATCGCCGCCCGGAGCAGGTTCTTGGGCGCTCCCTGCATCGCATCGTCGTGCTGTCGGTACTCCAGGCTGCCGGGCAGGTTCGGCCGCGCTGCGGTCAGCCAATCGACATGGGCCTGCCACTTCGCAACGGTCGCAGTGAGCTCGCGGGCAGCAGCGCTTTCCGTCTCGAGGCGAGCGCGCGCCTGCTGCAGCTCGGGGTGCTGGACCTGCGGCACCGTCACTCTCCGGCGAAGGCGCTGGCCTTCAGGCGTTCGACTTGACGCTCAAATGCGTCCGCCGCGGTGACGGAAGGATGCAACTCGTACAGCGAGAAGCGCTCGCCGTAGCCGCGGCCAGCGGCCGCCGTCGCCGCGTGGTAGGACTGCACTGCGGCCCGGCATTGCTCCAGGGCCTGCAAGGCGGCAGCCTCGGCGATCGCCGCCTTCGCGTTGACGATGCCTTGCACCGCCCGCTGCGTCTCCTTGTCGCGGGACACAAGGGCCGCTTCCGCGTCCGCGACTTTGGCCTCCAGTTCGGGCCGCGCGGTGCGCAGCGCGTCGACGGTGGCGGCGGGGCCGAGCAGCAGCCCCTCGGCATCCGCCACCTTGGCGGCCGGTTCCTTGCGGTACCCCATGGCCGCGAGGATCGACGTCCGCTGCGCGCTCTGCGCTTCCTCGACCTTCGCCTCTGCCTCCCGGAGGTCGGTGTCGAGCCTGGCCAGCTCGCCGCGCGCAGCCTGCGCCGCCTTGGTGGCCTCCACCTGTGCCGTGGATGCGCCGCGCCAGTTCTGGCGGGCCTTCTCGAGCGCCGCGTCGCCGGTCAGCAGCCGATCCAGCTCCGCCAGTTCGCGCCGGGCCGCCGCCAGCTCGCCCTGCGCCTGCGTGACTTGGCTCTTCGCGCGGCTCAGGTTGCCCTGCGCTTGCCCGTGCGCGAAGTTGGCCGGCATGTCCTTCGGGTCGGCCTCCACTGCAGCCGTGAGGCGGGCGAACTCGGCCTCGGCGCGCGTGGCGCCTTGCTCGCGAGAGGTCAGGGTTTCGGTCGCCGCCTTGACACGCGCAGCGGCGGCGGCGTGGCGGGCTTGGAGGGTGGTTTGCTGGGTCATGGGTCCAATGAGAGGGAGGGGTTGCGCAATTCCGGACCCTGTTTTTGCGCAGTTGCGCCCGGTCGGAGATTCAAGGCTTCGCTGGTGCGGGTGTCCGCAGTGCGGAGCGAGATGCCGTAGCGCACGTGGAGCTCGTAGCCGGCAGCGGCGCGCGTCTTGCGCTTGTCCATCAACTGCCGGGCGTGGCGAACCGCGGCCAGGTGCTCGAAGGCCTTCCTGCTGCTGCGCGTGCCGTGGTCCATCAGGATGCTGCGGGCGAGCGTTTCGCCGCACTTGTCGAACAGGGCGGCCAGGGTTTCGGGGTTCACGCCTCTTCCCCGATGAGCGCCAGCAGCTTCTTGCTCCTGAGCCGGGCGCCCTTCGGCGGGCGGGGCAGCACCTGGCGTGCGCGGCGCTGCACCTCCCGCTCCAGCCATTCCGGCGACTCGGCGACAGGATGGTGCGTGCAGGTCGTGAAACCCTCACCGCGCACGATGCGGAGGAACGTCGTCGCAGCAACCGTCGACGGCGCGGCGATGCGCACCTGTATGACCTTGTCGGCCAGCTCGAACACCGACACGGGAATGGCGGGCCGGGGCCCCACCTTGGGCCGGACGTCCTCGGCGAAGACCACGCGCTGCACCGTCGGCGCGATGCGCACGGCCATGATGCTGTCGAGGCTGACCTCCTTGACCTCGTCGACCTCGTCGGGCGCTTCTGCCTCGTCGTCCTCGCAGTCCTCGAGGGAGAAGCCGGCCGCCCTGAAAAGAGCGCGCCAGTGCCGCAGGTCGTCGGCATCCAGCGCGGCACGGGCGTCGACAAGGTCGCGGCGTTGGCGCATCGGCGCGGGGTCGGCGGGCGGCACCCAGGCGACCACGCGAAACTCGCCGGCCGTGTCAAGGGTGGCGGTGACGGTGGCAGACCACTCGCCTGCGTCGAAGACCAGCGGAGCGCTTGCGTCGCTGGCGGCCGCAGCAGCAGCACCCGCTCGGGACGGGGGGTTCTGTGATGGGTGTGGGGTCTCCCTGCGGCCGCTCACCCCGCGGGCAGTGGGCGCGCGGCGGAGCACACCTCCGCCGAAACCAGAAGCTGCGCCCGGACTTCAAACTGAAGCCTTGGTTTCTGCCATCACTTCACCCGTCGTTCTTGAACTGGGTGGCTGCTGATGCTGGAGGATGCCGACCCCGACCCCGACCCCGACCCCACCCCAACGCGGGGCTGCGGCCGTATTCGGTGCATCCTCCAACTCGGGGCAGCTCTGCATGGTCCGCCGTCCGGGACCAGCCGCAGCGGCCGTGCGGCGGTAGAAGGACTCGGGCTGAGGGCGCTTCGGCGCATTCGGGCCCGGCAACTAGCCCGCCAGCCTCCCCGCCGCCTTCTTCAAGGCCTCGGCGAAGTCCTTCGCCGCCGGTTTGGCCTGCGCGCCGCGGCGCGACACCAGGTAAAGGTCCAGGTGCACCGCCGGCTCCACCAGCATCGCCACCCCGAGGCCATGGCGCAGGCACTCGTCCAGGGCGAACGAGGGCAGGACGGCATGGCCGTGGCTGGCCTGCACCATGCCGATCATGGTGCCGATCAGGTTCATGCGTGGGCGCTCCTGCGGCGCGACGCCCAGATGGGCCAGGTGTTTCTCGATCAGCGCCTGGATGGGGTTGTCCACGGGCAGGCTCACCATGGACAGCTGCTTGAGGCTGCTCCAGGGGCGGCTGTGCCCCAAGCCCGGCGGCTCGGCGCCCGGCGGGTCGATGCGCATCAGGCGAAAGCGGCACAGCGGCTCGCGCAGCAGTCCCGCGGCGGATTTGATGAAGAAGCCAAGGCCGATGTCCGCCTCCTCCTCCAGCACCTTGCGACGCACCGTGTTCACATCCACATCGGCCAGTTGCACACGCACCGTGGGGTGGCTCCCGGCGAAGGCACGGATCACCGCTGGCAAGAGCGTGGCCGACACCATCGGCGTGGCGGCCACGTGCAGGCGCGAGCGCACGGCAGCCTCGGCGCCGCCGATCACCGCCTCCAGGCTGCGCAGCTCGCCGACGATGCGCTCGGCGACCGGCTGCAGTCGGTGGCCTGCGTCGGTGAGCGTCACCGATCGCGTGGTGCGCTCGAACAGGCGCGCACCCATCTGGTCCTCCAGCTCCTTCACCAGCATGCTCACGCCCGAAGGCGACATGGGAATGCTTTCGGCTGCCTTGGCGAAGCTCTGCAGCCGGCAGATTTCCAGGAATGCCAGCAGCTGCCGGCTGCTGACATTCATGAGTTTTCTTGAGGAGTTCATCAGAATGTTCCGTTTGATTCAGGTCAAGGAACCGAATCTAATTCTCCACCAAACGCGGCGCCGCCGCGCAAAAGCACGACCTCGACAGGAAACGATGAAAAAGAGTGAAGCAGCAGCGGCGGCCCACGACGCCGAGGTGGTGATCGTCGGCGGGGGGCCGGTAGGAATGGGCTTGGCCATCGAGCTGGGCCAGCGCGGCGTGCGCTGCATCGTGGTGGAACGTTATCCGCAGCCGCAACCCGTTCCCAAGGGGCAGAACCTCACGCAAAGGACGATGGAGCACTTGCATTTCTGGGGTGCCGAGCAACAGTTGCGGGCTGCGCGAACGATCCCGCCGGAGTACGGCATCGGCGGCCTCACGGCCTATGGCACGCTGCTGGGCCCCTACCACTACGACTGGCTGCAGCGTGACCTGGTCAGGCCTTACTACTTCACCGCCAACGAGCGGCTCCCCCAGTACGCCACCGAGGCGGTGCTGCGCGCCCGCGCCGCCGAGTTGCCCGCGGTCCAAGCGCTGTACGGGTGGGACGTGGAGCACGTGGCCCAGGACGCGGCAGCGACGACGGTCACCGTCCGCGAGCGCAAGGGAGGGGCCCGCCGAGTGCTGCGGGCGCCCTATGCGGTCGGTTGCGACGGCAGCCGCTCTGTTGTTCGCGAGCAGGCCGCCATTACCCAGACCCGCACTGACCACGACCGCGTCATGGTGCTGCTTGTGTTTCGCTCGCGCCAGCTGCACGAGCTGTTGCAGCGCTATCCCGGCAAGAGCTACTACAACGTGCTGCAGCCGCAGCTCGAGGGCTACTGGAAGTTCCTGGGTCGGGTGGACCTGGGCAGCACCTGGTTTTTCCACGCGCCGGTGCCGGCCGGCACCACGGCGGACAACTTCGACTTCAAGGCCTTCCTGAACGAGGCCGTGGGCGCGGAATTCGAGGTGGACTTCGAGCACATCGGCTTCTGGGACCTGCGCTTCGCGCTGGCCGATACCTACCGCGCCGGGCGTCTCTTCATCGCCGGCGACGCCGCCCACAGCCATCCCCCGTATGGAGGCTATGGCGTCAACTCCGGGCTCGAGGATGCGCGCAACCTGGGCTGGAAGCTGGCCGCCACGCTGCAGGGCTGGGGCGGCGACGCACTGCTGGACTCGTACGAAGGCGAGCGACGGCCGGTGTTTGCCTCGACCATCGACGATTTCATCGCCAAGTCGATCGCAAACGACCACGCATTCCTGGAAGCCTGCGACCCGGCGCGCGACCAAGCCGCGTTCGAGCAGGCCTGGCAGGCGCGCGCCCAGGGCGCGGTTGGCGAGGTGCACGCGTTCGAACCGCATTACGAGGGTTCGCCGGTGGTGTGGCGCGATGGCCGGGCGGGTGCCTGCAGCGCGAAAGGTTCGCACCGCTTCGACGCCCGCGCCGGCCACCACCTGGCACCGGCGGTGCTGGCCGACGGCAGCAACGTGTTCGAGGCGCTGGGCGCCGGCTTCACCTTGCTGGCCTTGGACGCCGATGCCGACGCCGTAGCGGCCTTCCGCGCTGCCGCGGCGGAGCTGGGGCTGCCGCTCACGGTGGTGGAGCATCCGGCCACGGGCGAAGCTGCGCGCTATGCCGCCCGCTGGGTGTTGGTGCGGCCGGACCAGTTCGTTGCCTGGGCTGGCAACGAAACCCGCCCCACGGCAGATCTGGTCCGACAGGTGCTCGCCCTGGCACAGGGTCGTGCCCCGCGGACAACTCCCTGAACGTCCAGGATGACGCAATGATGAACGACACCCGCACTCCATCCCACACGCGCGGCAAGGCGCCGCGCCTGGCGCTCGGGGCCGGCGCCGCCGCCCTGGCGGAGGCGGGACGCCGACACTGACGCCAACACTGACGCCAACACTGACGCCGACACTGACGCCAACACTGGCGCAGGCGCAGGCGCAGGACAGTTGCCCAGCGGCCCGGTGAAGATCGTCGTGCGTTCGGGCTCGACATCCTGGGCCGCACCATCGGCCAGCAGTCGCGCAAGTGGCGCCAGCCCGTTGTGGTGGAAAGCCGGCCGGCGAACTCTGCGCTTCGAATCTCACCGCTTCCGCCTGGAGGTCAATCCGGGACCTACTCGGGCGTGGGGCGTTCCGGCCCGGGTTTTCGGTGGCATCGCGTGCGCTGGCGCACTCGCTTTGGGCAAGCGTCGTTGTGGCCGCCCGATCACGTGCCTATGCTTTTCACATGGGCCGGTTCCACTCATCCAAATCCGCCGACGCGCAGTTCGCCCCGAACTGCGCGCACTCGTACCAGCCGAAGTTGACGCGCGCGCCGCTTTGGTTCTGCTCGCTGCTGGCGAGCACCCAGCGCGAGCAGCTGCGTTTTCGCGACGAGCTGGCGGCGATGCGGGGCGCCTGGCCGCTGCTCATGAGGCGCAACGGCGGCCAGTGGACGCTGGAGGACAAGGACCAGCTCAAGCGCATGGTGCGCTCGGTCTCTTCGGTCAGCCCTTACCTGTTGATCTGGGCCGTGCCAGGGTCGGTGCTGCTGCTGCCGTTCCTGGCGTGGTTCCTGGACAGCCGCAGGAGGCGCAAGAGCTAAAGCCAGAGATGGATCCCGGCTCAAGCGCCGGGACGACAGGACTCAGCCCGCGACGGGCCACAGCTGCACCGGCGAGCGGCGGATGAAGGAAGGGTCGCGCTGCTCATGGTCGGCAGGATGCGAGAAGAGCATGTCGCAGCCGAACATGTCGTCGTCGCTGCCCAGCAGGTGCTCGCGGTAGCCCAGGTCGCGCACGTGCTCGGAAAAGAAAGCCACCTGGCGGTAGCCGTCCAGCTCGCCCTGGGCGAACAGGATGCCGTCGCTGACCAACCCCAGCTGCAGTCCGAGCCGGTTGGTGCTCGGGATGTGCCGGGCCATCGCGAAAGCGCGCGCGACGCTGTCGAATCCGGCCGGGGGGTCTTGCAACAGGTTCATCCCGGCAACATAAGGGTGCCGCCTGCCGCAAGCTGTAGGACGCGGCCGCGATCAGCCGCGCAGCAAGCCCTTGCGCTCGATGAACTCCACCACCTGCGCCAGCCCGTCGCGCGTCTTCAGGTTGGTCATCACGAAGGGCTTGTCGCGGCGCATGCGCTTCGTGTCAGCTTGCATCACGCCCAGGTCGGCGCCCACGTACGGGGCCAGATCGGTCTTGTTGATGACGAACAGGTCGCTCTTGGTGATGCCCGGCCCGCCCTTGCGCGGGATCTTCTCGCCGGCCGCCACGTCGATCACGTAGATCGTCAGGTCCGACAGCTCGGGGCTGAAGGTGGCGGCCAGGTTGTCGCCGCCCGATTCCACGAACACGATGTCGGCATCCGGGAAGTCCACCAGCATCCGGTCGATCGCCTCCAGGTTGATCGAGGCGTCCTCGCGGATCGCCGTGTGCGGGCAGCCGCCGGTCTCCACGCCCATGATCCGCTCGGCCGGCAGCGCGCCGCTGACGGTCAGAATGCGCTGGTCTTCCTTGGTGTAGATGTCGTTGGTGATGGCGACCAGGTCGTAGCGCTCGCGCATCGCCTTGCACAGCATCTCCAGCAACGTGGTCTTGCCGCAACCGACGGGTCCGCCGATGCCCACCCGCAGCGGTGGCAGCGTCTTGGTGCGGTGGGCGATGTGGTGGAGCAGGGCGGTCATGAGCGGAACAATCGGGAGTACTGGGTTTCATGCCGGGCCGACAGGATGGCCAGCATGGGCGTGAACGACTGGCGATGCTCGTCGTCAAGCGAAAGCGCATGGTCGACGGCGGCCGGGATCTGCAGCGCCAGCCGGCCCAGGATGCGCTGGCCGGACGACTGCCCCAGCGGCACCGACTTGAGCGCGGACTGCATCATGTTCTCGGCCCAGCCGAACGCAAAGGCCAGCAGCACCTGGCGCACCGGGGCCGTGCCTTGCGCGGCCGCCGAAGCGAAGGCGACCGGGTAGGTCGGCGTCTCGGCCGCGCGTTCGGCCGGCTGCAGCGAGCGGGCCCACTCCATCAGCGAGCGGCCCATCTGCTCGGTCTGCTGGCGCAGCTCGCTGGTCTCGCGGCTGCTGCGCACCCAGGCGTCCAGGCGGGTCAAGGTGGGTTGGTCGCCGGCGCGCCAGGCGGTCACGGCCTGCGCCAGCACGGCCAGGTCGGAGCGCGCCAGGGCCAGGTGCAGCTGGTCGACCAGCCAGTCGCCGGCCGTGGTTTCGTCGTGCACCAGGCCAGCCTCGATCGCGGCTTCCAGTCCTTCGGAATACGAAAAGCCGCCCACCGGCAGCGCCGGCGAGGCCAGCCAGATCAGCTGCAGCAAGGCTGCATCAGTGGTCGTGGTGGTGGCCATGGGCGCCGTGGTGGTGGCCGTGCCCTGCATGCGCGCCGTGCGAACCGTAGGCGCCGCCTTCGGGCTCGAACGCTTCGCTGGCCTCGCGCAGTTCCAGGTGCATGGCGCGCAGCATGTCGGCCAGCACGTGGTCGGGCTCGATCTTCAGGTGATCGGGCCTCAGCTCGATGGGAACGTGCCGGTTGCCCAGGTGGTAGGCCGCGCGCGTCAGGTCGAAGGCGGTGCCGTGTGCCGCGCAGTGCGTGATCACCAGCACAGCCTGCGGCGCGGCGATCACGCGGACCATGGAACCGTCCTGCGCCACCAGCACGTCGCCGCCACGCACCAGCGTGCCGCGCGGCAGGAACACGCCCAGGTGACGGCCCCGCGAATCGGTGGCGTCGAAGCGGCTTTTCTGCCGCACGTCCCAGTCCAGTTCGACGGTGGCTGCGCGTTTCAACAGGACCGGGGCCAGCCCATGGCCGCCAGCGAGGATCTTTCCGACTTGCAACATCATGCCGTGATCCTAGAACAGGAAGTAGCGCTGCGCCATCGGCAGCACCGTGGCCGGCTCGCAGGTGAGCAGCTGACCGTCGGCGCGCACGGCGTAGCTCTGGGCGTCGATCTCCATCGTCGGCAGGTACGCGTTGTGCACCATGTGCTGCTTGCGCACGGCGCGGATGTCCTTGACGGCGCTGACCATCTTGGCCAGGCCGAAGCGTGCCTTCACGCCCGCCGCCATGCCGGCCTGCGAGATGAAGGTGATGGAGCCGCGCGCCAGCGCGCCGCCGAAGCTGCCGAACATGGGCCGGTAGTGCACCGGCTGCGGCGTCGGGATCGAGGCATTGGGGTCACCCATCGCCGCCATCGCGATGAAGCCGCCCTTGAGGATCAGCGCCGGCTTGACGCCGAAGAAGGCCGGCTTCCAGATCACGAGGTCGGCCCACTTGCCCGGCTCGATGCTGCCGACTTCGTGGCTGATGCCGTGCGCGATCGCCGGGTTGATGGTGTATTTGGCGATGTAGCGCTTGGCGCGGAAGTTGTCATTCCTGGCGTTTTCCTGCGCAGCAGGACCAGACGCTCCCTTCTCCCGCTGGGAGAGCGGTCCGGGGCGAGGGCTCGGCGCGAGCCAGCCGCGCTGCGCCTTCATCTTGTGCGCCGTCTGCCAGGTGCGCAGGATCACCTCGCCGACCCGGCCCATGGCCTGCGAGTCGCTGGACATCATGCTGATGGCGCCCAGGTCGTGCAGGATGTCCTCCGCGGCGATGGTTTCCTTGCGGATGCGGCTTTCGGCGAACGCCAGGTCTTCCGGGATCGAAGGATCCAGGTGGTGGCAGACCATCAGCATGTCGACGTGCTCGTCGAGCGTGTTGACGGTGTAGGGCATCGTCGGGTTGGTCGACGAGGGCAGGAAATTGGCCTCGCCCACCACCCGCAGGATGTCGGGCGCGTGGCCGCCGCCGGCGCCCTCGGTGTGGAAGGCGCACAGGCCGCGGCCCTTGGTGGCGGCAATCGTGTTCTCGACGAAGCCGGATTCGTTCAGCGTGTCGGAGTGGATCGCCACCTGCACGTCGAGTTCGTCGGCCACGTCCAGGCAGTTGCTGATGGCGGCGGGCGTCGAGCCCCAGTCCTCGTGCAGCTTCAGGCCGATCACGCCGGCCTCGACCTGCTCGCGCAGCGGCTGTGGCAGGCTGGCGTTGCCTTTGCCGAGAAATCCAAGGTTCATCGGGAAGGCATCGGCCGCCTGCAGCATGCGCTCGATGTTCCAGGGGCCGGGCGTGCAGGTGGTGGCAAAGGTGCCGGTGGCCGGGCCGGTGCCGCCGCCCAGCATGGTGGTGACGCCGGAGGCCAGTGCTTCCTCGATCTGCTGCGGGCAGATGAAGTGGATGTGGCTGTCGATGCCACCGGCGGTGACGATCGCGCCTTCGCAGCTGATGATCTCGGTGCCGGGGCCGATGACGATGTCCACGCCCGGCTGGGTGTCCGGGTTGCCGGCCTTGCCGATGGCGGCGATCCGCCCGTTCTTCAAGCCGATGTCGGCCTTGACGATGCCCCAGTGGTCGATCACCAGCGCGTTGGTCAGCACGGTGTCGACCACGCCCTCGGCCCGGGTGCGCTGCGACTGCGCCATGCCGTCGCGGATGGTCTTGCCGCCGCCGAACTTGACCTCTTCGCCGTAGCCGCCGGCGCGCAAGCTGTAGTCGTCCTCGACCTCGATCACCAGCCCGGTGTCGGCCAGCCGCACGCGGTCGCCGGTGGTCGGGCCGAACATCTGCGCGTAAGCGCGGCGCGGAATCGTTGCCATCAGAGTTTTCCTTGCACCAGGCCGCGGAAGCCGTACACGTTGCGGCCGCCGCCGTAGTCGACCAGTTCCACCGTGCGCTGCTGGCCCGGCTCGAACCGCACCGCGGTGCCCGAGGCGATGTTCAGCCGCATGCCGCGTGCCGCGTCACGGGCGAACCGCAGCGCGCCGTTGGTTTCGGCGAAGTGGTAATGCGAGCCGACCTGAATCGGCCGGTCAGCGGTGTTCTGCACCACCAGGATCAGCGTGCGGCGCTTGGGATTGAGGACGTGGTCGCCGTCGTCCGTGAACAGTTCACCGGGAATCATGGCGGCCTCAGGCCAGGCGGGCCAGCAAGGTGGCGCCGAGCAGCGCCACGCCGGCGCCGGAGATGCGCGGCAGCCAGCAGTGCCGCGTGAGCACCAGCCGGCCCACGGCCAGGCCCGCCAGGTGCAAGCCGGCGGACGCCAGCAGCATCCCGGCCAGCGCCGGCCATTGCGCGCCGCCCGCGAGCTCGATGCCGTGCGCGGTGCCATGGAAGAAGGCGAAGCCGCCGACCAGACCGACGGCCGCCACCAGCGGCAACCCGCGGCGCGTGGCGACCAGCAGGCCCAGCACCAGCAGCGAGGCGGCGAGCATCGGCTCGATCGCCGGCACCTGCAGGTCGGCCAAGCCCGCGATGGCGCCGAGCGCCAGCAGGGCGACGAAGCCGGCGGGCGCCAGCCAGGCGGGCCGCACGGCCAGCGCGCTCCACATGCCCACGGCCAGCATCGCAGCCAGGTGGTCGGCGCCGGCCAGCGGATGCAGCAGGCCGGCCAGAAAGGCCGAATGCCCGTGGCCGCCGGCGCCGGCGCCGGTGTGGGCCGCAGCGGCGGTGGAAAGCGCGGCAGCCGCGGCGAAGAGGAAGAGTCGCATGGAAGTCCTGGGGATGGTCATCAGACGATCGGCTGGTGCACGGTGACGAGCTTGGTGCCGTCGGGGAAGGTGGCTTCGACCTGGATCTCGGGGATCATTTCGGCGATGCCGTCCATGACGTCGTCACGCGTGAGGATGGAGCGGCCTTCGCTCATGAGATGGGCAACCGTCTTGCCGTCGCGGGCGCCTTCCATCACGGCGGCGGAAATCAGCGCCAGCGCTTCCGGGTAATTGAGCTTCAGGCCGCGGGCGCGGCGGCGCTCGGCCAGCAGGGCGGCGGTGAACAGCAGCAGCTTGTCTTTTTCGCGGGGGGTCAGTTCCATGGCGCATGGCTTGTTGCAAGAGGCGGGCCATGGTCTTTTTCCTCTCCCCTCTGGGGACACGGTAGGGTGAGGGGCAGCTCCGGGCATGGAACCTGCACCTGTGGTGCGTGAACCAGACCATCCCGATCGTTCCGCTGGACCTGAACGGCGCACCGCAGCGCGTGGTGAAGGTGCGGCGCGACTACAACAGCTGGGTCGGCAGCGAGACCATGGAGGACTACGCGCTGCGCTACACGCCGCAGCGGTTTCGCAAGTGGTCGCCGTTCCGCGTCGCCAACACCGCCTTCGGCGCGGCCTCGTTCCTGATCCTGGAGGCGGTCGGCGCCACGCTGCTGGTGCAGTACGGCTTCATGAACGCCTTCTGGGCGATCCTGGTCACCGGGCTGATCATCTTCCTGGCCGGCCTGCCGATCAGCATCTACGCCGCCCGCCACGGCGTGGACATGGACCTGCTCACGCGCGGCGCCGGCTTCGGCTACATCGGCTCGACGCTCACCTCGCTGATTTACGCCAGCTTCACCTTCATCTTCTTCGCGCTGGAGGCGGCGGTGATGGCCTATGCGCTGGAGCTGGCGCTGGGCATCCCACCGAGCTGGGGCTACCTGGTCTGCGCCCTGGTCGTGATCCCGCTGGTGACCCACGGCGTCTCCACCATCAGCAAGCTGCAGGCATGGACCCAGCCGCTGTGGCTGGTGATGCTGGTCGTGCCTTTTTGCTATGTGCTGGCGCGCGATCCTGGTGCATTCGCGGGAATCACGCACTACCGCGGGGAAAAGTCGTCCGGCGGCGGCTTCGACCTGCACCTGTTCGGTGCCGCCCTGACGGTCGGCATCGCGTTGATCACGCAAATGGGCGAGCAGGCCGACTATCTGCGCTTCATGCCGGCGCGCAGCGCCGCGAACCGGCGCGGCTGGTGGCTGGCGGTGCTGGCCGGCGGGCCCGGCTGGGTGGTGCTCGGCGTGGCGAAGATGCTGGGCGGGGCGCTGCTGGCCTACCTGGCGATCACCCACATGGTGCCGATCGACCGCGTTGTCGACCCCAACCAGATGTACCTGGCAGCCTACGAATACGTCTTTCCGCACTACGGGTGGGCGGTGGCGGCCACCGCGCTGTTCGTGGTGGTCTCGCAGCTGAAGATCAACGTGACCAACGCCTATGCCGGTTCGCTGGCCTGGTCCAACTTCTTCTCGCGCGTCACCCACAGCCACCCCGGGCGGGTGGTCTGGGTGGTCTTCAACACGCTGATCGCCTTCATGCTGATGGAGATGAACGTGTTCCAGGCGCTGGGCGACGTGTTGGGCCTGTACTCCAACATCGCCATCGCCTGGATCATGGCGGTGGTGGCCGACCTGGTGGTGAACAAGCCGCTGGGGTTGTCGCCCAAGGGCATCGAGTTCAAGCGCGCCCACCTGTACGACATCAACCCGGTCGGCGTCGGCGCGATGGCGCTGGCCTCGGTGCTGTCCATCAGCGCCTACCTGGGCGTGTTCGGGCCGCTGGCGCAGGCGTTCTCCGCGGTGATCGCGATGGCGGTGGCGCTCGTCACGGCGCCGGCGATCGCCTGGGCGACGAAGGGCCGGTATTACATTGCGCGCGGGGACGGCGCCGCAAGGCGCGACGACCTGGTGCTGCAACGCTGCGTCGTCTGCGAGCGCGACTACGAAGGCCCCGACATGGCGCATTGCCCGGCTTACCAGGGCCCGATCTGCTCGCTGTGCTGCACGCTCGACGCGCGCTGCGGCGACCTGTGCAAGCCGCACGCGAGCCTGGCGGCGCAGTGGTCGGGCGCCATGCGCTGGCTGCTGCCGCGGCGCGTCTGGCCTTACCTCGACACGGGCCTGGGCCACTTCCTGCTGCTGATGCTGGTGGTGGCGCCGTTGCTGGGTGCGCTGTTCGGGCTGCTGTACCACCAGGAGGTGCAGGCGGCCGAGCCGGGCTGGGCCGGCGCCGCCGCGCTGCGCGCCACCTTCCTCAAGGCCTACCTGGCGCTGCTGCTGGTGGCCGGCATCGTCGCCTGGTGGCTGGTGCTGGCGCACAAGAGCCGGCAGGTGGCGCAGGAGGAGTCGAACCGGCAGACCCATTTGCTGATGCGCGAGATCGACTCGCACCGCCAGACCGACGAGGCGCTGCAGCAGGCCAAGCAGCTGGCCGACCAGGCCAACCAGGCCAAGAGCCGCTACATCAGCGCCATCAGCCACGAGCTGCGCACGCCGTTGAACAGCATCCTGGGCTACGCCCAGCTGATGGGCGAGGACGCTGGCATTCCGCCCAAGCGCAAGCACGCCGTCAACGTGATCCTGCGCGGCGGCGAGCACCTGTTGTCGCTGATCGAAGGCACGCTGGACATCGCCCGGATCGAGAGCGGCAAGCTGACCTTGAACGTCAGGCCGATGCGCTTTGCCGACTTCGTGCACGAGGTGGCCGGCCTGTTCGAGGTGCAGGCGGCGGCGAAGGGGCTGGCCTTCCGCTTCGAAGCCGAGGGCGTGCTGCCGGAAGTGGTGCGGGCCGACGAGAAGCGGGTGCGGCAGATCCTGATCAACCTGCTGGGCAACGGCATCAAGTTCACCGCGCGCGGGCAAGTGGTGTTCCGCGTGCGCTATGCGCGCGAGATGGCGCTGTTCGAAGTCGAGGACACCGGCCCCGGCCTCACCGAGCAGGAGCTGGCGCAGATCTTCGAGCCGTTCGCGCGCGGCGACAGCGCGGCCCAGTCGGCGCCCGGCGCCGGGCTGGGCCTGACCATGGCCAAGATGCTGACCGACCTGATGGGCGGCGAGCTGACCGCCACCAGCACGCCCGGCGTCGGCTCGGTGTTCCGCGTGCGGCTGTTCCTGCCCGAGGTGCATGCCGCCGCGGCGCGGCAGGTGCGCGCGTCGCAACTGCGGCGCGCTTACCAAGGCGCGCGCCGCAAGATCCTGGTGGTGGACAACGAGGAGGCCGACCGCGAGGTGCTGTTGCACCTGCTGGAGCCGCTGGGTTTCGAGCTGCGCACCGCCGCCAGCGGCCACGACGCACTCGACCTGGTCGCCGCCGGCCTGCGGCCGGACGCGATCCTGATGGACCTGGCCATGCCCGGCATCGACGGCTGGGAAACCATCCGCCGCCTGCGCCGCCTGGGCCATCTCGACGCCAAGGTGGCGATCGTCTCGGCCAATGCCTTCGACAAGGCGCTGGAGAACGACATGGGCATCCGGCCGGACGACTTCATCACCAAGCCGGTGCGGCACAGTGAACTGCTCGACTGGCTGGAGCGGCAGCTGGCGTTGCGCTGGCTGCAGGAGCCGGCGGCCACGGCGGCGCCGGCGGCCCAGCCCGCAGCCTGGCAGTGGCCGCTGCCGGCACTGCTGGCGCCGCTGCAGCAGGCCGTGCAACTGGGCTACTACCGCGGCATCCTGAACCAGCTGGATGCGATCGACACGGCCCAGCCCGAGTGCGCGGGCTTTACCGCCGCCATGCGCGAGCTGGCGCGCAAGTTCCAGTTCGAGGCGATCGCGCGGGCGCTGGCCGGCGCCGAGTTGGGTCCATGAGCGCGGTGCTCGATCGCGCCAACGGCGACGTCGTGCTGATCGTGGACGACGTGCCGGACAATCTGTCGGTGCTGCACGACGCGCTGGACGAATCGGGCTACACCGTGCTGGTGGCCACCAGCGGCGAGGCCGCGCTGCAGCGCGCCGCCCAGGCGCTGCCGGACATCGTGCTGCTCGACGCGATGATGCCGGGTCTGGACGGCTTCGAGGTGGCGCGGCGCCTGAAGGCCGACCCGCTGACGGCCAACATCCCGATCATTTTCATGACCGGCCTGACCGACACCGAGCACCTGGTGGCCGCGCTGGAGGCGGGCGGCGTCGACTACGTCACCAAGCCGATCAAGCCCAAGGAGGTGCTGGCGCGCATGACGGTGCACCTGCAGGGCGCGCGGCTGGCGCGGCAGACCCGCAATGCGCTGGACGCCTTCGGCTACGCCAGCATCGCGGTGCGCGCCAGTGACGGGCGGCTGATGTGGCAGACGCCGCTGGCGCGCGACCTGCTCGCGGCGTACTACGGCACCAGCGCGCCGGCCACGCCCGGGCCGATCCTGGACTGGCTGCGCCGCCACCTGCGCGAAGCCGAAAGCAACATCGAGCCGCCGCGGCTGGCGGCCGAACAGGGGGCGCGGCGCCTGAGCATCCGGCTGCACCAGCAGACCGGTGACGACGACTGGCTGATCGTGATGCGCGAGGTGTCGGACGCCGCGGTGATCGAATCGATGAGCCTGGCCTTCAAGCTGACCGCGCGCGAGGCGCAGGTGCTGTATTGGGTGGTGAAAGGCAAGATCAACCGCGACATCGCCGACATCCTGGGCGCGAGCCCGGCCACCGTGAAAAAGCACCTGGAGCGCATCTTCGCCAAGCTGGGCGTGGAGACGCGCACGGCGGCGGCGGGCATGGCGATGAACCGGATCCGGCGGCTGCACCCGCAGTTCGAGGGGTAGACCTTGCCATCCCGGGCGCCAGCCGGAACCCATGCCGTCGTCAAGCGCGGGACTGGAGTGCGGGCCCGGCCGCAAACAAGGGTGGCGTCAGGCCCGCGCCTTGCGCGTGAACCGCGGCAGCGCGCGCCGCCGCGTCAGCAGCATGGCCGCGCCCAGTACCGCGCTGCCGGCGGCTACCAGGGTGCCGGGGTTCAGGGAGCGGGCGATGCTACTGGCCATTTCCGGGGCCCGGCGGCCGGCCAGTTCCAGCCGGCGCCTGGTCATGCGCGCGCCCAGCTCGGGCAGCCGGTCGGGAATCAGCCGCTCGGCGGCGGGCAGCAGCATGGTCTCCTCGTCCGCCACGTGGTGCAGCACGTGCCGCATCAGCTCGAAGAAGGTGGCGTCGTAGGACAGGTCGCCAACGGGCATGTGGCGCAGGCGCGAGATCAGGCCGCGCATCTCGTCGTGCTCGGGGGCGGCCTTGCGCAGCATCTCGGTGTCGGCCACCACCCGCAGCGCGGGGTAGAACAGCTCTTCTTCCAGTTGCGTGTGGATCTCCAGCGCCAGGCAGACGTTGTCGGCCAGGCCTTTCTTCAGCCGCGCCGGCGAGTCGACCTCGTACTGGTGGAACGCCGACAGCACGTGCGTGTGGTCCAGGCGGATCAGGTTGGTGATGCTGGGCGACAACTGGGTCAGCAGCGACGTCATGGTTCGAAATCGGTTGGTGGAGCGGGCCGCTGCCGATTTGAGTCGCGGCACGGCCGCCAGCTTGTCGGACAAGACGGGCAAGCCCTGTAGTGCGGCCGCCGGCAGAGGCAGACGTGGCCCAGCCATACGCCATGTGCCGTATGGCCGCAACGCGAGCGCGTCCCTAGCATTGGACCTGCCCCTTCCCACCGCGCCTCTTTTTTCCGGAGAACTGCCAGATGCAACGTCGTTTCACCCTCCAGGCCTTTGCCGCCGCGGTCGCCCTCGCTGGCGCCGGCCTGCCGGCCTTCGCGCAGTCCAAAGACACCATCAAGGTCGGCATCCTGCACAGCCTGTCCGGCACGATGGCCATTTCCGAGACCGTCTTGAAGGACACGGCCTTGATGGCCATCGAGGAAATCAACGCCAAGGGCGGGGTGCTCGGCCGCAAGCTCGAGCCGGTGGTGGTCGACCCGGCCTCCAACTGGCCGTTGTTCGCCGAAAAAACCAAGCAGCTGCTGACACAGGACAAGGTAGCCGTGATGTTCGGCTGCTGGACCTCGGTCTCGCGCAAGTCGGTGCTGCCGGTGGTCGAGGAACTGAACGGCCTGCTGTTCTACCCGGTGCAGTACGAAGGTGAAGAGCTGTCCAAGAACGTGTTCTACACGGGCGCGGCGCCCAACCAGCAAGCCATTCCCGCGGTGGAATACCTGATGTCCAAGGACGGCGGCAGCGCCAAGCGCTTCGTGCTGCTGGGCACCGACTACGTGTACCCGCGCACCACCAACAAGATCCTGCGCGCCTTCCTCAAGTCCAAGGGCATCGCCGACGCGGACATCATGGAGGAGTACACCCCCTTCGGGCACGCCGACTACCAGACCATCATCGGCAAGATCAAGAAGTTCTCCGGCGAAGGCAAGAAGACGGCGGTGATCTCCACCATCAACGGCGACTCCAACGTGCCGTTCTACAAGGAACTGGGCAACGCCGGGCTGAAGGCCAAGGACGTGCCGGTCGTCGCCTTCTCGGTGGGTGAAGAGGAACTGCGCGGGGTCGATACCAAGCCGCTGGTGGGCCACCTGGCCGCCTGGAACTACTTCATGTCGGTCAAGAACCCGACCAACACCGAGTTCACCAGGAAGTGGGCGGCCTATGCCAAGGCCAAGAACATCCCCGGCCACAAGGACAAGCCGCTGACCAACGACCCGATGGAAGCGACCTACATCGGCGTGAAGATGTGGGCCCAGGCCGTCGAGAAGGCCAAGTCGACCGACGTCGACAAAGTCATCGCCGCCATGGCCGGCCAGACTGTCAAGGCGCCATCGGGCTTCACCGCCACCATGGACATGAAGAACCACCACCTGCACAAGCCGGTCTTCATCGGCGAAGTCAAGGCCGACGGCCAGTTCAACGTGGTCTGGAAGACCCCGGGCCCGGTCAAGGCCAAGCCCTGGTCGCCGTACATCGAAGGCAACGACAAGAAGAAGGACGAGCCGGACGGCAAGTCGAAGGTGTAAGTCCGATTCCCTGCCGGCCCGGCCGCGAGCCGGGATCCAGCGGCGGCGCCGACGCCGCTGGATTGCGGATCGAGCCCGCAATCACAGGTTCTCCAGGTGTCTGCACGGTGGGCAGCGCGCTGCCCACCCTACAGGTTGCTTCATGATCAACAGACTGCTTTTGCTGCTCGCGCTGTGCCTCCCCGCCGGCGCGCAGGCCCTCACCGCCGACCAGGCCGCCGCGATGGCGATCGGCGACTCCGACGCCCGCATCGAGGCCTTGAACCGGGCCGCCGCCGACGACAAGACGGCCGCCTTCATCCAGGCACTGTCCGACGATGCCGTCAAGACCGCTGGCGGCAAGGCCTTCGTCGTGCGCGACGACAAGGCGAGCGACCCGGTCACCGGCGCTGCCGCCACACTGCCGCCCGATGCCGAAGACGTGGTCAACAACAACCGGGTGCGTGGCGAGCTCGACACCGCGCTGGCGGCGCTCAAGCTGTTTTCCAACGACCGGGCGGTGCGTGCCGCCGCCGTCACGCAGCTGCAAAAGGAGTCCGACCAAGCCAGGCTGCCGCTGATCGAGAAGGCATATGCGGTGGAACAGGACGCTGCGATCAAGGACCAGCTCGCCCTGGTGCGCGCCGCCGCCCTGCTGGGCAGCGCAGACCAGGGCCGCCGGCTGGAGGCCGCGCGCCTGCTGGCTGGCAGCACCAACCCCGCCACCCGCAACCTGCTGCAGCAACGGCTGGCCACTGAATCGGAGCCCGAGGTCAAGGCCGCCCTGCAGGCATCGATCCGCGGCATTGCCGACTCGCTGGCCTGGGGCGAACGCGCCGCCGCCGTGTTCTCGGGCATCAGCCTGGGCTCCATCCTGCTGCTGGTGGCGCTGGGACTGGCCATCACCTACGGCTTGATGGGCGTGATCAACATGGCGCACGGCGAGCTGATGATGATCGGCGCCTACGCCACCTACGTGGTGCAGAACCTGTTTCGCCAGTACCTGCCTGGCGCTTTCGACTGGTACCTGGTGGCGGCGGTGCCGACCGCCTTCGCCGCCGCGGCGCTGATGGGCGCGATTCTGGAGCGCGGCGTGATCCGCTTTCTCTACGGCCGCCCACTGGAGACGCTGCTGGCCACCTGGGGCATCAGCCTGATGCTGATGCAGCTGGTGCGCACGCTGTTCGGCGCGCAGAACGTGGGCGTGGAAAACCCGGCCTGGATGAGCGGCGGCATCCTCCTCATGGGCAACGTGCAGCTGCCCTGGAACCGCATCGTCATCATCGGTTTCGCTGTCGCCGTGCTGTTCGGGATGGCACTGCTGATCTCGCGCAGCCGGCTCGGCCTGTTCGTGCGGGGCGTCACCCAGAACCGGGCCATCGCCTCCTGCATGGGGGTGAACACGGCGCGCGTGGACACCTATGCCTTCGCGCTCGGCTCCGGCATCGCCGGCCTGGCCGGCTGCGCTCTGAGCCAGGTCGGCAACGTCGGGCCGGACCTGGGCCAGGCCTACATCGTCGACGCCTTCATGGTGGTGGTGCTGGGCGGTGTCGGCCAGCTCGCCGGCACCGTCTACGCGGCGCTGGGTCTGGGCGTGCTCAACAAGTTCATCGAAGGCTGGGCCGGCGCCGTGCTGGCCAAGATCGCGGTGCTGGTGCTGATCGTGGTCGTTATTCAGAAGCGGCCGCAAGGACTGTTCGCGGTCAAGGGACGGAGTGCGGAAGCATGAGCGCGGTGTTGCCTACGAATGGAATCTTGGAACCCTCCCCTGGGGGCGGGCAGGGTGGGGGCGCTGCGGCGGCCACCGAGCCGGTGGCGGTGATGGAAGCGCCGCGCGCCCCCACCCCAGCTCTCCCCCAGGGAAGGAGGGAGCAAGCCCAGCGCGCGCCGCTGATGACGAACACGGGTTGGGCCACCTTCCTCACTGCCTTGATCCTGGTCTGCGCCGTGGCTCCCCTGCTGAACCTGGTGGTGCCGCAGGCCAGCCCGTTCCACATGAGCGACTACGCGGTGGCGCTGGTCGGCAAGACCATGTGCTACGCCATCTGCGCGCTGGCGATGGACCTGATCTGGGGCTACACCGGCATCCTGTCGCTGGGCCACGGGCTGTTCTTCGCGCTGGGCGGCTACGCGATGGGCATGTACCTGATGCGGCAGATCGGCCGCGACGGCAACTACAAGAGCGACCTGCCGGACTTCATGGTGTTCCTGGACTGGAAAGAGCTGCCCTGGCACTGGACCTTCTCCGACAGCTTCATCGCGACGCTGTTCCTGATCGTCGCCGTGCCCGGCATCGTCGCCTTCGTGTTCGGCTACTTCGCCTTCCGCTCGCGCATCAAGGGCGTGTACTTCTCGATCATCACGCAGGCGCTGACTTTCGCCGCCATGCTGCTGTTCTTTCGCAACGAGACCGGCTTTGGCGGCAACAACGGCTTCACCGACTTCAAGCGCATCGTGGGCATCGCCATCGCCACGCCACAAACGCGCATGACCTTGTTCGTGGCGACCGGCCTGGTGCTGCTCGGGTGCTACCTGCTGGCCCGCTGGCTGGTGTCCAGCAAGTTCGGCCGCGTGCTGCGGGCGATCCGCGACGCCGAAACACGCGTCATGTTTTCGGGCTACAACCCGATCGGCTACAAGCTCGCGATCTGGACCCTGTCGGCCATGATGTGCGGCGTGGCCGGCGCGCTCTACGTGCCCCAGGTCGGCATCATCAACCCCGGCGAGATGAGCCCGGCCAACTCGATCGAGATCGCGATCTGGGCGGCAGTGGGCGGCCGCGCCACGCTGATCGGCCCGATCGTCGGCGCCTTCGTGGTCAACGGCGCCAAGAGCTGGCTGACGGTGGCGGCGCCCGAGTTCTGGCTGTACTTCCTGGGCGCGCTGTTCATCGCGGTCACGCTGTTCCTGCCCAACGGTGTGGTGGGCCTGGTCAAGAAGTTGGCGACCAGGAAGTCGCCATGACGCCCGACCTGATGGAAGATGGCGCACGCCGCGCGGCGGCGCTGGCGCGGCCGGTGTCGGGCAACACCGAGTCGGGCGGCCGTGCCGCGGGCTTCGGCCGGCCGCTGGTGCCGGGCGAGGTGGACACCGCCCACGGCCGCATCCTGTACCTGGAAGACGTCAGCGTCAGCTTCGACGGCTTTCGCGCCATCAACAAACTGTCGCTGGACATCGCGCCCGGCGAGCTGCGCTGCATCATCGGCCCGAACGGCGCCGGCAAGACCACGATGATGGACATCATCACCGGCA
>NZ_JAQGLS010000056.1 GCF_028292805.1 Ramlibacter sp. | reverse complement strand
ACCACCTCGCCCTTGAGCATGGGCATGTCCATCTTGACCTGGTAGCCGATGCGCGTCTGGATGTAGGCCAGGTGCCGGTAGCCCTCGGGAAAGGTCGCCAGCGAGGCCGCGTCGAGCCTGAGCTGCGTGGTCGGGTCCAGGGGGTCGATGCGGTCTTTCTCGTAGATCGGCTGGCGGTGCAGCACCTTCCAGGCGCCCTCGTGCTTGGTCACGAAGTCGTAGAAGCGGCCGGTGCAGACCACGTCGCACAGCACCGGGCCATCGCTGCCTTCGACCATGCCGCGCTGCGAGATCGTCATCTTGGTCTGGGCGATGGCGCGGTCGCCCGCCACCTCGATCGCGCTGCCGCCCAGGAAGTGCAGGATGCTCACGCCCTTGGCCCAGCCCTCCTGCGTGACGCGGATGAAATCGCCAAACGGCCCCTGGAACCAGGTGGCCATCATCACGCCGTCCGGGTGCCACACGGTGGCGAAGCGTTCCCAGTCGCCGGCGTCGCGCCATACGGCCCAGCGCTCGACCAGCTCGCGGATCTGGAGCTTGTCGGTCATGTCGTCGTTCATGCTATCTCCTTGCGGTTCGTCTTGCCGCGCAACTCTAGGGGCGGGCCCGGCTTTGGGAAAGAAGCCGCCGGCAAATCAGTTTTCCGCCATGCGCAACATTGCCGCTGCTAACCTCGGCGCCCATGAAAGACCTGCGCTGCGACGTGCTGGTCGCGGGCGGCGGGCCCTGCGGCCTGATGCTGGCGAACGAACTCGGGCGCCGCGGCATCGCCACGCTGCTGGTCGACGCCAAGCCCGGCACCGCGTTCAACCCGCAGGCCAACGCCACCCAGGCGCGCACCATGGAGCACTTTCGGCGGCTCGGCTTCGCGCCCGAGATCCGGGCGCAAGGGCTGCCGGCCGACCACCCGACCGACATCGCCTACTTCACCCGCTACACCGGCCACGAGCTGGCGCGCCTGACGCTGCCGACGGCGGAGCAAGCGGTGCGCAACGTGCGCGGCATGGCCGGCTCCTGGAGCGCCGCCGAACTGCCGCACCGCATCTCGCAGAAGTTCGTCGAGGCCACGCTGCGGCGCCACGCGCAAGGCTTCGATTGCAACGACGTCCGCTACGGCTGGCGGCTGCTCGAATTCAGCGACCAGGGCGACCACGTGCAGGCGCTGGTGGAACCGGTGGCGGGCGGGGCCCCGCAGCGGGTGCACACGCGCTACCTGGTCGGCGCCGACGGCCCACGCAGCCTGGTGCGGCAGGCGCTCGCCATTCCCTGGGGCGGCCACAGCGGCGTGCGGCGCGACTTCATGGGCGGCCAGATGTTCGCGGTCTACCTGCGGGCACCGGCCTTCTACGACGCGTTTCCGCATGCCCGCGCCTGGATGTACGTCTCCGTCAACCACGAGCGGCGCGCCTTCATGGCCTCGGTCGACGGCCGCTCGGAGTTCGCCTTCCACGCAGCCGTGCATGCCGGCGAGGATGCGGAGCAGTGGAACGAGGACGATGCGCGCCGCGTGTTCGCGCAGGCATTCGGCCGCGAGCTGGAGATCGAGGTGCTGTCGTGCTGCACCTGGACCGCCGGCCATTCGCTGGTGGCACAGGCCTTCGGCCGCGGCCGGGTGTTCATCGCGGGCGACGCCGCCCATTTGTTCACCCCGACCGGCGGCCTGGGCTACAACACTGCCGTCGAGGATGCGGTCAACCTGGGCTGGAAGCTGGCCAGCGTGCTGCGCGGCACCAGCGCGCCGGCCTTGCTGGAAAGCTATGGCCAGGAACGGCGCCCGCTGGCCGAGCGCAACACGGCGTACGCGCGCCAGTTCGCCGACTCGGTCGGCCTGTTCGCCGCGTTGCCGGTGCTGGAGGAACAAGGCGCGGCCGGTGACGCAGCGCGGGCCGAGGCGGCGCGGCACCTGAACGCACACGTGCGGCTGGAATTCAACATCCCCGGCGTGACTTTCGGCGGCCGCTACGACGGCTCGCCCATCGTGATCGCGGACGGCAGCGCACCGCCGCCGGACCAGCCCAATGGCTACCTGCCGACTGCCTGCCCGGGCGGGCGGCCGCCGCACGCATGGCTGGAGGACGGCCGCTCCCTGTACGACAGCTTCGGGCCGGAGTGGACGCTGCTGGTGCTGGGGCCGCAGCCGCCCGCGGTGGACGGGTTCGCCGCTGCGGCGCAAGCTGCGGGCCTGGACCTGAAGGTGGTGCGGCACGCGGCGCCCGCGCTGCGCGAGCTGTACGAAGCGCCGCTGGCGTTGATCCGGCCGGACCAGATCGTTGCCTGGCGGGGGTTCGACGCCAGGGACGCGGCGGCGGTGTTGCGCAGCGCCGCGGCCATCGCTCAGGCCGGCTCCAGCCCCAGGTAGGCCTTGCGGATTTCGGGCCGGCCCATCAGCTCGCTGGCCAGCCCCTGCGCCACGATCCGCCCTTCTTCCATCACGTAGGCGCGGTTGGCCAGCTCCATTGCCATCGCCACGTTCTGCTCCACCAGCAGCACCGAGGTGCCGCCGGCGTTGATCGCGCGGATGGCGGCGAACATGTCCAGCACCACGGTGGGCGCCAGCCCCAGCGACGGCTCGTCGAGCAGCAGCAACTGCGGCCGGCTCATGAGCGCGCGCGCGATCGCCACCATCTGCTGCTGGCCGCCCGAGAGCGAGCCGGCGGCGTGCGGCAGCTTCTGCTGCAACGCGGGGAACAGCGCCAGCACCTGCTCCAGCGAAGCGGCGCGCTGACTTTTCGCGTGCGGCAGGTCGCTGCCCAGCTCCAGGTTTTCCAGCACCGTCATGCCGGTGAACAGGCGCCGGCCCTTCGGCACGATGGCGATGCCGGCGGCGCAGAAGCGGTGGCTGGCCAGCTGCGTGATGTCCTGCCCGTTGAAGCGCAGCCGCCCCGCGCGGGCGCGGTGCAGGCCGGCCACCACGTCGATCAGCGTGCTCTTGCCGGCGCCATTCGGGCCGACCACGCAAACCAGCTCGCCCGGCTGCACCGACAAAGACACGTCCCACAACGCCGGCGCGGCGCCGTAATTCACCTTGATCGAATCGACTTCAAGCCTGGGCGGGCCGTCCAAGGTAGGCGCTGACGACCTCGGTGTCCTTCATCACGTCGGCGGCCTGGCCTTGCGCGATCAGCTTGCCGTGGTTCAGCACCACGATGCGATCGGTCAGCGCCATCACGGCGCGCATCACGTGCTCGACGAAGACGGCGCTGGCGCGGCGGCGGCGGCGGCGGGTGCGGGTGCGGGTGCGGATGGTGGAGCTGCACAACGTGCGCATGGTGCTACTGCACAAGCAGTTCGTCACCCGCAAGCTGCTCGACGAGTGCTTCGAGCAGGCCGGCGCCAGGCCGCTGGTGGCGGCCCAGATGGACTGGGGGCAGCCGATGCTGGAGCTGATCCGGCAGACCGACCTGGCCGGCATCGTCACCGAGACCGCCTTGTCGCAGACGCCGGACCTGCGTGTGATCCCGCTGGAGGATCCGACGCCGATCCGCTCGCCAGGGCTGCTGTGGCTCAAGGGCGTGGCGCGCTCGCCGGTGCTCAAGCACTTCGCCGAGATCATTCGCAGGGCGGCCGGGTCGGCGGCTTGAGGCCGTTGCGCCCCGCCCCTCTGGGGGAGGGTCGGGTGGGGGCACCGCGGCGCCCCGGGAGTGCCACCATCCCAGCCTTCCCTCGAAGGGGGAAGGGGCAGTTCAGGCAGGCCGCGTCCCCTCGAAAGCATCCTGCAACAGCTGCCGGATCGCCCCCCGCTCCAGCGGCCGGGGATTCGGGTACTGGTTGCCCATCGCGATCTCGCAGGCCCGGTCCAGGTCCGCTTGCTTCATCCCGATGTGGCGCAACGCCACCGGCGCCCCGTTGTCCCTGGCCAGGTCGTACACCGCCTGCGGCGCGCTGCGGCCGCCCAAGGCGGCGGCGATCCGCTCCATCGCCACTGGGGCCGCCTGCGCGTTGTAGGCCAGCGCGTGCGGCAGCACGATGGTGTGGGTTTCGGCGTGCGGCAGGTTGAAGCTGCCGCCCAGCGTGTGGCACAGCTTGTGGTGCAAGGCCATGTCGACCGACGCCAGCACCGTGCCGCACAGCCAGGCGCCGTACAAGGCATCGCTGCGCGCCTGCAGGTGGCGCGGCTGCGCGTGCACCGCCGGCAAGGCGCGGCCCAAGGCCCGGATGCCCTCCTGCGCCATCAGCTCGATGATCGGGTTGGTGGTCGCCGAATACAGCCCCTCGGCGGCGTGCGCGATGGCGTTCATGCCGCTGGTGATGCTCATGGCCAGCGGCAGGTCCAGCGTCAGTTGCGGGTCGTACAGCACGGTGCGCGGCAGCACCTGGTCGGCGCGGCCGGTCTTCTTCAGGCCACCTTCCGTGATGCCGTAGATGGTGGTCATCTCGGAGCCGGCATAGGTGGTGGGAATGGCGATCACGGGCAAGGCCGACTCCAGCGCGATCGCCTTGCCCAGCCCGATGGTGGAGCCGCCGCCGATCGCCACTGCGCAATCGGCGCCGATGCGCGCCGCCTCCGCCCTGGCCGCGCGCGCCGTCTCGATCGGCACGTGCATCACGGCCCGGTCGAACACGCCGGCGGCGCGCGCGCCCAGCAACTGCGCCACCTGCTCGGCCGAGGCGCGCTGCTGCGGCGTGGACAGCACCAGCGCCTTGCGCGCGCCGAGCCGGTCGACTTCGTCGGCCAGTTGCCGCAGGCAGCCGGCGCCGAACACCACGCGCGCCGGCCGGCCGATGTAGATGAAGTCTTTCATGCGTGTTCCGCCAGTCCCATGGCCGCGGTGATCTTGCGACCGGACGCGCGCAGCGCCTCCAGACCCGGCGCCAGGTCGACGCCCAGCAGCTTGCCGCCGCGTTTCTTCCAGCGGCCGGCCACCATCACGCTGTCGATGTTGGCCAGCGAGGCCTGGAACACCACCGAACTGACGGGGTCGTGCACCGGTTGCATGTTCAGGTCCGATGCGCGGACCAGCACCAGGTCGGCCTGCTTGCCGGGCGCCAGCGAGCCGATGCGGTCCTGCTGCCGCAGCATGCGCGCGCCTTCGATGGTCACCCAGGCCAGCGCCTCGCGCGTGGTGACGGTGGATGTCGGCGGGATGGCGCCGTGCGCTTGCCGGTGCGCCACGTTGTCCAGGCTGCGCTGGATGCCCAGCGCGATCCGCGCCTGCGACAGCATGTCGCCGCTGAGCACGCTTTCCAGGTCCACGCCCAGCGAGGGCGCGCGGCCGAACTGGCGCAGCCGCCCGGTCAGCGGGTGGCCGTGGCCCTGCGACATCTCGCTTTCGGCCGCCGCCGAAAAACTCATGCCCAGGCCGCAAAAGCGTTCCAGCTGCGCATCGCTCAAGGCATGGCCGTGGACGATGTTGACGTTGGTCCCCAGCAAGCCTTCGGCTTCCAGCCGCTCCCAGCCTTCCGGGCAGCGCGCCGGCCCGCCGCCCTGGTGCAGCGAGGCGATCAGGCCCAGTTCGCGCGCCATGCGAAAGTCGTGCAGCGCCACCTCCAGCGTGCAGTAGTGCGGCCCCAGCACCGCCGCCTGGATGGACAGCAGCGGGTCGCCCTGGTGCCTCGCCAGCAGCCGTTCGAGTTCTTGGCGCGGATGCGGCAGCTCCCAGAACGGCACCTGTCCGGGCTGCGGATCCGGCTTGGGCGTGCCGTGGAAGAACGCCGCCCGGATGCCGCTTGACTGGAGGCCCGCGATCGCCGCGTCGTTGTGGGCCGGTGTCGGGTTGTTGTGGCACCAATCGGCCAGCGTGGTGGTGCCGCAGTTGAGCTGGTTGAGCGCCCCCATGCGGGTGGCGATGAACAGGTCTTGCGGCGCGAACACGGTGGCCAGGCCGGCGTGCATCTTGCGAAAGTATTCCAGCAGCGTCCAGTTCGCCGCCACCCCGCGCAGCGCGGTCTGCCAGGTGTGCATGTGGGCGTTGACCAGGCCGGGGATCACGATGCAGCCGGAGGCGTTGACCACCTCCACGCCATCGGCGTGGATCACCGGCGCGATTTCGACGATGCGCCCGCCGCCCACCAGGATGTCGCCGCGCCGCAGGTCGCCTTGCCGGTCCATGGTGATGACGGTCGCCCCGCGGATCAGCGTGCCGCCTTCGCTGGCCTGGCTGCTCATGCCGCACGCTCCTGCTGCTTCCCGCTGCGGTAGTCGACCTGGTGGCGCGCGGTGCGCAGGCCTTCCAGCTCCTGCTTGACCCGCAGGTGCTCGGGGTGGCTGGCATAGGCGTCGAGCGCCGCCTGCGATGCGAACTCGCTGTACAGCACCACGTCGCACGCGTAGTCGGCGCCGCTGCTGTCCACGCCGACCTCCAGGCACAGCAGGCCAGGCACGCGGCCGCGCAGGCTGTGGAAGCTGCGGCGCAGCCGCTCGACGTTGGCGGCCTTTTCCGCGCCGCTGGCGCCGCGCACGTTCCACATGACGATGTGGCGGATCAAGCGCCGGCCTTGACGGGGTTCAGCACGAAGTCGTACTCCACCAGGTAGCGGCCGTCCGGCTGCCGCACCCAGTCGGCCACCAGCGACTGGCGCACGCCGAAGACGGCGTCCGAATCCAGGTAGGCATCGCCGTTGCGGAACACGTGGGTGGTCAGCGTCTCGTAGCCGGGCGCCTTGACCATGAAGTGCAGGTGCGCCGGCCGCCAGGGATGGCGCTTGGTCGCCTTGAGCATGTCGCCGACCGGGCCGTCGTCCGGGATCGGGTAGGCCTCGGCCAGGATCGAGCGGAAGTGGAAGCGGCCGTCGCGCGCCGCATGCAACACGCCGCGCGCCTGGTGCGCTTGCCCGGGCCGCTGCACGTCGTACTTGCCGTCGGCGTCGGCCTGCCAGACGTGCAGCTCGGCGCCGGCGACCGGCTCGCCGTCCAGCCCGCGCACCTGGCCGCGCACTTCGCACGGCACGCCGGCGGCGCCGTTGGCGACGTCGCCGCCGAGGTCGACGCCGGGCGCGCCTTCCACGTAGAACGGGCCGAACACGGTGGCTTCGGTGCAGCCGGCGGGCTTGTCGTTGTTCATCGCCACCGTCAGCATCGACAGGCCGAGGGTATCCGACAGCAGGATGAACTCCTGCCGGTTCGCGTCGCACATCTGTCCGGTGCGGGTGAGGAACTCGATGCCGCGCATCCATTCGCCCTCGGTCAGCTTCACCTCGCGGGCGAAGGAGTGCAGGTGCTGCACCAGGCTGGTCATGATTTCCTTGAGCCGCGGATCGGGGGTGTCGGCCAGCCGCGCGAGCACCGCCTGGGTGATGTTGTCCTGGGTCAGGTTGCGCATGGAGACTTCTCGCTTTCCGGCCGACTTTAAGCGGGCGGCCATAATTTGCGAAAGCGCGCCGGGACAAATGAGTTTTCCGCCGCGCGCAACAAAAGACCGGGCGCGCTGCCCGCAGGAGGCACAGTGGACCGCTGGAGCGAGATGGCCTTGTTTGTGCAGGTGGCCGAAACCGGCAGCCTCAGCCGCGCCGCGGAAGGGCTGGGGCTGTCGAACGCCGCCGCCAGCCGCCACCTGTCGGCGCTGGAGGAGCGGCTGGGCGCGCGGCTGGTCGAGCGCAACACGCGCCGGCTGTTCCTGACCGAAACCGGGCAGCAGTTCCTGCACCGCAGCAAGGCCATCCTGGCGGACCTGCGGGACGCCGAAGCGGCCGTCAACGCCGCCACGATCAAGCCCAGCGGCACGCTGCGGGTGACGGCCTCGCTGTCGTTTTCGATGCAGCACATCGCGCCGCTGCTGCCGGAGTACACGCGGCGCTACCCCGAGGTGAGCGTGCACGTGGAGACGGCCAACCGCTACCTGGACCTGATCGACAACAACATCGACGTGGCGATCCGCACCCGCGAATTCGAGCCGGATTCGAACATCACGATCCGCCGGCTGGCCGAGACCCGGCGCCTGCTCGCCGCGTCGCCCGGCTACCTCGATCGCGCGGGCACGCCACGCGACCTGGGCGAGCTGGCAAGGCACGCGCTGCTGGTCTATAGCTACGCCAACAACCCGCACGAGCTGCGCTTCACGCGCGACGGCCAAGCGACGACCATCGCCATGAAAGGCCTGCTGGAGTCGAACGACGGCCAGGTGCTGCGCGCCGCGGCGCTGGACGGGCTGGGCATCCTGATCCAGCCCACCTACATCCTCTACGACGACATCGTGGCCGGCCGGCTGGTGCCGGTGCTCGACGCCTGGGACCTGCCGCGGCTGACGGTGAACCTGGCCTATCCCAGCCGCAAGCACCTGTCGGCCAAGGTGCGCACCTTCATCGACTTCATCGCCGAGCACTTCCAGCGCATGGAGTACGAGCGAAAGTGGACGGCGCGCCTGGGCGCCTGATCCTTCAGGCGGCGACGCGAAAGCGGCCGATGATCTCGGCCAGCGCGTCCGACTGCTCACGCAGGCTGAGGGCCGCGGCCGTCGACTCTTCGACCAGCGCCGCGTTCTGCTGCGTGGCCGAATCCAAAGACGTCAGCGCGACGTTCACCTGCCGGATCTCCTCGCTCTGCTGCAGCGTGGCCGAACGGATGCCGCCCAGCAGGTCGGCCACCGCCGCCACCTGGCCCACCAGGTCTTCGATCGAGCCACCGGCCTGCTGCACCAGCTGGTTGCCGGCCTTGACGCTGGCGGCCGAGGCCTGGATCAGGCCGGAGATTTCCTTGGCGGCGGCGGAGGCGCGCTGCGCCAGGTTGCGCACTTCGGCCGCCACCACGGCGAAGCCGCGGCCGTGCTCGCCGGCCCGCGCGGCTTCCACCGCGGCGTTCAGCGCCAGGATGTTGGTCTGGAAGGCAATGCCGTCGATGGTGCCGATGATGTCGCCGATCTTCTTCGAAGCGGCGCTGATGTTCGGCATGCTGTGGACCACCTGGCCCACCACCTCGCCGCCGCGCGTGGCCGCCTCAGCCGCCGTGGCGGCCAGCTGGTTG
>NZ_JAQGLS010000054.1 GCF_028292805.1 Ramlibacter sp. | reverse complement strand
CAGAGCGTGCGCCCTCCCTAGCCAAAGCAGCGTTTCAGCCGGCACGGAGCCGCTCTTGTAAAGGTCTGGCATGGTCTCTAACAACTGGCCGAGACGGAGATAGAGATCCTCAGGCGTCACATTTATTCCACTTCGGAAACTGCACACCAAGTGCACGCGGTCCGCAGGCGAGGCGCGCCAGCATGGACGAATCGCGACGATCCCATCATCGGAATGAGCGCCGGCGTCGCTCCAGATCCCGCGCATGCCGCTGGAGCGCCCTACTTGCTGCTTTCGACATGCGAAGCTGAGGTGCAGGCTGCGGATGCTGCGCCAGCCACTCCGCATGCCGCTCCTGCTCTGCCCGGAACTCTTTCACTTCGCGTGACCTGAGCCAGCCCCACACGCAAGCGATGCCAGCCGGGATGGCGATCAGCAGGGCAAGCCCCACCCAACTCAGAACTCCGCCGCCACGGCCGCCCGATCCCCCGCGCCCGCCACGCCCGCCGCGACCGCCACCACCACGAGCAGCAACCATCACGGGGAGCAATAGCGCACACCCAACCGCGACGACCGACGACGCATCTGAACTCCTCGGCGGCCCGAGGGCGCCGGCAAGCCCGCAGGCTGCACAGAAACAAGCCCGGAGCAAACGATGGGTTTGCTGATGGGTGAGCGCCGGAAACAGGCCGCAAACCCGCATGGAATCTCGCTGGGCGGCGGAAGCGGTGAGATTCGAACTCACGGACGGTTTCCCGTCGCCGGTTTTCAAGACCGGTGCAATCGACCACTCTGCCACGCTTCCCTGCATCCGATTCTAGTCGCCGCGGTCACCAATGCCTGAACCTGGGCGTGTCTAGGGAATGCACCGATCGATTGCATGTAAACAGCGCCTTAGGATGGACGGGATCGTCGAGGAGACACCATGAAGTTCAAGGGATTGAAGACCACCGCCGCGGTGGCATTCGCGGCTTTGTCCCTGCTCACGGCCAGCGCCGTGCAGGCGCAGGCGTATCCATCCAAGCCCATTCGCATGGTCGTGCCGTTCCCGGCCGGCGGCACCACCGACATCGTGGCGCGCATCGTCGCCCAGCGCATGCAGGAGAGCATGGGCCAGCCGGTGCTGGTGGAAAACCGTGCCGGCGCCGGCGGCGCCATCGGTGCCGACGTGATCGCCAAGGCCGCCCCGGACGGCTACACGATCATGATGCACAACCTGACGTTCCCGCTGTCGGCGGTGGCGCAGACCCTGGCCAAGCGCTCCCCGTTCGACGCCGACAAGGATTTCGCCGGGGTCTCGATCGCGGTCTACGTGCCCTTCATGCTGACCGCCGCCCCGAGCGTGCCGGCCAAGGACCTGCGCGAACTGGCCGCCTACCTGCGCGCCAACCCGAGCCAGCAGTACAACTACGGCTCGACCGGTCCCGGCTCCACGGTGCACGTGCTGGGCGAGGCCTTCAAGCGCGAAGCCAAGGTCAACATGGAGCACATCGCCTTCAAGGGTGCCGCGCCCCTGAAGCAGGAAATGCTGGCCGGCCGCATCCAGGTCGGGGGCGACCAGCTGTCGTCCTCGCTGGCCGAGATCAAGGCCGGCACCCTCAAGGCGATCGCCACCAGCGCCTCGCGCCGCGTCGCCGTGTTGCCCGACGTGCCGACCGTGCGCGAACTCGGCTTCCCCAACCTGGAGCTGGAAGGCTGGAACGGCGTGTTCGCGCCGGCCAAGACGCCAAAAGAGATCATCGACCGCCTGCACCGCGAGGTGGTCGCCGCAGTGCGGCACCCTGAAGTGGCCAAGCGGCTGACCGAGATGGGCGCCGAGCCGGTGGGCTCCACCCCGGCCGAGCAGGACGCGATCCTGCGCCGCCAGATGGACCAGTTCCGTCCGGTCATCCGCGACATGAAGCTGGAGTGATGCGCCGCCGAGGCGGCAGGGCGCTCAGCCCTTGCCGCCTTCGGCCAGCCACCAGACTGGCAGCTGCGAGCAGTCGGCGCCGTCCAGGCCAGCTTGCGCGGCGCGGTCGAAGTTCTCCAGCGTGACCGCGGTCAGCGGCAGGTCGCGGCCGCGGCTGCGGGCCTGCGCCAGCATCGCCCGCACGTCCTTGCGCATGGTGGCGACGTCCACCGTGGCCGCCGCCGGCGGCTGGCCCGCCAGGGCCTGCGCGATCATCCCGCCGCGCACCTTCAGCATGTTCGGCCCACCGGACGAATCGGCCAGGATGTCGATCACGCGCTGCGGATCCAGGCCGAGCGGCTCGACCAGCGAAAGGGCTTCGCCAAGCGTCTGCCAGTACACCATCAGCGGCAGGTTGACAGCCAGCTTCATGGTCTCGCCGGCGCCGTGCGGGCCGACGTGCTCGATCCGCTTGCACAGCTGTTGGAGCACCGGACGTGCGCGCGCCAGGTCCTCCCCCGAGCCGCCGACGAATGCGATCAGCTTGCCCTCGCTGGCCGGGCCGACGCTGCCGCCGACGGGCGACTCCAGGTAGGCCGCGCCCGCGGCTGCCGCGCGCCCGGCCATCTCCTGCTGCACGGCCGGCGGCACGGTGCTCATCTCGACGAACAGCTTGCCTTGCGCGCCGGGCGCGAGCAGGCCGTCCGGCCCCGAGTACACATCGTGCAGGGCCTGCTCGTTGGTCAGCAGGGAGATGACGAGGTCGGAGCCGGCGGCCAGTTCGCGCGGCGTCGCGGCCCAGGCGATGCCGGCGTCGAACAGCGGCTGCGCGCGCTCGCGGGTGCGGTTCCACACCGTCACCTGGTGCTCCAGGCCCGCGAGCCTGCGGGCGATCGTGGCCCCCATCTTGCCGGTGCCGGCGATGCCGATGCGCATGCTGTCTCCTTGTATCTTGGCGGCATGATAGCCGCGCACCGCCCGCTTCAGGCCAGGAACAATCCCTGCAGATCGGACAGGAAATCGAAGCCGCGCAGCGTCGGCCTCACCCGCGCCAGGTCGCGCTCGACCAGCCCCTTGCGCACCGCTTCCTGCAGCGGCTGCTCGATGGCGCTCAGCGGCAGGCCGGTGCGGTCGATGAAGTCCTGCAGCGCGAAGCCGTCGCGCAGGCGCAGCGCGTTGAGCATGAACTCGAAGGCAAGCTCGTTGCGCGCCACTTCCTCGTCCTGCGCGATGGCGCGGCCGGCCAATGCGTTGTCCATGTACAGCCTGGGCTCGCGATAGCGCACCTGCCGCACCACGCGGTGCGGAAAGCTCAGCTTGCTGTGGGCGCCGGCGCCGATGCCCAGGTAGTCGCCGAACTGCCAGTAGTTGTAGTTGTGCCAGCAGCGGTGGCCCGGCTTGGCGTAGGCCGAGATTTCGTAGCGCTCCATGCCGGCGGCCGCCGTCATCTCGGTGATGCGGTCCAGCATGGTGTAGGCCAGGTCTTCGTGCGGGATCACCGGCGGGAACTTGGCGAAGTACGTGTTGGGCTCGATCGTCAGGTGGTAGATCGACAGGTGCGGCGGCGCCAGCGCCATCGCCTGGGCCACGTCGGCTTGCAGCTGCTCGATGGTCTGGCCGGGCAGCGCGTACATCAGGTCGATGTTGAACGTCTCGAACGACTGCGCCGCTTCCTGCACCGCCGCGATGGCCTGGCCGCTGTCGTGCACCCGGCCCAGCGCCCGCAGGTGCGTGTCGTTGAAGCTCTGGACCCCCACCGACAGCCGCGTCACGCCGGCGGCGCGGAAGGCCTTGAAGCGATCGCGCTCGAAGGTGCCGGGGTTGGCTTCCAGCGTGATCTCGCAGTCGGCCGTCAATTTCAGCCGGGCCCGCACGTCCGACAGCAGGCGGGCGATGCCGTCCGGCGAGAACAGGCTGGGCGTGCCGCCGCCGATGAAGATGCTGTGGACCTGCCGGCCCCACACCAGCGGCAGCGCCACTTCCAGGTCGGCCATCAAGGCATCGAGGTAGCGCTGCTCGGGCAATTCGGATGCAGGCATCTCGTGCGAGTTGAAGTCGCAGTACGGGCACTTCTTCAGGCACCAGGGCAGGTGGATGTACAGCGCCAGCGGCGGCAGCGCCGGCAGCTGCAGCATGCCGGGGCGCAGGTAGTGCTGGACGTCCTTGCCGGCCGGCCCGGCCGTGGCCGCGACGATGGGGATCACAGCCAGCGCTCGCGGATCAGCCGCACCATCTGCTGCGCCGCCTGGCCGCGGTGGCTGTGGGCGTTCTTCACTTGCGGCGGCAACTGCGCGAAGGTGGCGTTGAAGGCCGGGATGAACATCACGGGGTCGAAGCCGAAGCCGTTGTCGCCCACCGGCTCGCGCGTGATCTCGCCGACCGCGCGGCCCACGGCGATCAGCGGCTCCGGGTCTTGGGGCGAACGCACGGCCACCAGCGTGCTGACCAGCGCCGCGCGCCTTTGCGTCAGGTCGCGCATCTGCTCCAGCAGCGCCCGCACGTTGTTGTCGTCGCCCTTGGCATAGCCGAACTGCGTCGCGTAATAGGCGGTGTCCACGCCCGGCAGCCCGCCGAAGGCCTCGACGCAGAGGCCGGCATCGTCCGCCACCGCCGGCAAGCCGCTGTGGCGGGCCGCGTTGCGGGCCTTGGCCAGCGCGTTCTCGACGAAGGTGCGAAAGGGCTCCTCGGCCTCCGGCACGCCCAGCTCGCCCTGGCGCACCAGCTGCACGTCGAGCCCGGCGAACATCGCCTGCAGCTCGGCGAGCTTGCCTTGGTTGTTGGACGCCAGGACCAGTTTCACGGCAGTTTCAGGGCGGCGAT
>NZ_JAQGLS010000026.1 GCF_028292805.1 Ramlibacter sp. | reverse complement strand
GGGCGCGGTCGGCACCGGCACCGGCGGGGCCACGGCGGCCTTGGCGGCGCCACCGCCGGCCAGCGCGCCGATCACGTCACCCTTGGTCACGCGGCCGTCGCGGCCGGTGCCGGCCACGGAGCCGGCCGCGACGTTGTTGTCGGCCATCATCTTCTGGGCGGCCGGCATCGCGATGTCGGACTTGGAACCGCCCGCGGCCGGTGCCGCCGAAGCGGATGCGGCGGCCTTGGCCGCGGCCGGCGCGGCGGCGGCAGCGGCAGCCTTGCCTTCGGTGTCGATCCGGGCGATCGGCTGGTCGGCCATCACCGTGCCGCCGTCGGCAACGAGGATCTCGGCCATCACGCCGGCAGCCGGCGCCGGCACTTCGAGCACCACCTTGTCGGTCTCGATCTCGATCAGGATTTCGTCCAGCGCCACGGCTTCGCCGGGCTTTTTCTTCCACTGCAACAGGGTCGCTTCGGCAACGGACTCGGACAGTTGCGGGACCTTGACTTCAACGATGGCCATTTGTGTTTTTCCTGTAGGTTGTCATGCCGGGTTCGGCCCGGCATCCAGCCCGGCACCAGCGCCGCCGTGGATCCCGGGTCGAGCCCGGGATGACACGGTTCATTATTTCGTGAGGACGAAGCCCTTGAGCTTGGCGAAGGCGGCGTCGACCAGCGCCTTTTGCTGCTCGGCGTGCAGGTGCGAGTAGCCCACCGCCGGCGACGCCGAGGCCGCGCGGCCGGCGTAACCGAGCTTCTGGCCGTCCAGCATGTTCTCGTGGATGTTGTGCTGGATGAAGAACCAGGCGCCCTGGTTCTGCGGCTCGTCCTGGCACCACACGATGTCGGCCACGTTCGGGTACTTCTTGAGTTCCGCGGCGAAGGCCTTGTGCGGGAACGGGTAGAGCTGCTCGACGCGGATGATGGCGGCGTCGTCCAAGCCCTTTTCCTCGCGCTTCTTGGCCAGGTCGTAGTAGACCTTGCCCGAGCAGACCACCAGGCGTTTGACCTTCTCGGCCTTCAGCTCGCGCGAGTCCGGGATCACCGTCTGGAAGCCGCCCTTGGTGAACTCGGACAGCGGCGAGGTCGCGTCCTTGTTGCGCAGCAGCGACTTGGGCGTCATGATGATCAGCGGCTTGCGCAGCGGGCGCACCATCTGGCGGCGCAGCACGTGGAAGATCTGGCTGGCCGTGGTCGGCTGCACCACCTGCATGTTCATGTCGGCCGACAGCTGCATGAAGCGCTCCAGCCGCGCCGAGCTGTGCTCCGGGCCCTGGCCTTCGTAGCCGTGCGGCAGCAGCAGCGTGATGCCGTTGACGCGGCCCCACTTGACTTCGCCCGAGGCGATGAACTGGTCGATCACCACCTGGGCGCCGTTGGCGAAGTCGCCGAACTGCGCTTCCCAGATCACGAAGGTGTTGGGGTCGTTGGAGGCGTAGCCGTACTCGAATCCCAGCACCGCCTCTTCCGACAGGATCGAGTCGATGCAGACGAACGGCGCCTGGTTCTCGGCCACGTTCTGCAGCGGCACGAAGGTGCCTTCGTCCCAGCGCTCGCGGCTCTGGTCGTGCAGCACGGCGTGCCGGTGCGTGAACGTCCCGCGGCCGACGTCCTCGCCCGACAGCCGGACCGGGTAGCCGCTGGCCACCAGCGAGGCGAAGGCCATGTGCTCGCCCATGCCCCAGTCGACGTTGGCTTCGCCGCGACCCATGGTGGCGCGGTCTTCCAGCACCTTCTTGACCAGTGGGTGGACGGTGAAGCTGTCGGGGACGGTGGTGATGCGTTCGGCCAGCCGCTTCCACTCGGCCAGCGGGATCGCCGTCTCGCCGGCGTCGGTCCACTTCTTGCCCAGGAACGGGCTCCAGTCGACGGCGTACTTGCTCTTGAAGTTGGTCAACACCGGGTCGACCGTGTGCTTGCCGGCATCCATGGCGGCGCGGTAGGCCTTGACCATGTCGTCGCCGAGCGTCTCGCCCATGCCCTGGGCCGACAGCTTGTCGGCGTACAGGCGGCGGGTGCCGGGGTGCTGGGCGATCTTCTTGTACATCAGCGGCTGGGTCAGCGAGGGCGTGTCCTGCTCGTTGTGGCCCAGCTTGCGAAAGCAGATGATGTCGACCACCACGTCCTTGGCGAACTCCATCCGGTACTCGAGCGCCAGCTGGGTGGCCAGCGCCACCGCTTCCGGATCGTCGCCGTTCACGTGCAGCACCGGCGCCTCGATCATCTTGACGACGTCGGTGCAGTACAGCGTGGAACGGGCGTCGCGCGGGTCGGAGGTGGTGAAGCCGATCTGGTTGTTGATGACGATGTGCACCGTGCCGCCCGTGAAGTAGCCACGGGTTTCGGCCAGCGCCAGCGTCTCCATCACCACGCCCTGGCCGGCGAAGGCGGCGTCGCCGTGCACCTGGACCGGCAGCACCTGCTTGCCTTGCGGGTCGGCGCGGCGGTCCATCCGGGCCCGCACCGAGCCTTCGACCACCGGGTTGACGATTTCCAGGTGCGAGGGGTTGAAGGCGAGCGACAGGTGAACCGGGCCGCCGGGCGTGCTGACGTCCGAGCTGAAGCCCTGGTGGTACTTGACGTCGCCGGACGGCAGGTCTTCGGGAGCGGTGTGGTCGAACTCGGCGAACAGGTCCTTGGGCATCTTGCCCAGGGTGTTGACCAGCACGTTCAGGCGGCCGCGGTGGGCCATGCCGATCACGATTTCCTGCACGCCCTTGGCGCCGGCCAGCTGGATCAGTTCGTCCATGGCGACGATGAAGCTTTCGCCGCCTTCCAGCGAGAAGCGCTTCTGGCCCACGTACTTGGTGTGCAGAAAGCGCTCCAGGCCCTCGGCCGCGGTCACGCGGTCGAGGATGTGCTTCTTGCGCTCGCCGTTGAAGCTGGGCTTGCTGCGGATCGCCTCGAGCTTTTGCTGCCACCAGCGCTTGCGCGTCTGGTCGGTGATGTACATGTACTCGGCGCCGATGGTGCCGCAGTAGGTTTCGCGCAGCGCGTTCATCAGCTCGCGCAAGGACATGCTGTCCTTGCCGAAGAAGGTGTTGCTGGTGTTGAACACCGCTTCCTGGTCGGCGTCGGTGAAGCCGTAGAAGGAGGGATCGAGCTCGGGGATCTTCTCGCGCTCGGTCCGCTTGAGCGGGTCGAGGTCGGCCCAGCGGGCGCCGACATTGCGGTAGGCGGCGATCAGCTGCTGGACGGCGGTGCGCTTGCGGCCCAGCTCCGAATCGGCGCCACCGGCGACGACGACCCGGGTGCCGCCCTGCTTGGCGCGCTCGGCGAAGGCGTTGACCACCGGCAGGTGGGGCACGTCCTTGGCGTCGCTGCCGTCGGCGGCGGGAACATTCTGAAGGGCGTCGAAGTAATCGCGCCAGACGTCGGACACGCTGCCCGGGTTGGCGAGATAGTTTTCGTACATCTCCTCGACATACGGCGCGTTGCCGCCGAAGAGATAGGAGTTGCCTTGGTAGGCCGTGTAGACGGTACCGTCACTCATGCTGTGCGCTACTTTCCGCCCCCCTGCAGGGAGCTAGAGCTGGTGGAAAACCTTCCGCGACACGGCTGAACCGGATGGCGGATGCGACTGTGGCTGGGAAGGCCCTTTGTCTGCTTGCGCGCAAATTGTGCCACGTTCCGTGGCACGTCGCGGCGCCAGCAGACACGGCCCTCCCCCGCGGAAGGCCGATCTGGGCAACCCCCACTCGCCGGGCCTCTGCCCGAGTGGAGAGGCGCATCTCACCGGCCAACGAGATCCTTGATCTGCTGCAGTGCGGTTGGGTCTTCGATGGTGGTGAGGTCGCCGGCGTCGCGGCCTTCGCACAGCGCCTGGATTGCCCGGCGCAGCATCTTGCCGCTGCGCGTCTTGGGCAGCAGGGTCACGAAATGCACCCGCACTGGCCGGGCCACGGCGCCGAGCTGGTCGTCCACCACCTTCATGATGGCGCCCTCCAGCTTCAGCCGGGCCGCGTCGTCGACCAGGGCCGAGGCGTCCCTGGCCACCACGAAGGCCATCGCCACCTGCCCTTTGAGCGGGTCGGCTACGCCGACCACCGCCACCTCCGCCACGTTCGGGTGGCTGGAGATGCCTTCCTCGATCTCGCGCGTGCCCAGCCGGTGCCCGGCCACGTTGATCACGTCGTCGGTGCGGCCCAGGATGTAGTAGTAGCCGTCCGCGTCGCGGATGCCCCAGTCGAAGGTGCTGTAGACCTGCCGGCCGGGGATGCTGGACCAATAGGTGGAAACGAAGCGCTCGTCATCGTTCCAGATCGTCTGCATGAAGCCGGGTGGCGTCGGGCCCTCGATCACGACCACGCCCTTCTGGCCGGGCTCGGTGAGTTCCTCGCCGGTGCTTTCGTGGACGATCTTCACGTCCCAGCCGTACACGGGCACGCCCGGGCTGCCGAACTTGCTGGCCGTGCGCTCCACGCCGTTGGCGACGGTCAGGATCGGCCAGCCGCTTTCTGTCTGCCAGTAGTTGTCGATGATGGGCACGCCCAGGCCGTCGCTGATCCAGCGCGCGGTCGGCTCGTCCAGCGGCTCGCCGGCCAGGAACAGCGCCTTCAGGCTGGCCAGGTCGTATTGCTTGAGGAAGGCCGGGTCCTGCTTCTTGAGCACGCGCACCGCCGTCGGCGCGCTGAACATCGCCGTCACCTTGTACTTCTCGACCAGGCTCCACCAGATGCCGGCGTCGGGCCGCACCGGCAGGCCCTCGTACATGAGGGTCGCCATGCCGGCGATCAGCGGGCCGTAGACGATGTAGCTGTGGCCCACCACCCAGCCGATGTCGCTGGTGGAAAAATAGGTCCCGCCCGGCTCGCCCAGGAAGATGTGCTTCATGCTCGCCGCCAGCGCCACCGCGTAGCCGCCGACGTCGCGCTGCACGCCCTTGGGCCGGCCGGTGGTGCCGCTGGTGTAGATCGTATAGCTGATGTCGGTGGCATCCAGCCAGGTGCAAGGCACGTCCGTGCGGGCATGGCGCTCGGCCAGCGCCGCCCAGTGGTGGTCGCGCCCGGCCACCTGCTCCATGGGCGCCAGCCCGCGGTCCACCAGCAGCACGGCCTGCGGCTTGTGCGCGGACAGGCGGATCGCCTCGTCCAGCAGCGGCTTGTACGCCAGCACCTTGCCGGCCCGCGAGCCGGCGTCGGCGCTGACCACCAGCGACGGGGTGAAGTCTTCGATGCGCGACGCCAGCGACACCGAGGCGAAGCCGCCGAACACCACGGAGTGGATGGCGCCGATGCGGGCGCAGGCCAGCATGGCGAACGCCGCCTCGGCCACCATCGGCATGTAGATCAGCACGCGGCTGCCCTTGCCCGCCCCCAGCGACTGCAGCACCGCGGCCGTCTTCTGCACCTCGTGGTGCAGTTCGCGGAAGGTGTAGCTGCGCTCGATCCCGGTCTCGGTCGAAACGTAGATCAGCGCCGGCTGGTCCGGCCGCTCCTTCAGGTGCCGGTCGACCGCGTTGTGGCACAGGTTGGTGGTGCCGCCGGCGAACCAGTGCACGAACGGCGGCCGGCTGGCGTCGCAGATTTGCCGCGGTGCCGTCTGCCAGTCGATCAGCCCGGCCTGTTCGGCCCAGAAGCCCTCGCGGTCGTCCAGCGAACGGCGGTAGAACTGCGCGTACTCCATGCCTTGGTCTCCCCGGCCCGGCGGCCAGCTCTCATGCCCTCATTTGACCAGTGCCAGCACTTCCTTGAACCGGGGATGATCCGCATGGCGCAGCCACTCGAAAGCCACCATTTCCGTGGTCACCAGTTCGGCGCCGGCGCTGGCCAGCCGGTCGAAGGCGGCGTCGCGGTTGCGCTCGGTGCGCGCGCCGCAGGCGTCCGTCACCACCCAGACGTCGAGTTCCTCCTCCAGCAGGCCCAGCGCCGTCTGCAGCAGGCAGACATGGGCCTCGCAACCGGCCAGCACCAGCGTCTCGCGGCCGACATCGGGTGTCGGCACGGCCTTTTGCAGGTGGCGCGGCAGGCTGCGGGCGTTGCCGCCCTGCTGCGGCCTTGCCGGCGGCCGCAGTCGCGGCAGCAGCGTCTCGGCGCCGTCGAAGCTGGTCTTGGCAAGCACCCGGCCGGCCACCAGCGGCTGCAGGGCCTGCACCGTGACGCCCAGGTCGGCGGGGCTTTGCTCGGTGGCCCACAGCGGCACCTGCAGCAGGGCGGCGATGCGGGCCAGTCGCACGGCATTGGCCAGCACGGCCTGCGCTTCGTGGATCTCGGGCATCAGGCGTTGCTGGTAATCGACCAGCACCAATTGGCATTCTTCGGCTTGCAGCAGCATGGGGATTCCTTTGGGGGGATTATTCCAGTGCCGGTAGGAAGGCGACTTATCGCCGCGTCCGGCCGGGCGGTACACTCCGCACGCACCCCATGTCGAGCCACGCCGTCACCGAAATCCGACCCATCCGCCTGCTGTGCGTTGAGGACAACCCGGACGACGTCGAGCTGATGGGCATTGCCCTGGAGCGGGCCGACCCAGTGCGCAGCTACGAGCTGCACCGCGTCGACAACGCCGCCAGCTTCGTCGATGCCCTGGCCGGCGACTACGACGTCATCCTGTGCGACTTCAACCTGCCGCGCTTTTCGCCTTACGCGGCGCTGCAGATCCTGGTCAACCGCCGCAGCAACATCCCGCTGATCGTCCTGACCCGCGCCATCGGCGAGGAAGCCGCCGTCCACGTCCTGCGCTGCGGGGCCAAGGACTACCTGACCAAGGACAAGCTTGGCACCCTGCCCCAGATCATCGGCCGGGTGCTGGAGGAGCGACGCCGGGCGCAGGAAAAGGAGCGGCTGGACGACGAGCTGCAGTCCGCCTACGCCCGCCTCAAGGAGCTGTCGGCCCGGTTCGTGCTGGCGCAGGAGCGGGAACGCTCGCTGATCTCGCGCGAGCTGCACGACCAGCTCGGGCAGACGCTGACGGCGGTGGTGATCCACCTGCACGCCGCCGAGCGCGCGCCCGGCCCGCAGGCGGCGCGCAAGCACCACGACACAGCGGCCGAACTGGCCAACGGCGCGCTGCAGCAGCTCAAGACGCTGTCGTTCTCGCTGCGCCCGGCGCAGCTGGACTTGCTGGGGCTGGTGCCGGCCGTGCAATCGGCCATGCAGCGCATCGCCGAACCCGCCGGGCTGGAGTGGGAAGTGACCACACGCGGCAAGGAACCCGCGACTCTGGAGGAGAATGCGGCAGTCGCCGTCCGGCTGGTGCAGGAAGCGCTGACCAACACGGTCCGGCATGCGCGGGCCTCGAAAGTGCGGGTGCGCCTGCATTTCTTGTCCGGCAACCGCATCAGCATGCTGATGCTGGACGACGGCGAGGGATTCGACAAGGCCGCCGTGCTCGATGGCCAGCAAAGCGAACGCAACATCGGCCTGTACGGCATGATCGAGCGCACCGAACTGGCTGGCGGGCGACTGCACATCCGCACCCGCGCCGGGCGCGGAGTGGCGATCCGCGCGCAGTTATGAGGGGACTTCTCCAATGATCCAGAACACACAGACAACCACACCGATCCGGGTCGTGCTCGCCGACGACCACGACCTGGTGCGCTCCGGCATCAAGGCCCTGCTTTCCACCGTCGACGGCGTCAAGGTAATTGCCGAGGCGCGCAACGGCAACGAACTGATGGCCCTGCTCGAGTCGGTCCAGCCCGACGTCGTGATGACCGACATCTCCATGCCCGGCATGGACGGCATAACCGCCATCTCCGAGATCCACGCGAAGCACCCCGAAGTGCGGCTGCTCGTGCTGTCGATGTACGACACGGTCGATTTCGTCAAGCGCGCCGTTGCCAACGGCGCCTGCGGCTACCTGATGAAGGACGCCCCGCCCTTCGAGTTGGAACAGGCGATCAAGAGCGTCATGGCCACCGGCAGCTACTTCAGCCCGGCCATTGCCCAGCGGTTGCTGCAGCCGTCCGAGC
>NZ_JAQGLS010000015.1 GCF_028292805.1 Ramlibacter sp. | reverse complement strand
GCAGGGCCAGAATCGGGATCGCCGCCACATCCTGGAACAACAGGATGGAAAAGCCGGATTGCCCGCTGCTGGTGGGCAGCAGGTTTCGCTCGCCCATCACCTGCAGCGCGATGGCGGTGGACGACAGCGCCAGGCCCAGGGCAGCCACCAGCGCGGTGCGCCACGGCGCCCCGGCCGCCAGGCCGACGGCGAACAGCAGCGCGGCGCATCCCAGCACCTGCGCACTGCCCCAGCCGAAGATCGGCCGCCGCAGGCTCCACAGGCGCCGCGGCTCCAGCTCCAGCCCGATCAGGAACAGCATCAGCACCACGCCGAACTCGGCGAAGTGCAGGATGTCCTGCACGTTGGGCACCAGGCCCAGACCCCAGGGCCCGATGGCGATGCCGGCGGCCAGGTAGCCCAGGATGGCGCCCAGGCCGAGTGCGCGCGACAGCGGCACGGCGATCACGGCCGCGGCAAGATAGATGAAGCTGTAGCTCAGCCAAGCCGGCGCGTGGTCCATCACCGACCCGCCTGATCGTGCACCGGGGGGCGGTCGGCGGCGGGGACGTCGCAGGCCGGGCAGGCCGGCAGGTCGTCCAGCTCGGGCCAGTCGGGGTAGCTCGCCAGCCGCTGCCCGAAGGTCTCGGCGTGGGCTTCGATCTGCGCGGGCGTGACGCGATGCGCGCCGTGCAAGAGCATGGGCGGCAGAAAGCGCATGCCGCACAAGGCGGCGGTCTGCTCGTACGGTGGCAGGAAGGCGTCGAAAAAGTAGCGGTTGTAGCCTTGCGGGTGGTAGGACGGCTCGCTGCCGCCGGTGGTCGCCACCAGCCACAGATCCTTGCCCTGCAGCGCGGTGCCGCCGGGGCCGTAGGCCCAGCCATGCGTCAGCACTTCGTCCAGCCACAGCTTCATCAGGGCCGGCATGGAGTACCACTGCACCGGATGCAGCAGCACCAGCAGCTGCGCCGGGCCGATGCGCGCCCGTTCGGCCGGCGCGTCGATGTCGTAGTCGGGGTAGCGGCCGTACAGGTCCAGCACCTCGACGCCGGGCGTGGCGCGTGCCCGCTCGAACAATTTGCGGTTGACGCGCGACTCGCGCCAGTTTGGGTGCGCGGCCAGCACGCAGATCGGCGCTGCAGCCGGAGTGTTGGCGAACTCATCCATCACGGCTACCATAGTGCAAGGCGGCTGCTCCGCGGGCCGCACCGACGAGGAGTCCGTGCATGCCGGTCGTTGTCGTTGCGAATCCGAAAGGTGGGGTGGGCTCATCCACGGTCGCCACCAATATAGCGGGCTATCACGCCATCCGCGCGCGCCATGTGATGCATCGGCGATGCCGACCGCCAGCAGTCGTCAAGCCTGTGGCTGAGTCTGCGGCCGCCGGCGGCGCGCACCATCGCAGCCGGGAGCTGGCCGACGGCCAGGTGGCGCGGCCGCCACGCGGCACCACCCACGTGGTGCTCGACATGCCCGCCGGTCTGCACGGCAAGCTGTTCCAGCAGGCGCTGCGCCATGCCGACAAAGTGCTGGTGCCGCTGCAGGCCAGCATGTTCGACATCTTCGCCACCCGGGCCTTCCTGGACCAGCTGGCGCAGCACGCCAGTCGCACCACATGCAGGTGGGGCATCGTCGGCACGCGGGTCGACGCCCCACCATCGCCGCCGACAAGCTGCAGGAGTTCGTCGCCAGCCTGGGCCTGCCGGTGCTGAGGTTGCTGTGGCCGACGCAGAACGACGTGCATCTCGCGGCCGGCGGGCTGACCTTGTTCGAGGTGGGGCCGAACAAGGTCGAGCGGAACCTGGCGCAGTGGCAGCCGATCACCACGCTGGTGGACGCCTGAGCGACTCCGGCGCCGGCCCGGCCCTTGCGACAATGGCCGGATGAAAGTCATCGAATCCCTCGCCGAGCTGCCGGCCCTGGTCGGCCACGAAGTCGCCGTCAGTGACTGGATCAGCATCACCCAGCAGCAGATCAACCTGTTCGCCCAGGCCACCGGAGACCATCAGTGGATCCACGTGGACGAAGAGCGGGCCAAGGCCGGGCCGTTCGGTGCGCCCATCGCCCACGGGTTTCTCACCTTGTCGCTGCTCCCCAGGCTGTTCGAGTCGGCGCTGGAGATCCGCAACACCCGCATGGGCGTCAACTACGGGCTGAACCGGGTTCGCTTCACCGCGCCGGTGCCGGTGGGCAGCCGCCTGCGCGCGGTGATCAAGCTGCTGGCCTGTGACCCGGTGGACAACGGCGGCATGCAGATGACCTGGGGCGTGACGGTGCAGCGCGAGGGCAGCGACAAGCCCGCCTGCGTGGCCGAATCGCTGACCCGCCGTTATCCCTGAGCCAAAAAAGACGCCCGCGTGAGCGGGCGTTGAATGAGGAGTCTGGGTTGCATTTGGCCGCCCTTCGCAGGGCTGCCCACTGACCACATGCGGGCGGTCGCGTTGGGTTTCAAACACAGCAGGTTGAAAGCAGATATTGCTGTGTGCCAACAGCGTGACACTGCGGCTCAGGCAGCCCCGCCGAAGCCCAGTTGGCGCCAGGCTTCGAACACCGTGACGGCCACCGCGTTCGACAGGTTCAGGCTGCGCTGGCCGGGGCGCATCGGCAGCCGCAAGCGCTGCTGTGCGCCAAAGCTGTCTCTGAGCAGTTCCGGCAGGCCGCGCGTTTCCGAGCCGAACACCAGCCAGTCGCCCGGCTCGAAGCGAACTTCGTGCACCGGGCGGCTGCCGTGCGTGGTCAGCGCGAACATCCGCTCGGCCGCTGGCGCCTGGGCCAGCAGCGCCTGCCAGCTGGCATGGCGGCGCACCTCGGCGTACTCGTGGTAATCCAGGCCGGCGCGGCGCAGCAGCCGGTCCTCCATCGAAAAACCCAGTGGCTCGACTAGGTGCAGCGTGCAGCCGGTGTTGGCCGCCAGGCGGATGACGTTGCCGGTGTTGGGCGGAATTTCCGGGTGGACCAGGACGATGTGGAACATGCCCGATTGTCCCGCGATCCGCCGCGGCTCAGCCCGGCTCATCGGTGCGTGCCAGCACCACGGCGCCCACGCGGACGGCGCCGGCTTGCCGCAGCGCCGCCGCGGCAGCTTGCAGCGAGGCGCCGCTGGTCATCACGTCGTCCACCAGCAATACCCGCCCGCCGCGCAGCTGCGGCTGGCGCAGCGGCTCGATCCCGAAGGCGCCGCGCATGTTGGCGCGCCGTCCGGCGCGGTCGAGCGTGGCCTGCGAGGCGGTTTCGCGCAGCCGCAGCAGCAGGCCGGCGTCGGCCCGCCGTCCGACCAGGGCGCGGGCCAGTTGCAGCGCCTGGTTGAAGCCGCGCTGGGCCAGTCGCGCCGGCGCCAGCGGCATCGGCAGCACGAAGTCGGCACCGGCGAGCTCGTCGGGGACCCCAGGAACGGCGCCGACGAGGCGGCCGAAGCTGGCGGCCCAGCCCGGTTCCGACTGGAACTTGAAGCGGGCGACCAGCCCGGACCACGGATAGGCGTACGGCACTGCGGCGTAGCAGGCGTCCAGCGGCGCCTCGTCGCGCAGGCAGGCGCCGCAGGCGACGAGGCCGCCGGGCACCGGCAGGGCGCAGCGCAGGCAGCGCGGGCCGGCGCCGGCAAAGCGCCCGA
>NZ_JAQGLS010000005.1 GCF_028292805.1 Ramlibacter sp. | reverse complement strand
CCGCCCGAGTGCGGCGTGCTGGTGCTGGAACGAGACCGGCTGCAGGTCGCTCGCCCGGCGCCCAGCCGGCCCCGGCGCAAGCTGCCGTTCGGCCTGTGGATGGCGCTTGCCAAGGCGACTCCGGTGGTTGGGGTCGACGAAGGCGCCCAGGCATTGCTGGCCGACTGCGCACCCGACGGCGGCGCCGAAGCCGACGAAGGCTGACCTCTACTGCTTCGGGTGCTCGGATTTGCCGGGAACGGTGACCGGCGGGACCCGCCCCTTTTCGGGGTCCTGCGGCGTCGACGGGAGCGGCTCCGGGTTGCCGGTATCGGACGGCGACGGTGGAGCCGGGGTCGCCGCCGTGCTGGCGACACTGCCGCTCATTGCCGCCGGGCGCCTGACGCCGAATCCGCGGATGACGCGGCTTCGACGTCGGGATCGTCGTCGGTTGGGATATCGTCTTCCTGCGCGAGCTCCGGCTCTTCTTTCTCGAGGCCGGGCGGGGCAGGCACCACGCTGGACTGGATCGGGACCATGGGCAACTCCTCAGATGTGGGGCGGCTTGGCGCCGGGATCTTCCGGTTCCGCCGGTGGCAGCAGCGGACCGAATTCCGGCTCCACCGGCAGGTGGGTCGGGTTGGGCTGGGCCGGCTCGCCGTCAGGCAGCGGCTCGGGTTCGACGGGATGGATGGTCATGCGGCGCCTGTCAGAAGTCGCTCTTGCTGGCGAGCGCTTCTTCCAGGCTCGCGGTGGCTTGCGGACCCGGCTGCCCGGCGGACTCGCCGTGGCTGCGGGGCGCGGAAAAACCGTCGTCGAGCAGGAGCTGGTCGTCGGGTTCGCCGCTGTGCAGGCTGGGATCGATGTCGTACGGGATCATTGGGCGACTCCTTTGGACCGATGCTGGCGCTGAACTTGCGGCGCGGGACTCGGCGCGCAGGCCGACCGGCTGTCGGCGCGCGCCCACACAGGCTCAGGAGTTCTCTTCGACCAGCCGCCGGGCTTCGCGCCGCACGACCCGGGTGGGTTCGTGGGTGAACGGCAGCTGACGCAGCCCGGTCAGGTCTTGCAGCACGGCGTGGGCACGGTCCATGTCCGCGCCGATCATCGCCAGCGCGACTTCGTTGTGCTCCTCCCGGGCAAGGCTCAGGTACGCGTTTCTCAGCCGCTGGTAGTCCTCTTCGGCGCGGGCGATCTCGCGTTCGGCCTGGACTTGCTTGCTGCGCTCGGACCGCTCTTGCTGCGGTTGCGGCTGCCGGCGCTGGACTGGGTTGATCATGCGGCGAATCGTAGGCAGCCCCTCCTGGCGCGGCTGTAGGACAACACAGACACCAGGAAAACCGGCCTGCGCGCGCCTCACGGGCGTGGATTTTTTCCGCCACGCGCCGGGGCCGCGCTTGCCGGCCCGGGCAAGCGCGGCTACCAAAGCGGCGCCGTACAGGGTAATGTCAGGCCAGAAGCTTCGGGGTTACGCCCAATCTTTCACGGACACGCAGCGGTTCCTGGTGCCATGCTGTCGGTGTAGGGCTCTTTGGAGAACAGCATGCGCGCGTGGAAACCAACCATCCAGAGCATTTACGGCTTGTTGGGCGGGTCCCAGCGGTCCACGAAGGAGCTCGACGACGCGCTGGGCGATATCCAGGAGGCGATGCTGACCGCGCTGGGCCAGGCGGGCGCCAAGAGCTTTCCGGGGGTCGCGCGCCGCATCCAGTACGCCGACGATCTCCAGACGCTCTGGTACCTGCGGGGCGACCTGATGGCAGCGCTCGCGGACCTGCACGGCGAAGTGCATGCGCGCGAGACCATGCGCGACATCTCCGCCCAGTTCCAGGGCATGTTGCCCAAGGGGCTGACAACGCGGTCCAGTCCCCTGGGCAAGTAACGCGGCAACCCTCATCCACCGGAAAGACAAAGGGCCTTGCGGCTGAAGCTGCAAGGCCCTGGCTGTTTCTGGCGCACTTGGCTGCGCGACCTACTCCCCCATGTGGTGCCATTCGTCCTCGGGCAGGCTCTTCATGAAGGCGAAGACCTTCTGCAGGCAGGAATGCGTTGCGGCCCATTCGATGTGCTCGCGAAAGAAGACCCTCTTGGTGATCGACGGCGTGACATCCCAGGCGCCCTCCAGCGGAGGCTGCGCCGGCTGCCAGCCCACGACGGTTCGCCTTCTCTCCGGCAGCATCTCGTAGAGCTGTTGCCATCTTGCGGGCTTGGGACAGACGCGATTGTTCCTGCGCGCCTCCGCCATCACTTCGACGACAGAAAGTTCTCGCCGCACCGGGAGCGGAAGCTGCGCGACAGACTCCAGCGGCGCGGGAACCGTCGGTGCATAGCCGCGGTTTTCGGCGGCAACCAGATCGGACCACAACGCCCAGGTCGTGTCGGTGTTCATCTCCACCGCGTCGGCCCTGGGGATCGGGTCACCTCGCAGATAAGGCGACAGCGTGTCGCTGTGGGCCTCGCGACGCTGTGCGGGGGCGCCGGGTTCCGGCTTGTCCGCGTCGGGAGGAGCGGGCGTGGCCGACGGTTTCCTTGGGGTACTGCTCATGCGACGACTGCTTTCGATGACGTGCCCTGCCGCGGCACTCGCCCTTGCGGACGCGCACAAGAAAAAGGGTTTGCTGCCGTTTTCACGGCAGCAAACCCTCTTGTTTTGGCGGAGTGGACGGGACTCGAACCCGCGACCCCCGGCGTGACAGGCCGGTATTCTAACCAACTGAACTACCACTCCTGGTAGCAGCAACGTCCGCTCTTGCGAGCCAAGCCGCCTGCCCTTGCGGGCCGGCTGTTGCCGACTTGTGCCTCTTGACCCAAGGCCAGTCCGAAGACTGACCTTGGCGATTTGGCGACCCTACGGGGATTCGAACCCCGGTACTTACCGTGAAAGGGTAATGTCCTAGGCCTCTAGACGATAGGGTCAAAACCTGAACTTCGGTGGTGGAGGTAAACGGGATCGAACCGATGACCTCTTGCATGCCATGCAAGCGCTCTCCCAGCTGAGCTATACCCCCCAAACTGCCGCTGCTTCTTTCGTCGCCTCGTCAATTTCCGAGCCTCGAATTATAGCCTGAAAAATCAGGCGTCTTGCAGACGAGCGACGACAGTTTCTCGATCGCTGAGCGCGAGCACCGCGTCGAGCGACGGAGTCTGCGTCGTGCCGAGCACCAGCAGGCGCACGGGCATGGCCAGCTGCGGCATCTTCAGGCCGGTGGCGCGCAGCACTTCCTTGATGCATTCGGTGATGGCCGCCTTGTCCCACGCGACGCTCTCCAGCATCTTCGCGAGCATCGACACAGCCGGGCGCACGCCCTCGGTGATGTGCTTGGCGCGCTCCTCGGCCGACACCTGCACCGGTTTGTAGAAGCGCTCGCACCAGTCGGCCAGCGCGATGGTGGTGTCGCAGCGGTCCTTGAGCAGGCCGCAGATGCGCGGCAGGCGCTCGTCCGGCGTGATGCCGCGCGCCTTGAAGTGCGCGGCCACCATCGGCGCGAGCACTTCGTCGGCCGCCGCCTTCATGTGCTGCGCGTTCACCCAGCGCAGCTTGGCGTCGTCGAACTGCGCCGCGCTCTTGCCCAGGTGGTCCAGGTTGAACCATTGCAGGAACTGCTCGCGGCTGAAGATCTCGTCGTCGCCGTGCGACCAGCCCAGGCGCGCCAGGTAGTTCACCACGCCTTCGGCCAGGAAGCCTTCGTCGCGCCAGGCCGTGACTGCCTTGGCGCCGTTGCGCTTGCTCATCTTCTCGCCCTGCTCGTTCAGCACGGTGGGCAGGTGCGCGAACACCGGCGGCTCGTAGCCGAGCGCGCGGAAGATGTTGATCTGGCGCGGCGTGTTGTTGACGTGGTCGTCGCCGCGGATCACGTGCGTGATCCGCATGTCGATGTCGTCGACCACCACGCAGAAGTTGTACGTCGGCGTGCCGTCCGGCCGCGCGATCACCAGGTCGTCGAGTTCGTCATTGCCGATCTCGATGCGGCCCTTGACCTTGTCGTCCCAGGCCACCACGCCGCCCACCGGGTTCTTGAACCGCAGCACCGGCTTGACGCCTTCGGGCACAGGCGGCAGCTGCTTGCCCGGCTCGGGCCGCCAGGTGCCGTCGTAGCGCGGTTTTTCCTTGTTCGCCATCTGCCGCTCGCGCAGGGCGTCGAGGTCGGCCACGCTCATGTAGCAGGGATAGACCAGGCCTTTGTCCTGCATGTCGCGCACGGCTTCGCGGTAGCGGTCCATGCGCTGCATCTGGTAGAACGGCCCCTCGTCGGGATCGAGGCCGAGCCAGCGCATCCCTTCGAGGATGACGTCGACGGCCTCCTGCGAGGAGCGCTCCTGGTCGGTGTCCTCGATGCGCAGGATGAAGGTGCCGCCCTGCGAGCGGGCGAACGCCCACGGATAGAGGGCGGAGCGGATGTTGCCGAGGTGGATGAAACCAGTCGGCGAGGGGGCAAAGCGGGTTCTGACTTTCACGGTGGGGATTTTGCTCCATCCGGGAAGGGTGAGCTTCAAGGCAGGTCGCGGCAGGCGGCGAAAGTAGAACGTACCGCCCCCACCCCCAGCCCTCCCCCGAAGCGGAGGGAGGACGACATCAGGCCACTTCAGGATTCGGAATCGACAGCCGCGTCGTGTTTTCTTCCAGCGGATCTTCCTGTCCCACCCGCGCCTCGTTGATGCGCGTGATGTCGTCCGGGTTGATGTCGCCGGTGACGTACACGCCGTCGAAGCACGAGGCATCGAAGCCGTCGATCCTGGGGTTGAGCGAGCCGATCGCCTTCTTCATGCCGGCCACGTCCTGGTAGATCAGCGCGTCGCAGCCGATGGTGACGCGGATCTCTTCCACCGTGCGGTTGTGCGCCACCAGTTCGCTGGAGGTCGGCATGTCGATGCCGTAGACGTTGGGAAAGCGCACCGGCGGCGCGGCGCTGGCCAGGTAGACCTTGCGGGCGCCGGCGTCGCGCGCCATTTGCACGATCTCGCTGGAGGTGGTGCCGCGCACGATCGAATCGTCCACCAGCAGCACGTTGCGGCCCTTGAACTCGCTCTGGATCACGTTGAGTTTCTGCCGCACCGACTTCTTGCGCACGCCCTGCCCCGGCATGATGAAGGTCCGGCCCACGTAGCGGTTCTTGACGAAGCCCTCGCGGTACGGAATGCCCAGCAGCTGCGCCAGCTGCATCGCGCTCGGGCGGCTGGACTCGGGGATCGGGATCACGACGTCGATCTCGTTGGGCGGTACGGTGGAGATCACGCGCTTGGCCAGCGTCTCGCCCAGGTTCAGGCGGGCCTGGTAGACGGAGATGCCGTCCATCACCGAATCGGGCCGCGCCAGGTAGACGAATTCGAAGATGCACGGCGACAGCTGCGTCTTCTGGGCGCATTGCCGCGAATGCACCTTGCCGTCCATGTCGATGAACACCGCCTCCCCGGGCGCCAGGTCGCGCTCGAACACGTGGCCGGTGCCGTCCAGCGTCACCGATTCGCTGGCCACCATCACCGTGCCGTTGGCGCTGCGCCCCATGCACAGCGGGCGGATGCCGTACGGGTCGCGAAACGCCAGCAGGCCGTGGCCGGCGATCAAGGTCACCACGGCATAGGAGCCGCGGATGCGCTTGTGCACGTTGGCCACCGCGTCGAACACGTCCTGCGGCGTCAGCGACACGCCCCGCGTGGTCCGCTCCAGCTCGTGGGCGAACACGTTCACCAGCACCTCGGTGTCGCTCTCGGTGTTGATGTGGCGGTGGTCGGTGGAGAACAGCTCCGCCTTCAGCGCCTGTGCGTTGGTCAGGTTGCCGTTGTGCGCCAGCGTGATGCCGAACGGCGCGTTGACGTAGAACGGCTGCGCCTCTTCCTCGCTGTAGGCATTGCCGGCGGTGGGATAGCGCACCTGCCCCAGGCCGGCATTGCCCGGCAGCGCCCGCATGTTGCGGGTGCGAAAGACGTCACGCACCATGCCCTTGGCCTTGTGCATGAAGACCTTGCGGCCCTGCAGCGTGACGATGCCGGCCGCATCCTGCCCGCGGTGCTGCAGCAGCAGCAATGCGTCATAGATCAGCTGGTTGACCGGCCCCTGGCTGACGATGCCGACGATTCCGCACATGATGTTTCCGCTTCCACTGTTAGGCCGGAAGGTAGGCCCCGAACGTCTCGGGCACCACCGGCTTCAAACCCCGCAAGGCGGCCGTCGCTACGCCGGCCGCCATCGATTCCGTCCACCAGGCGCCATCTTTGAGCCCGGTGAGGTGGACCACCACGGCCAGCACCAGCACCACCAAGGCGCCGCGCACCAGCCCGAACAGGCCGCCCAGCGCCCTGTCCACCGGCCGCAGGCCCACCGCCTCGACCATCTTCTTCGTCAGCCAGGCCAGCAAACCGCCGGCGAACACCGCGGCGATGAACACCAGCAGGAAGCCCGCCGCGTACCGCAGGGCTTGTGCCCAGCCCACCGGCATCATTTGCGCCGCCGCCGGCGCGAACCACTGGGCCAGCAGGAACGCCGCGATCCAGCTGAGCACCGACAACACCTCGTAGACCAGCCCGCGCCACAACCCCAGCAGCATGGAGGCCGCCAGGACGGCCAAGACGATCCAGTCGAGGTTGGACACTACAAGGCGAGGACGGCGGCCGGCAAGTCCAGCCCCTTGATCTTCTCGGCGGCTTCGGCGGCCGCGGCGCGCGACATGAACGGGCCGGCGCGCACCCGGATGCGCTTGCCGTCTTTGGTGTCCGCCACGTTGGTGTAGTTCGGCAACCCCGCCTTGTGCAGCTTCTGCTGGGCCAGCTTCGCCTTGTCGTTGTCGGCGAAGGCGCCGACCTGGACCACGAAGCGCTCGCCCGCCGCTGCCGTGTCGACAGCCTTGCCTTCCAGCAAAGCGCGGGCCTTGGCGGCCTCGACCGCGACCGGCGGCCTGGCTTCGGCCTTGGGCTCCGGCTTTTTATCGACGACGGCGGCCTCGACCTTGGCGGGCTTGTCCACTGCCACCGGCTTGGGCTCGGCGGCGGCGACAGGCGGCGCCACGGTGGGCACCGCCTCGGGCGCCGGGTCCTTGCTCTCGGTGATCACCGCCGACTCCGGCGTGACCTTGCCCACGGCCACCGCCGGCGGCAGCGGCTTGACCTTGTTGCGGTCCGGGATCTCGATCGGGATGTCCACGGCCACCGGCCGCGGCTGCGTGTCGAACAGGATGGGAAAGCCAACGACGGCGGCCAGCACCAGCACCACGGCGCCGATCAGGCGGTGGCGCGCGCGCCGCCGCATGGCTTCGATACTCTCGGCGGGTGAGGAGGGGGCCACTGGTTCGTCGGCCCCTTTGCGTTTCTTGAACAAGGCCATGCGTGAGGCGATTTCAGCCCAGGTGTTTGGCGGCTAGGCGGGGCACACCCTGCTGCAGCACGCCACCCACGGTGAAGAACGATCCGAAGACCAGAATTCTATCAGCCGGCCCAGCGGCGGCCACCGCGGCGCGGAACGCTTCCTGCGGGTCCGCATGGGTACTCGTTGGCACTTGGCGCCGCTCGCCCAACCCCTGCCACAAGGCCAGCAGCTCCTGCGCCGAAGCGGCGCGGGCCGTCGGCAGGTCGGTAAAGTACCAGCGGTCCACCAGCGGGCCGATCTTCGCCAGCATGGTCGCCAGGTCTTTGTCCCCCATGGCGCCCAGCACCGCATGCGTGGCGGGGTAGAAGCCCATGTTGTCCAGGTTGGCCGCCAGCGCCGCCACCGCGTGCGGGTTGTGGGCCACGTCCAGCACCAGCGTCGGCTGGCCCGGCACGATCTGGAAGCGCCCGGGCAGTTCCACCATCGCCAGCCCGTTGCGCACCGCCTGCGCCGTCACCGGCAGGCTCGGGCGCAGCGCCTCCAGCGCAGCCAGCACGCCCGAGGCGTTGAGCAACTGGTTGGCGCCGCGCAACGCCGGATAGGCCAGGCCGGCATAGCGGCGGCCGCGCCCGGCCCAGGCCCACTGCTGCTTGTCGCCGGAAAAATTGAAATCGCGCCCCAGCAGCCAGAGGTCAGCGCCGATCGCTTCCGCATGCGCCAGCAGGCTGGCCGGCGGCACCGGGTCGCTGACGATGGCCGGCTTGCCCGCGCGCAGGATGCCGGCCTTTTCGCGGCCTATGCTTTCGCGGTCGGGGCCCAGATAGTCCATGTGGTCCAGGGCTATGCTGGTGACGATCGCGCAGTCGGTGTCGATCACGTTGACGGCGTCGAGCCGTCCGCCCAGCCCCACCTCCAGGATCGCCACGTCCAGTTCGCTGGCCGCCATCAGGCTCAGGATTGCCAGCGTAGTAAATTCGAAGTAGGTCAGCGTGGCGCCCTGGCGCGCCTCCTCGACCCGCCGGAAGTGCGGCACCAGCGCTTGCGGCTTGGCGATCTCGCCGCCGATGCGGCAGCGTTCCTCGAAGTGCACCAGGTGCGGCGAGGTGTAGACGCCAGGCCGCCAGCCGGCCTGCAGCGTGATCGCTTCCAGCATGGCGCAGGTCGAGCCCTTGCCGTTGGTGCCGGCCACCGTCACCACCGGGCAGGCAAAACGCAGCTGCATGCGCTGCGCCACCTCGCGCACGCGCTCCAGGCCCAGGTCGATGCTCTTGGGGTGCAGCCGCTCGCAATGCGCGAGCCACTCGCTCAGTTGTTCCATGCCCCCATTGTCCAGTGTCCGGCTGTCCCGCATCACGGCCGAGGACATTGCAACGCGGCAACGCTCTCCAAATGCAACAGATCCGGCGTTCCGCCCCAAGGAAGAGTTTCCCCTCGGTATTCTGGTTTCTTGGGGGGAAATGCATGCGAGTTGCAACGACCATCGCGACAGTGGACACGCCGCCCGGCCTGCACGCCCAGGACCGCGCGGACGTCTACGCACTGCTGGCCAGGCTGCTGTTCGGCGCCGATGCTGCCGCGCTGGCCGCCTTGCCCCATGCCCCGCCCTGGCCGGGCACGGCAGGGGCCGCCGCCGCCTGGGAGTCCCTGCAGCACGCGGCAGCTCGCTGCAACGCCACGGCCGCGGCGGAATTCGGTGCGCTGTTCGTCGCCGCCGGCACGCCGCCGCTGAACCCCCACGAGTGCTACTACGTCGCCGGCTGCCTGATGGACAAGCCGCTGGCCTTGCTGCGCCGCGACCTGCAGGCACTTGGACTGGCCCGCCCCGAAGGCGTGACCGAACTCGAGGACCACCTCGGCGCCCTGTGCGAGGCCATGCGCGTGCTGGTCGAGCGCGGCCGGCCGCTGGAGCAGCAGGGCGACTTCTTTCGCAAGCACCTCGCCGGCTGGGCTGGCGCCTGCCTGCACGACATCCGCAGCGCGCCGGCGGCCGACTTCTACGCCGCCCTGGCCGATTTCATCGAGGCCTTCTTCGCCACCGAAGCCGCCCTGTTCGGCATCGAGCCGGTCGCAGCCCCGCACGAACCCACAGCCTACCAATGGAGAACAGGAGCCCTGCAGCCATGAAGCGCCCGCCGATGGACCCAAAGAGAAGACGGATCCTGGCCACCGCCGGCAGCATCGGCGCAGCCGGTGTCGCCGCCAGTGTGCTCGGCCCCGCCGCCGGCGCTCCCGTGGCCGCGGCAGCGCCGGCACGCAAGGCCAGCGCGCCGAGTGGCTACCGCGAGACGGAGCACACCCGCACCTACTACCGGCTCGCCCGCTACTGACCGGAGCGCTGCATGCCCTTGCTCACCCGCAAGTTCCCCCCCAGCGCCGTGGCGGTCGGGCGCCGGCCCCTGCCCCGGCCCGCGGCGCAAGCTGCGGTCGGCCGCCGCGGCTTCCTCACCGCGGCCGGCCTGGCCGGAGGTCTCGCCGCGCTGGCACGCGACCAGCCGAACCGCGTGATCGGCGAAGCGCATGCGCAGACCGCCCCGCCGGCCCAGGCGCCGGTGGAAGTCAAACACACCGTGTGCAGCCACTGCTCGGTCGGCTGCTCGGTGGAGGCGGTGGTGCAGAACGGCGTGTGGATCCGGCAGGACACCGCCTTCGACTCGCCCATCAACATGGGCGCGCACTGCGCCAAGGGCGCCTCGGTGCGCGAGCACGGCCACGGCGAGCACCGGCTGCGCTACCCGATGAAGCTGGTGGATGGCAAGTACCAGCGCATCAGCTGGGACCAGGCCACCGCGGAAGTGGGCGACAAGCTGCTGCAGCTGCGCGAGCAGGCCGGCCCGGAGGCCATCTACTGGATCGGCTCCAGCAAGCACAACAACGAGCAGGCCTACCTGCTGCGCAAGTTCGTTTCCATGTGGGGCTCGAACAACTGCGACCACCAGGCCCGCATCTGTCACTCGACCACGGTCGCCGGCGTGGCCCAGACCTTCGGCTACGGGGCGATGACCAACTCGTTCAACGACCTGCACCACTCCAAGGCGGTGCTGTTCATCGGCGCCAATCCGGCCGAGGCGCACCCGATCTCGATGCTGCACTTCCTGCACGCCAAGGAGCTGGGCGCCAAGATGGTGGTGATCGACCCGCGCTTCACCCGCACCGCGCGCTTCGCCCACCATTACATGCGAATCCGCCCCGGCACCGACATCGCGCTGGTGTGGGGGATGCTGTGGCACATCTTCAAGAACGGCTGGGAAGACCAGGCCTACATCGCGCAACGCACCTACGGCATGGACGAAGTGCGGCGCGAGGTCGAAAAATGGACGCCCGAACGCGTCAGCGACGTGACGGGCGTGCCGGAAACCAGCGTGCGGCTGGCGGCCGAGATGCTGGCGACCAACAAGCCATCGTCCGTCGTGTGGTGCATGGGGATCACGCAGCACAGCGTGGGCACGGCCAACGTGCGCGCCTTGTCGATCCTGCAACTGGTGCTGGGCAACGTGGGCCTCGCCGGCGGCGGCGCCAACATCTACCGCGGCCATGACAACGTGCAAGGTGCAACCGACGTCGGGCCGAACCCGGACTCGCTGCCCGGCTACTACGGCATCGCCGAAGGCGCGTGGAAGCACTTCGCCACTGTCTGGGGCGTCGATTACAACTGGCTGCTCTCGCGCTTCGGCTCCAAGGCGCTGATGGAAAAGCCAGGCACCACCGTCTCGCGCTGGTACGACGCCGTGCTGGAAAACCGCGCCCACCTCGACCAGCCGGGAAACGTCCGCGCCTGCGTCTTCTGGGGCCACGCGCCGAACAGCATCACGCGCATGCCCGACATGCAGGCGGCGATGAAAAAGCTCGAGCTGCTGGTGGTGATCGACCCCTACCCCACCATGACGGCGGCGATGCACGGCCGCACCGACGGCGTCTACCTGCTGCCTTCGACCACGCAGTTCGAGACGCAGGGCTCGTGCACGGCGTCCAACCGCAGCATCCAGTGGCGCGAGCGCGTGATCCAGCCACTGTTCGAGTGCAAGACCGACCACGAGATCATGTACCGCTTGGCGCGCAAGTTCGGCTTCCACGAACAGCTGTGCAAGAACATCGCCGTGGTGCGCGACGAGCCCGTCATCGAGGACATCCTGCGCGAGATCAACCGCTCGTGCTGGACCATCGGCTACACCGGCTGCTCGCCGGAGCGGCTGAAGCTGCACATGCACAACAAGCACACCTTCAGCCCGACCTCCCTGCGCGCGGACGACGGCCCGTGCAAGGGCGACTACTACGGCCTGCCGTGGCCGTGCTGGGGCACGCCGCAGTTGAAGCACCCCGGCACCCCGGTGCTGTACGACATCTCCAGGCCGGTGGCCGAGGGCGGCCTGCCGTTTCGCGCCAACTGGGGCGTCGAGTACCAGGGCGTGAGCCTGCTGGCCCCCGACGGCTCCGCGCCCCGCGGCAGCGAAATCGACACCGGCTACCCGGAGTTCGACCACGTGCTGCTCAAGAAGCTGGGCTGGTGGTCGGAACTGACGCCCCAGGAGCAGCTGCAGGCGGAAGGCAAGAACTGGAAGACCGACGCTTCGGGGGGGATCATCCGCGTGGTCATCGGCCACGGCTGCGCGCCCTACGGCAACGCGCGCGCCCGCGCCCATGTCTGGAATTTCCCGGACCCGGTGCCCGTGCACCGCGAGCCGATCATGAGCCCGCGCCGCGACCTGGTGGCGCAGCACCCCACCTACGACGACAAGAAGGCGTTCTGGCGGCTGCCCACTCTCTTCAGGTCGGTGCAGGAAAAGGACTTCGCGCGCGACTATCCGCTGATCATGACCTCGGGCCGGCTGGTGGAGTACGAGGGCGGCGGCGACGAGACGCGCTCCAATCCGTGGCTGGCGGAGCTGCAGCAGGCGATGTTCGTGGAGGTGAATCCGAACGACGCCGGGCAACTGCCGATCCGCACCGGCGAGTACGTGTGGGTGGAAACGCCCGCCGGCGCCCGGCTGAAGATCATGACGCTGGTGACCCCGCGCGTGCCGCAAGGGCTGGTGTGGATGCCCTACCACTTCGGCGGCTGGTGGATGGGCGAGGACCTGCGCAAGAACTATCCGGAAGGCGCCGCGCCCATCGTTCTGGGCGAGGCCGTCAACACCGGCTGGACCTACGGCTACGACGTGGTGACCATGATGCAGGAGACCAAGGTGTCGCTCTGCCGGCTGGTCCGCGCCTGATCGACGACCCGAGGGGAGAACCATGGCTGCCCGCATGAAGTTCATCTGCGACACCGAACGCTGCATCGACTGCAACGGCTGCGTGACCGCCTGCAAGAACGAGCACGAGACGCCGTGGGGCGTGAACCGCCGGCGCGTGGTCACCATCGCCGACGGCGTGCCCGGCGAAGCCTCGATCTCGGTCGCCTGCATGCACTGCACCGACGCCCCGTGCATGGCGGTGTGCCCCGTCGACTGCTTCTATCACACGCAGGACGGCGTGGTGCTGCACGACAAGGACCTGTGCATCGGATGCGGCTACTGCTTCTACGCCTGCCCGTTCGGCGCGCCACAGTTCCCGCAGACCGGCGCCTTCAACCACCGCGGCAAGATGGACAAGTGCACCTTCTGCGCCGGTGGCCCGGCACCGGACAACACCGAAGAGGAGTTCCACAAGTACGGCCGCAACCGCCTGAGCGAAGGCAAGCTGCCGGTGTGCGCCGAGCAGTGCGCCACCAAGGCACTGCTTGGCGGCGAAGCCAACCTGATCGGCGAAATCTACAAGCACCGCGTAGAAACGCGCGGCTACGGCCCCGAGCTGTGGGGCTGGAACCTGGCCTACGACCCCGGCAAGCGCGCCGAGATCCGGAACAAGGGCGAAGGCCCCAGGACCAACCAGGTGCCGAATGCGTCGCAGAACCAGCCGCGGAAGCTGCCGACATGAAAACGCTCTGGCCCTTGCTCGGCGCCGCGCTGCTGCTGGCCGGCTGCCTCGAGGTGGAACAGCACCCGGCCTGGCGCCACGGCGCCTACGACGGCAAGCCTGACGACCTGCAGCACCAGCGCCTCTTCCACGGCGACCGCATGGCCTGGATGGCGGCGATCATCAATCGCAACTGGCGCCAGGACGAGTACCGGCGCACCTTCCACAAAGGGGGCCGGCCATGAGCGGGGCGCTGGCCCGGCGCGGCCTGCGATGGCTGCTCGCATTGGCATGCGTGCTGCTGCTGGCGCCGGCATTGCGGGCCGCCGTTCCGCACGAAGACGCCGTGCCCGCCTATGCCGAGGAGCAGACCATCCTGCAGCAGGAAAAGGACGTGCCGGAGCCCGGCTGGTTCTCGCTCGACTCGGGCCGCCGCCACTTCGACCGCAACTTCCTCGTCCCGTGGGGCCGCGACGCCGAGCCCGAGCTGATCCTCCAGCGCGGCGGCAACACCTGGCGCACGCTGCGCAACGGCCCGATCTCCACGCTGAGCGCCGCCATCTTGCTGCTGGTGCCGCTGGTCCTGTTCGGCCTGTGGCGGCTGGTCGGGCCGGCGCGCGTGACCGAGCCGGAGACTGGCCGCAGGGTGCAGCGCTTCACCCGCTGGCAACGCTGGGTGCACTGGGCAACGGCGATCGCCTTCCTGCTGCTGGCCGTGACCGGGCTGCTGATCTTCTTTGGCAAGCAGCTGCTGATCCCACTGGTGGGACACGCCGCTTTCTCGTGGCTGGCGATCGTCTCCAAGTACCTGCACAACTTCGCCGGGCCGGTGTTCATCGTCTGCTCGGTGCTGATGTTCTTCACCTTTTTGCGCGAGAACCGCTTCAACCGGCGCGACTGGCAGTGGGTCAGGCGCGGCGGCGGCATCCTGACGCACGAGCACGTGCCCGCCGGCTACTTCAACGCCGGCGAGAAGATGTGGTTCTGGTTCGGCGTGGTGCTGCTCGGCCTGGTGATGTCGGCCACCGGGCTGGTGCTGGACTTCCAGAACCTGCGCCCCACCCGCTACCTGCTGCAGTGGATGGACTACCTGCACATCGGCGGCGCCACCTTGTACATCGCGGCGGCGCTGGGCCACATCTACTTGGGCACGCTCGGCACGCCTGGCGCGTACCAGGCGATGCGGCACGGCACCGTGGACGAGAGCTGGGCCCGGGCCCACCATCGCGACTGGTACGAGCAGCTGCAGGCGCGGCAGGGCCGCACCGGCGTGGGCCCGGCCTCGTCGGCACCGGGCGACGCGCCATGAAGCGCCTGGCACTGACGGCGGCGTTGCTGCTGGCGGCCTGCGGCGCCCGCGAACAGCCGGCCCCGGTGGTGGAGGGCGTGCGCCAGACCGCCCTGCCCGGCCACGTGCGCGCCGGCGGCCGCAGCAGCGGCGAAGTGATGGCG
>NZ_JAQGLS010000327.1 GCF_028292805.1 Ramlibacter sp. | reverse complement strand
TGGCGACGTACACGCAGGTCATGTTCTGACCCTTCTGGTTGATGATCGTGTCGACCGCGACGGCGGACTTGCCGGTCTGGCGGTCGCCGATGATCAGCTCGCGCTGGCCACGGCCGATCGGCACCATGGAGTCGATGGCCTTCAGACCGGTCTGCACCGGCTGGTCGACCGACTTGCGGGCGATCACGCCGGGAGCGACCTTCTCGATCACGTCCGACATCTTGGCGTTGATCGGGCCCTTGCCGTCGATCGGCTGGCCCAGGGCGTTGACCACGCGGCCGATCAGCTCGGGGCCGACCGGCACTTCCAGGATGCGGCCCGTGCACTTGACGGTGTCGCCTTCGGAGATGTGTTCGTACTCGCCCAGAATCACGGCGCCGACGGAGTCGCGCTCGAGGTTCAGCGCCAGGCCATAGGTGGCCACGCCATCGGCGGTGGGCGGGAACTCCAGCATTTCGCCGGCCATGGCATCGGACAGGCCGTGGACGCGGACGATGCCGTCGGTCACGGAGATCACGGTGCCCTGGTTGCGGATGTCGGCGCTGGCGGCCAGGCCTTCGATCCTGCTCTTGATCAGTTCGGAAATTTCAGCGGGATTGAGCTGCATGACTCTTCCTTGGTCCTTTTGGGAGGCTAGCGGCCATCAGGCCGTCAGCGCGACTTTCATTTGTTCCAGGCGGGCCTGGACCGAGGTGTCCAGCACTTCGTCGCCCACCACCACGCGAATCCCGCCGATCAGGGCCGGGGCTTCCTGCACGGTGAGGTTCAGCTTGCGGCCGAACCGCTTTTCCAGCACTCCCGCCAGGTTGCCCAGGGCAGCGGCGGCGATCGGAAAGGCGCTGTAGACCACCGCATCGGAGCTGCCGGCCTGCGTGTTCTTCATGGCGCGAAACTGCTGCGCGACCTCGGGCACGGCCGCCAGGCGGCCGTTGTCGATGATCGTGCGCAGGAAGTTCCGGCCGTTGCCGGACAACTGCACGCGGGCGGCCTCGGTCACAAGGTCGAACACCTGCTGGCTGCCCACCTTGGGGTTGCCCGCGAACTGCAGCAGCTGGGGGTTGCCCGCCACCGCGGCGAGCTGGTCCAGCCACTGCGAGGTGCCGTCCGGATCGCCTTTGGACGACTGGAACAGCGCTTCCGCGTACGGGCGGGCGATGGTGGCGAGTTCGGCCATGTCGGTCCTTACAGCTCGGTCTGCAGGCGGGCGAGCAGCTCGGCGTGGACGCCGGCGTTCACTTCCTTGCGCAGGATCTGCTCGGCGCCCTTGACGGCCAGCGCGGCAACCTGCTCGCGCAGGGCCTCGCGGGCCTTCACCGTCTGCTGCTCGGCCTCGGCACGGGCAGCGGCGACGATCTTGGCGCCTTCTTCGTTGGCTCGGCCCTTGGCCTCCTCGACGATCGCCTGGGCGCGCCGCTCGGCGTCGGCCAGCAGGGAAGCCGTCTGGTTGCGCGACTTCGCCAGTTCCTGCTCGACGCGCCGGTCGGCGGCGGCGAGTTCGGACTTGGCCTTGTCGGCCGCAGCCAGGCCGTCGGCGATCTTGCGCGCGCGCTCATCGAGCGCGGTCGCGATCGGCGGCCACACGAACTTCATCGTGAACCCGACCAGGATCAGGAACACGATCACCTGAATGATGAGGGTACCGGTGATGCTCACTTTTTCATCCTTGCTCCCGGGCGCGAATCGCGGTCCGGGAATTGGGTTGGCGAAAGGATGGGATTACTTCGGCAGGTTGGCGATCTGCGCCAGGAACGGGTTGGCGGTGGCGAACCACAGCGCGATACCGGTGCCGATGATGAACGCGGCGTCGATCAGGCCGGCCAGCAGGAACATCTTGGTCTGCAGTTCGTTCATCAGCTCGGGCTGGCGGGCAGCCGCTTCGAGGTACTTGCTGCCCATGATGCCGATGCCGATACAGGCGCCGACGGCACCCAGACCGATGATCAGGCCGGCGGCCAGGGCGACAAAGCTGATAACTTCCATGATTGCTCCTAAGGACTTTGGTGGTTGACGAGAAACGGGAAAACGGGGAACGGAAACCGGGGGATCAGTGGGCGTCGTGGGCCTGGCCGATGTAGACGAGCGTCAGCATCATGAACACGAAGGCCTGCAGCGTGATGATCAGGATGTGGAAGATCGCCCAGGCCGTGCCCGCGATGATGTGGCCGATGGCCAGGCCGATGCCGGTGGCGGTCAGCGCGAAGGCGCCGCCCATCAGGGCGATCAGCAAAAAGATCAGTTCGCCGGCGTACATGTTGCCGAACAGTCGCATGCCGTGCGAGACGGTCTTGGCGACGAACTCGATGATCTGCATGCCCAGGTTGAGCACACCCAGGATCGCCGCGAACAGCGGGTTCTTGCTGGTGCCGAAGGGCGCGGTCACCAGTTCGTGCGCCCAGCCGCCGGCGCCCTTGATCTTCACGTTGTAAAACAGGCAGACCAGCAGCACACCGATGGACAGGCCCATGGTGACGGAAAGGTCGGCGGTGGGCACGACGCGCATGTAGGCGTGGTGCGGGTCGCCGCCAGCGGCGCCGTAGACCCGCTCCCAGATGTACGGGATCAGGTCGACCGGCAGCAGGTCCATCGCATTCATCAGGAAGATCCAGACGAACACCACCAGCGCCAGCGGGGCCACCAGCTTGCGGCTGTGCGCGTTGTGCACGATCCCCTTGGCCTGCGCGTCGACGATCTCGACCAGGATTTCCACCGCGGCCTGGAACCGGCCGGGCACGCCCGACGTCGCCTTGCGCGCCGCCAGCCACAGCAGCCAGCAGCCCAGCACGCCCATGGCGACCGAGAAAAAGATGGAGTCGAAATTGAAGACCGAGAAATCGACGACGTTGCTGGCCTTG
>NZ_JAQGLS010000320.1 GCF_028292805.1 Ramlibacter sp. | reverse complement strand
CGTCTGCAGCACGGCCGACGAGTCGGTGTTCTGGAACAGCACGTCGGCGCCGCCGTTGATCAGCGAGGTGGCGGCTTCGGTTTCCTTTGGCGGATTGAACCATTCACCGACCCACACGACCTTGGTCTTGACCTTGGGGTTGACCGACTGCGCGCCCAGCGTGAAGCTGTTGATGTTGCGCACCACTTCGGGGATCGGCACCGAGCCGACCACGCCCAGCGTGCCGGTCTTGCTCATCTTGCCGGCGATCACGCCGGCCATGTACGCGCCTTCGTAGGTGCGGCTGTCGTAGGTGCGCAGGTTGTCGGCGGTCTTGTAGCCGGTGGCGTGCTCGAACTTGACGTCCTTGTGGTCACCAGCGACCTTGAGCATCGGCTCCATGTAGCCGAAGGTGGTGCCGAACACCAGCTTGTTGCCCTGGCTCACCATGTCGCGGATCACGCGCTCGGCGTCGGCCGACTCGGGAACCTTCTCGACGAAGCTGGTGACGATCTTGTCGCCGAATTCCTTCTCGAGGGCCTTGCGGCCATTGTCGTGCGAGAAGGTCCAGCCGCCGTCGCCCACCGGGCCGACGTAGGCAAAGGCGATCTTCAGCGGCTCGGGCTTGGGTGCCGGAGCGGGCGCAGCGGCAACGGGTGCCGGCGCCGGGGCCGGGGCCGGCGGTTCGGTCTTGCTGCAGGCGGTGACGCCCGCGACGGCAGCCACGAGGGCGGCGGCCTGGAGCAGCGAGCGTTTCTTCAGTTCGATCATGGATTCCCTCTGTGAGGCGTTGCTGGAACACGTGTCTGCTGGACGGCTTGCCGCCAGCTTCTGGATCGCGCGGAATATCGTGCGGCGCGGTCCCGCTTGTGGAGAGGACCCGGCTTGCCGGTCTTCTCCACCCTGATGAAAACCACTTGAAGAAAGACGCTTGCGGCTTTTTTCAAGTGAATCCCCGATTATGAGCCGGGATAGAAGGGCTTTCCAAGCGAGGCCGGCATGTTGATCCGGATCCACGCCGGGTTGCGCGAGATCAGCGCCAGCACGAGGATGGTCGCCAGGTAAGGCAGCATGTTGAGGAACTCGCTAGCGACGTCGACGCCGCTGCCCTGCAGGTGGAATTGCAGCATGGTCACACCGCCGAACAGGTAGGCACCAAGCAACACCCGTGCCGGGCGCCAGGTGGCGAAGGTGGTCAGCGCCAGCGCGATCCAGCCGCGGCCGGCCGTCATGCCCTCCACCCACAGCGGCGTGTAGATGATCGCCAGGTAGGCGCCCGACAGCCCGCACAGCGCGCCGCCGGCCACCACCGCCAGCAGCCGGATCCGCCGCACCGGGTAGCCCAGGGAATGGGCCGACTCGGGCGACTCGCCCACCGCGCGCAGCACCAGGCCGGCGCGCGAGCGGTACAGGAACCAGACCAGAAACAGCGTCAGCGCGATGGTCAGGTAAACCATGGGGTGCTGGCGAAACATGGCCGGGCCGAGCAGCGGGATGTCGCCCAGGAACGGAACCGAGAAGTTGGGCCGCTGCGGCAGCTTCTCCTGCACGTAGGCGATGCCGGCGAAGGCCGAGAAGCCGCCGCCGAACAGGCTCAGCGCCAGCCCGGTGGCGTACTGGTTGGTGTTCAGCCAGATCACCAGCACGCCGAAGATCGCCGCCAGCAGCGCGCCGGCGGCGGCGCCGGCGGCGAAGCCGACCCAGTCGCTGCCGGAGTAGACGACGCCGGCAAAACCGGCGATGGCGGCGCACAGCATCATGCCTTCGGCGCCCAGGTTGACGATGCCGGCCTTCTCGTTGATCAACAGGCCCAGGGCCGCGATGGCCAGCACCGTGCCGGCGTTGAGCATCGCGGCGAACAGGAGTGCGTAGCTTTCCATGTCAGCCTCCGCAAAGCCGCATCAAGGAGGCTGAAGCCGCCTCGGGGGGCAGCAAGTACACGTAGTGACCGGCGTGGGGGCTCATTGGTGCGCTCCCTTGGCGGCCACGCGCGGTGAGCCGAAGCGGACGCGGTACGCCATGAGGGTGTCGCAAGCCAGCAGCGTGAACAGCAGCAGGCCCTGAAACACGCCGGTCAGGGACTTGGGCAGGCCCAGGCGCGACTGCGCCAGTTCGCCGCCGATGTAGAACATGCTCATGAGGATGGCCGAGAACACCATGCCGACCGGGTGCAGCCGGCCGACGAAGGCGACGATGATGGCGGCGAAGCCGTAGCCCGCCGGCACGTAGGGCGTGAGCTGGCCGATCGGCCCGGCCACTTCCAGCGCGCCGGCCAGGCCGGCCGTGCCGCCCGAAATCAGCAACGCGGTCCACAGCGCGCGCCGCGACGAAAAGCCGGCATAGCGCGCCGCCGCCGGCGCCAGCCCGCCCACCTGCTGGGCGAATCCGGCGCGGGTGCGGAACAGGAAGATCCACAGGACGGCAACCCCGGCCAGCGCGATCAGCAGGCCGATGCTCACCCGCGAGCCCATGACCAGGCGCGGAATTTGCGTCACCGCCTCGAAGCTGCGCGACTGCGGAAAGTTGTAGCCGCCGGGGTCTTTCCAGGGACCGAACACCATGAAGTTGAGCAGCAGCGAGGCCACGTAGACCAGCATCAGGCTGACCAGGATTTCGTTGGCGTTGAACTTGTCGCGCAGCAAAGCGACGATGCCGGCCCAGGCCATGCCACCCAGCACCCCCGCCAGCAGGATCGCCAGCACGATCCAGCGGCCGGTGTCCTTGCCCGCCAGCAGCGCCACGCCGCCGGCGACCAGCGCGCCGATGACGAACTGGCCCTCGGCGCCGATGTTCCACACGTTGGAGCGAAAGCACACGGCCAGGCCGAGCGCGATCAGCAGCAGCGGCGTGGCCTTGACCATCAGCTCGCCGAGCCGGTAGCCGGAGCTGAACGGCTCCCAGAAGAACACGCGCAGGCCCTGCACCGGGTCCTTGCCCAGGGCCAGGAACAGCAGCGCGCCCAGGACGACGGTGATCGCCAGCGCCAGCAACGGCGAGGCAAGGCCCCAGAACTGCGAGACCTGTGGCCGGGCTTCGAGCTTAAGCATGCTGTGCTTCTTCCTGGTGCGCCGGCGTCCACAGCCCGCTCATCCACTCGCCGATCTGCTGCACCGTCGCCTGCGCCCGCGGCACCGGGGGCGACAGCCGCCCCTTGGCGATCACGTACAGCCGGTCGCAGATCTCGAACAATTCCTCCAGCTCCTCGCTGACGACCAGCACCGCGCAGCCGGCGTCGCGCAGCGCCAGGATTTCGCCCCGGATCTGCGCCGCGGCGCCGACGTCGACGCCCCAGGTCGGCTGCGAGACGATCAGCAGCTTCGGGTTGGCGTCGATCTCGCGGCCGACGATGAACTTTTGCAGGTTGCCGCCGGACAGCGATCGCGCCGCCGCATTCGGGCCGCCGGCCTTGACGTTGAAGCGGGCGATGATGCCGGCGGCCTGCTGCTGCAAAGCCCTGACCCGGATCCAGCCGCTGCCGGCGACCGCATCGGTGCGCGTGAGCAGCAGGTTGTGGGCCAGCCCCAGGCTGGGCACCGCGCCGCGGCCCAGGCGTTCTTCGGGCACGAAGTGCAGGCCCAGGCGGCGACGCTGCGTGGGCCCGTACCGGCCGACCGGCTTGCCGCCGACCTGCACGGCATCGTGCGTCGCCCGCCTGTCCTCTCCGGACAGCGCATACAGGAGTTCGCGCTGTCCGTTGCCGGAGACGCCGGCGATGCCGACCACTTCGCCTGCGCGCACCTGCAGCGAAACCGCTTCCAGGTCGATGCCGAACTGGTCTTCGCGCGCCAGCGTGAGCGCCTGCACCTTCAGCACGGTGTCGCCAGGGGTGCGCTCGTGGTGCTCCAGCGCCGGC
>NZ_JAQGLS010000289.1 GCF_028292805.1 Ramlibacter sp. | reverse complement strand
GCTCGGCGCGCAGCAGGGCGCGCACGGCGCGCTCGCGGCCGCGGCCGCGGCGACCGCGTGGCTGCGCGTCCGACCATGATTCGCGCAGCGTCTCGAGCGCGATCTCGAACGGCTGCGGCCCGGTCGCGCGCGTTTCCAGCAGCGCCTCCACGGCCTGCTGCAGGCCCTCGACGAAGTCGCGAAAGCCCGCCGCCTCGGCCCCGCCCCAGCCGAGGCTGCGCTGCGTGATCTGCTCCAGCAACTGGCGGGCTGGATGGGCGCGGTCGCTGAAGAAGCGTGGGTCTTCCAGCGCCAGCCGCAGCAGGGCCGGCTCCAGATCGCGCACGGCTTCCTGCACCGGCCCCAGCAAACGCGCATCGCCGGCCAGGTTCTCCACCATCAGGTGCACCACCTCCAGCCCCAGCACCTGGGCCGGGCGCCGGGCCTCGCGCCGCAGTGCCTCGCGAAACAGGGCCCGGCTGTCGGAGAGCTTGCCGGGCACGGCCGCCTGCCGCTGGCGCAGCTGCTGCAGCACCTGGTCGACCTTGCGCATGTCGTGCAGCACCTGCAGCGCGGCCGGCACGGTATGGGCGAAGTCGGTTTCGCGGGTGATCAACTCGCCGGCCGGCGCCGGCGGCTCGCCCGCCAGCAGCTTGCGCAGCTCGCGGATGGTCAGCTGGATGGCCTGGTCGGCCGGCTCGTGCGGCGCCGGCGCCGGCGCCGCCGTCCATTGGGCGCCTATGCCTTGCGCCCGCAACGCCGCCGTCCACACCGCATAGCTGCGCGCCAGCTCCGGCGCCATGGCCAGCGGCAGGTGGCGCAGCCAGCGGCGGCGCACCGAAGGCGACACCGGGCTTTGCCGGGCCAGCCGGTACAGGCTGCGCACGTACACCTCGGGCCGCAGGGGATGGCGCTGCCCGGTGACGCCGGCGACCTGCGCCGCGCCCAGCAAGGCCTCGAGTTCGGCCAGCTGCGGCTGCACCGCGTCTTGCAGCTTCTGGGCGGCCCGCACCAGGTCGACGTTGTCCTGCAGCTGCTCGTCGCCCAGCAGCGGCAGGGCGTCGAAGCCGAGGCTCGAGGCACGGTCGCCGGCGATGGCCACGGCGAACTCGGCCAGCAGCGCCGGTGGAAAGGCCTCGGCCAGCGCATGCTGGCGTTCGCGCAGCACGGCCACCGCTTCCAGCAGCAGGTTGCGCTCCACCACGTCGGGCACGGCCGCCGCCTGCCGCGGCAGGTCTTCCAGGGCCCGCGCCAGCGTCGCGCGCATCAGTCCCGCGCCGTCGGCCGCGGCGTCCTTGATGCAGGCGCGGTAGGCGGCCTGGTGTGGTGATTGGCGCATTGGGCCGCTCATGCGGCTGGACCCCTCTTGCTGCGGGCCCCGCGTGGGCGCCCTTATTTCAGAGCTTTATAGCGCACCCGGTGCGGCCGTGCACCTTCTTCACCCAGGCGCCTGCGCTTGTCGGCCTCGTATTCCTGGTAGTTGCCGTCGAAAAACACCCACTGGCTGTCGCCTTCGGCGGCCAGGATGTGCGTCGCGATGCGGTCCAGAAACCAGCGATCGTGCGAGATCACCATCACGGAGCCGGCGAATTCGAGCAGCGCGTCTTCCAGCGCCCGCAGCGTTTCCACGTCCAGGTCGTTGGACGGCTCGTCCAGCAGCAGCACGTTGCCGCCCTGCAGCAGCGTCTTGGCCAGGTGCAGCCGGCCGCGCTCGCCGCCGGACAGCATGCCGACCTTCTTTTGCTGGTCGCCGCCGTTGAAGTTGAAGCGACCACAGTAGGCGCGGCTGGCCATCTGGAACTTGCCGATGTTGATCAGGTCCAGTCCGCCCGAGACGTCCTCCCAGACGGTCTTGTTGTCGGTCAGCTCGTCGCGGTGCTGGTCGACGAAGGCCATCTGCGCCGTCTTGCCGATCTTGACGTTGCCCGAGTCCGGCTGCTCCTTGCCGGCGATCAGCTTGAACAGCGTCGACTTGCCGGCGCCGTTGGGGCCGATGATGCCGACGATGGCGCCCGCGGGAACCTTGAAGCTCAGGTTGTCGATCAGCAGGCGGTCGCCGAACGACTTGCTCACCCCTTCGAACTCGATCACTTCATGGCCAAGGCGCTCGCCCACCGGGATGAAGATCTCGTTGGTCTCGTTGCGCTTCTGGTATTCGAAGTCGGACAGCTCCTCGAAGCGGGCCAGGCGGGCCTTGCTCTTGGCCTGGCGGGCCTTGGGGTTGGCGCGCGCCCACTCCAGTTCCTTCTTCATGGCCTTGGAGCGGGCGTCCTCGGTGCGCTGCTCCTGCGCCAGCCGGGTTTCCTTCTGCTCCAGCCAGTTGGAGTAGTTGCCCTTGTACGGCAGGCCGATGCCGCGGTCCAGCTCCAGGATCCACTCGGCTGCGTTGTCCAGGAAGTAGCGGTCGTGGGTGATGGCCACCACGGTGCCCGGAAAGCGCGCCAGGAACTGCTCCAGCCACTCGACCGACTCGGCGTCCAGGTGGTTGGTGGGCTCATCGAGCAGCAGCATGTCGGGCTTGGACAGCAGCAGCTGGCACAAGGCCACGCGCCGCTTCTCGCCGCCCGACAGGTTCTGGATCACGGCGTCCCAGGGCGGCAGGCGCAGCGCGTCGGCCGCGATTTCCAGCTGGTGCTCGCCGGCGTCACCCTGGGCGGCGATGATCGCTTCCAGCTTGCCTTGTTCGGCCGCCAGCGCGTCGAAGTCGGCGTCCGGCTCGGCATAGGCCGCATAGACCTCTTCCAGCCGCGACTTGGCCGTCAGCACTTCCTCCATGCCGCCCTCGACCGCTTCGCGCACGGTCTGCTCGGGTCGCAGCTTGGGCTCCTGCGGCAGGTAGCCGATGCGCAGGCCCGGCATCGCCGTGGCTTCGCCCTCGTACTCCTTGTCGATACCGGCCATGATCTTGAGCAGGGTCGACTTGCCCGAACCGTTGACGCCCAGCACGCCGATCTTGGCGCCGGGAAAGAAGGACAGCGAGATGTCCTTCAGGATCTGTCGCTTCGGCGGCACGATCTTGCCGACGCGATTCATTGTGTACACGTATTGAGCCATGGGGAGATTATCCCGGATGGCGAAGCAGGGCGAGGGTCTAGGGATTAGCGGCCAGGCATTCCAGCGCCGCGCGGCAACCCCAGCCCCTAAAGACTGTTCTTCAGCGCCGCCTGCGCCACCTGGTCCAGCGCCTCGTCCACCACCGGCCGGTTGGCGACGATGCGCAGGTGGCCGCAGGCGCGCAGCTTGTCCAGGGTGCGGCGCGACATGGAATGGGCGGCGCCGCCGACGGAGGTGAACATGAACAGCGTCGCGTGCGGGCTGCTCCAGGTCAGTTCGGCCCGGACCCAGGCGCCCTTGATCAGGATCTCCACCCAGGTGCCGATGCGCAGTTCCTCGCGCGCGGCGGCCGGCGCCGCCTCCTGCGCGTCCGGCGCAGTGGCGGCTTCGACCTCGACCTCGACCACGGCCGCCGGCGCCGGCATCTCGGCCGGTTCGCTGGCGCGCTGCGCCTGCTGCTGCGCCTGGGCCGCCTCCTGCTGGCGGGCCTCGGGCGAGGCGACGTGTTCGGGTGCCCGCTCTGCGCCCTCGTCCGAGAACCAGCCGGACTCCTGCGCCTCGCCCGCGCCCAGCCAGATCTGCACCTCGTCGGCGGGGGCATCGCCGAACCGGGACGGCTCGGCCCAGGCGGCATCGGCTGCGGCCTGGGCGGCGGGGTCCTGCCCCTCCTGGGCGGCGGCGCGGTGCAGCGTGATGAGGTGGTCGAAGAAGCGCTGGGTGAGCTCCGGCGGGTAACCGATGCGCGCCAGGCCTTCGCGCAGCCGCTGCAGCAGGCCCGGGATCATCTGCACCAGCCGGCGCGCGCGGCCGCGCTGGGCCGAGCTCATTTGCACGCTCCAGACCAGGTCGTCGACCAGCGCGCGGTAGCCGTAAGGGTCGGACGAGCCGTCGGCGCAACTCAATTTCGCCTCGGCCACCACCTGGGCCCAGGCGCCCTTGAGGAAGTCACCGATGAAGTCGGCCACCCCCAGCCCGTCGAGCAGCTGGCCGAATTCGAGGGCCAGCTTCTGAGCCAGCAGGTTGCGCTGCTCGGCGTGCAGCAAGGCGCGGGCGGCCTCCTCGCGCTTGTGGCGGGCGCCGTGGTCCTGGCCGCCCCACTGCCCCTGCAGGTGGTCCAGCAACTCGCCGAAAGTCTCGGCGTCGACGACCTTGCTGTCCAGCCAGCGGCTGGCGTCCGCGACCGAGGCCTGAAAGCTGGCCCAGCCCGGCTCGTCCTCGGAGCCGAACGCCAGGCTGCGCTGGGTGATGCGATCGAGCAGCTGCCGGGCCGGATGGTTGCGGTCGCTGAAAAAGCGCGAGTCGTCGTGGGTCAGCCGCTGCACGGCCGGCTCCATCAGCTTGAGCTGGCGCTTGAGCCCGGGCAGCAGCCGGCGGTCGTCGGCCAGGTTGTCGAACAGCAGCCGCACCACTTCCTCGCCCAGCTGCTGGCCGATGCGAAGGGTGGCGCCGGACGGCGCCGGCGGCTCGGCCAGCATGTCGAGCGGGACCGCGGGCGGCGCCGGCGGCCTGGCCCGCTGCTCCAGCTTCTTGACCAGCTTGTCGGCGCCCTTCATGTCCTGCAGCAATGCCATGGAAGCCGGCACGGTGTGCAGGAAGTCGGCCCGCTTGGGCTGATCGAAGTCGCCGGCCAGCAGCTTGCGCAGCTTGTCCAGGGTCAGCAGCGTCTTGGCCACGGTGTCGGTGACCGGAGCGGCGCTGCCGCCGCCCTTCTGGATGCGCCCGCCCAGGGGGGCCGCCGGCTCGATGCCGCACGAGCGCAGCCAGTGCGTCAGCTCGCGGTACAGCTTGCGCAGATTCGAACCCATCAGGCCCGATGCAGGTGTCAGCAGGATCTCGCGCAGCTGCGTGTCCGGCACGTGCACGGCCAGCGTGGCCTGCAGCGCCCGCACGAACACGTCCGGGCGCACCGGATTCAGTCCGGGCTGGATGGTGCGCCAGCCCAGCATGGTGCTGATCAGGGCGTCCAGGGCCGGCAGGGTGTCGTCGACCGCGGCCGCGACTTCCTGCTGGGCCCGGGCGACTTCGATGCTCTGGTCGAGCTGGTCGTCGGCGAACAGCCGCAGGTCCTCGAACCGCAGCGGCTCGGCCTGAGCCTGGTCCTTGCCGCCACCCTCGTACACCAGCCGCGTCAGTTCGGCGACGAAGGTGGCCGTGACCGGCTCGACCTGGCCTTGCAGTCGCAGGATGAAGGCCCGGATCGGGGCGGCCTGGAACGAGGCGACACGGCGCGAGCCGACGCTGGTGGTGCCCACCTGCAGGCCTTGCAGCACTTCGGCCACCAGCGGGCCGGCCTGTTCCAGCATGGCGGCCAGGCAGTCGTTCAGCGACGGCTGCAGGGCACTGGGGTCGTCGGCGACGCCCACGCGAAGCTTCATCATCTTGGAGGCCATGTGCGGCCGATTATCGTTCTGGCTGAGCCGGCCGCCACCCTGGCAAGCCCCCGGGCCTGTGAATGCGTCACGCTCTGTGCGTCCGCGCAACGCTGCTGGCCATTCCATGAGACAATGACCGCTCTTGCGGCCTTCAGTCGCCCGCAAGCTCAGCGTATCGCTGGGGACGAAGCAGGCCATCCGCGCCCGCCGGCTCCCACTCCCTGCACCCTCATCTGCCAATGACTGGCTCCGGCTTGTTTGCCCGGAACGGCCGATGCCCTCGCGCCCGGCAAGGCGCTTCTTTGCTCCATGAATTTTGACGAACTGAACCTCGCTCCGGCCATCCTCAAGGCTGTCCACGAACAAGGCTACGACACCCCGACTCCGATCCAGGCCCAGGCGATCCCCGCCGTCCTCGAGGGCCACGACCTCCTCGCCGGCGCCCAGACCGGCACCGGCAAGACGGCGGCCTTCACGCTGCCCCTGCTGCACAAGCTGTCCATGGCGCGCAGCGCCAAGAACAAGTTCGGCGGCACCGGCATCCGGGCTCTGGTCCTGACTCCCACCCGCGAACTCGCGGCCCAGGTCGAGGAGTCGGTGCGCACTTACGGCAAGTACCTGCAGCTGAGCTCCACCGTCATCTTCGGCGGCGTCGGCATGAACCCACAGATCGACCGCATCAAGAAGGGTGTGGACATCCTGGTGGCCACCCCCGGCCGCCTGCTGGACCTGCAGCAGCAGGGCCACCTGGACCTGTCCACCGTGCAGGTGCTGATCCTGGACGAAGCCGACCGCATGCTGGACATGGGCTTTTTGCCCGACGTTCGCAAGATCCTGGCGCTGGTGCCCAAGGACAAGCAGAGCCTGCTGTTCTCGGCCACCTTCAGCGACGACATCCGCGACCTGGCCAACACGCTGCTGCGCAACCCGCAGAGCATCCAGGTCACGCCGCGCAACACCACCGTGCAGAGCATCACGCAGGTGATGCACCTGGTCGGCCGCGGCAAGAAAAAGGAACTGCTGGCCCACGTGATCGAGCAGCACAACTGGAGCCAGGTGCTGGTGTTCACCCGCACCAAGTTCGGCGCCAACAGCGTGGCCGAATTCCTGACCAAGCGCGGCATCCAGGCGATGGCGCTGCACGGCAACAAGAGCCAGACAGCGCGCACCCAGGCGCTGGCCGGCTTCAAGAGCGGCGACATCCGCGCCCTGGTGGCGACCGACATCGCCGCCCGCGGCATCGACATCGACGAACTGCCGCACGTGGTGAACTACGAAATCCCCAACGTGCCGGAAGACTACGTGCACCGCATCGGCCGCACCGGCCGCGCGGGCAACTCCGGCGAAGCCGTCAGCCTGGTCTGCCTGGACGAGGAAGGCTTCATGCAGGAGATCGAGCGCTTCACCAAGCGCGACATCCCGTCGGTCGTGGTCGAGGGCTTCGGCCCCGAGCCGGGCGAAGTGGGCGAGCCCATCGCCATGGGCCGGCAGGTGCTGTGGGGCGGCAAGGGCCGCCCGCCCAGCCGCGAAATCATGAACGCCGCCGCCAAGAATGCGCGCAGCGAAATGATGACGCGCATGCGCGAGAACAAGGGCAAGCAAGGCCAGCCTGCCGGCGGCGGCCGGGGCGGTCAGCGCTCCAGCGGCGACGGCCAGTCGGCCCGCACCGGCAACGGCAATGGCGAAGGCCAGCCGGCACGTGGCAACGGCGGCGGCCGCGGCCGGCCGCAGCCGCAAGGCACCCCGGCACAGGCCC
>NZ_JAQGLS010000276.1 GCF_028292805.1 Ramlibacter sp. | reverse complement strand
ACCCGCACGCCGCGCGGCTCCAGCCACGGCACCCAGGCGCCGTCGCTGCCCAGGCGCCGCCAGCTGGCGCCTCCGAGGGCCAGCACGGTCGCATCGGCGCTGTGGCTCGCCTCACCGTGCGGGGTGGCGAAGCGCAGGGCGCCGGTCTCGGCCCAGCCGGTCCAGCGATGCCGTGTGTGCACCCGCACGCCCGTCGCGCGCAGGCGCTGCAGCCAGGCGCGCAGCAGCGGCGCCGCCTTCATGTCGGCGGGGAACACGCGGCCGGAGGTGCCGACGAAGGTGGCGATGCCGAGGTCGGACGCCCAGGCACGCACGGCGGCCGCATCGAAGGCGCCGACGGCGTCGCGCAGCTGTTCGCTGCGCTGGCCGTAGCGCGCCAGGAATGCCGGCGCCGGCTCGGAGTGCGTCAGGTTCAAGCCGCCGCGCCCGGCCAGCAGGAACTTGCGGCCGACGGAGGGCATGGCATCGAACAGGTCGACGGCATGGCCGGCGGCGGACAGCACTTCGGCGGCCATCAGGCCGGCCGGGCCGCCGCCGACGACGGCGGCCCGGGGTTGGGGGGAGGGGAAAGGAGAGTCGGTCATCGTGGCGGCACTTGCAGGATTGTCGCCGCCCGCCGGTCTCGCCTTAAGCTCGCGTCATGGCCAGCCGCATCCGCTTGACGATCGCCCTGCCCGCGGATGCCGCGGTCAGCGCGCTGCTGGACCTGCCCGCGTCGCCGTCGGCTTGCTACGTGTTCGCGCACGGCGCCGGCGCCGGCATGGAACACCCGTTCATGGCGTCGATCGCACAAGGACTGGCCGAACACGGCGTGGCGACGCTGCGTTTCCAGTTCCCGTTCATGGAGCAAGGCAGCAAGCGGGTCGACCCGCCGAAGGTGGCGCAGGCGGCGGTGCGGGCCGCGGTCGACGAAGCTGCTCGCCGCCTGCCGGGCGTGCCACTGTTCGCCGGCGGCAAATCGTTCGGCGCCCGCATGACGTCGCAGGCCCAGGCCGGGTTGCCGCTTGCCTGCGTGCGCGGGCTGGTGTTCGTCGGCTTTCCGCTGCATCCAGCCGGCAAGCCGGCGACAGAGCGTGGGCAGCATCTCGCCGACGTGGGCGTTCCGATGCTGTTCCTGCAAGGCACCCGCGACGCGCTGGCCGCCCTGGAGCTGGTCCGCACCACGGCGAGCGAACTCGGCCCGCGCGCCACGCTGCACGTGGTCGACGGCGCCGACCACGCGTTCCATGTGGTGCTGCGATCGGGACGCAACAACGCGCAGGTGTGCGAGGAATTGCTGGGGACGATGGTGGCGTGGATGGCTGCAACCTTGTCACGCCGGGCCTGACCCGGCATCCAGGCAGCACGCGCGCCGCATCGAGAAATTGGCACCCGCCTCCGATCAGAACAGGGTCCCCGGCGTCAAATACAGCCGCGGTGTCAGAGTCATCACGCTGCTGCTGGTGGCGGCGCCGCCGGCCGCGTCGGGGTAGCTGCGTTGCCGCGCGTGGCGCATGTTGGTGACGTTGTAGACCCCGACACGCCAGTAGCCCCAGCCGCGCACCAGCTGGCCGACGTACACGTCGAACCGGGCGCGGCCGCTGTCGTGGCCGCTGATGCCGGCCGAGGTGTCCGGGTCGGCCGGGCCGACCACCGACAAGGTGCTGCCGCCGAAAAAGCCGCCGGTGCGGCGGATCGGCTTGGCCACCGTGAGGCTGGCCGTGCCAGCGGCCGCCGAGCAGCCGGTTCACGCTGGCGATGGTGTCGCTGGTGCGGCGAACGAACAGGTTCAGGCCACCCTGCCCGTCCTGCGGCAGCCGTCGCTCCAACCCGGTGTCCAGCGTCCAGGCCGTCTCGGGCGCGGGTGGGGGTTGCCGACGGTGTCGGGGTTGACGATGCTGTTGCGGCCCTGCGGATCACCGTGCGCTCGATCAGGTCCCAGATGCGCGGGTTGCGGGTGATGCGCGCCGCGTTGGCGCGAAACTGCAGCTGCGGCGACAGCGGCGTGCGCAGGCAGCGAAGGCTGCAGGAAACTCGAGCGCCGATCCACCAGCGTGGTCGCGCCGGACATGCTGTGCGTGCCCAGCGTCTCGCCGGGCAAGCCGGCGGTGAGCGTGCTGCCGCTGAACACCTCCCACTCGTAGGCCCCCAGCATGATGGCTTTGAGCGGCAAGGCCATCAAGGCAGCGGCGACGGCGGTTTTCATGGGCGCCAGTCTCTGGGCCGTCTTCGCAGGCTGGAGTCGGCGCAGCGCACCCCAGCTTGTCGCGCCGATGCCGGGGCGGCTTCGGCTTATCCCCAGTCGGCGGGTGCGCTCAGCTCGGCAGTGCCAGCAGCCGCGTCAGCGCGGCCAGGTGCTCGTCCTTCAGGGCCTGCGGCTTGACCTCGTCCTCGGCCGCGGTTTCGTCCTCGTGCCCTTGCACGGCGGCGCGCATCTGCTCGGCGCTGTGCCAGACCATCACTTCCTTTTTCGGGCACATGTGGCGCAGCGTGTGGTACCAGTAGTAGCCGTCGGCGCCGCCGAACAGCTTGTCGATCGCGGCCAGGTCGTTGCCCTTCACGCGATGCGCCTGGAGGATGTCGTCGAGAACTTGGTGGGAGAGGATGAACGTCATGGGCCGCGGATTGTATTCCCCGGGGTCTCACGGGTGCACGGGCAGCGCCCGCTTGTGCCGGCTGCCAAGGTAGAAGCGGCTGATCACCTGCGTCACCTGCGGCGGCACCGGCTTGCCTTCCAGGAAGTCGTCGATCTGGCCATAGGTGATGCCGTAGGCGGCTTCGTCAGGCAACTGCGGGCGCAGCTCTTCCAGGTCGGCCGTGGGCACCTTGTTGACCAGCTGTTCCGGCGCGCCGAGGAAGGACGCCAGGGCGCGCACGCGCCGCTTGACCAGGCCGGTCAGCGGCGCCACGTCGCAGGCGCCGTCCCCGAACTTGGTGAAGAACCCCATCACTGCTTCGGCCGCATGGTCGGTTCCGACCACCAGCCCTCGCCGCGCTCCCGCCACCGCGTACTGGGCGATCATGCGCTGGCGCGCCTTGATGTTGCCGAACACGAAGTCCTCCTGCGCTGGTGACTCGAAAGCCTGGCCGCCGGCGCGCACGGCGGCCAGCATGGCTTGGGCCGCCGGCCGGATGTCGACGGTGAGCGCCTCGTCCGGCTGGATGAAGCGCAACGCGAGTTGCGCGTCGGCTTCGTCGCGCTGCTGGCCGTGCGGCAACCGCATCGCGATGAACCTTGCCTGGCCGCCGCCGGCCCGCACCCGCTCGACGGCCAGCTGGCACAGGCGCCCGGCGGTGCTGGAGTCGACGCCGCCGCTGATGCCCAGCACCAGCGCCTGCATGCCCGAAGCGACCAGGTAGTCAGCCAGGAAGGCGGTGCGCCGTTGCGCTTCGACGGCCGCCTCGAAGTGTGGCCTGACGAGCAGTTCGGCGGCGATGGACTGGGCGTTGAAGGCTTCGGTCATGGTGGTGCGTTGGAGTTGCGAAGCGCGCGGGCGCGCAGGTCGCGGCCATTGTGCCGCGATGCCTCAGGTTCCGCTGAGGGCGACGGCGCCGTTAGCGGCCGGCAGCGCCGCCGTCGCCTCGGCCTGGGCCTGGGCCTCCGGCTGCCGCGCCGGGATCGCCTCCGTCCACACCGCCACGTCCTGCGGGGTCATCGTGCTGACCGGCGTGAGCCGGCCGTCCACGTAACCCAGGCGCTCGACGTCGTGCAGGTACTGCTCGCGCGACAGCAAGGTGCCGGCGCAGACGTGCGGGTCGTCCGCCGGTGGCTGGCCGGTTTCCTCTGCCAGCCGCGCCAGCAGCTGGTCCATCACCCAGTCGGGCACCCGGGCCCGCTCGCCTGGATAGACGTAGCCGAACAGGGTCAAGTGGGCCAGCAGCACCCGCCAGTGCGGGCCGAAGCGCTCCAGCAAGCCGGGCCAGTCGAGCTGCTCGGCATTGGACTGCAGCAGATGGGCGATGTCGGCGCCGTCGAAGCGCTCGCGCTCCATGATGAAGGCCTTGGACAGCAGCCCGTCTTCCAGGTTGGCGATGCGCACCGGCACCCCCAGCACGTCGGCCCTGGCGTTGTCCTTGAACCAGCGGTCGTCCACCGGCGTCAGGCCGTTGCCCGAGTTGAAGATCAGGTCGATGAAGTCGTCGCCGCAGTACACCTTGGCCAGCCAGTGCGGGTAGGTGAGCTCGGCCCGCCAGCCCTGGGCCTCGGCCAGCGCCGCCACCCGCTCGTAGTCGTCGCGGCGGATGAACAGGTCCAGGTCCTTGGTGGAACGCCGGATCCCCGTGAAGCAGGCATGGGCGAAAGCCCCGCCCACCAGGAACTCGAGCCGGGCGTCCACCAGCAACTGCAGGGCCTTGCGGTAAAAAGCGGCGGTGCCGGGCTGGACTTCACCCTCCAGGGAGGGGACGAGCTGGGTGACGGGCATGCGACGGAGCCTTGTGGTTGGGAAGGTTGGCTTGTAGGCTAGCGGCGGTGCGCAGAAGCGCGTGGAGGACGAGCGACCTCATGCACAGTCAGCCTCTGCCTACAGGGCGGCGGCGGCGATCGCGGCAGCATGGCTGTTTCCATCCCGCGCCAAGGCATCCGTCTCCATGGGCAAGTCCGCCACCCACGTCCGCTTCGCCATCGTCGGCGACATTCACGTCAACAAGGATTCGGCCGGCTCCTTGCGCGGCTTCTTCGCCCAGGCCGGCGAGGCCGCCGACGCCTTGCTGCTGTGCGGGGATCTCACCGACTACGGCACCGCCGAGGAAGCGAAGATCCTGGCGGAGGAACTGGCCGGCGTTTCGGTGCCGGTGGTGGCGGTGCTGGGGAACCACGATTTCGAATCCGGCACGCCCGAGGTGGTGTGCGAGGTTCTGACCCATGCGGGCGTGCGGGTGCTCGACGGCTCGGCCTGCGAGATCGAAGGCGTGGGCATCGCCGGCGCCAAGGGCTTTTGCGGCGGCTTCGGCCGCGGCTCGCTGGGCGCCTGGGGTGAGCCGATCATCAAGCAGTTCGTGCAGGAAGCCTTGAACGAGGCAATGAAGCTGGAGTCGGCCCTGGCCAAGCTGCGCACGCCGCGCCGCATCGCCTTGCTGCATTACGCGCCGATCACCGGCACGGTGGCGGGCGAGCCGGTGGAGATCTTTCCGTTCCTGGGCAGCAGCCGGCTGGAGGAGCCCTTGCTGCGCTACCCGGTGGACGCCGTGTTCCACGGCCATGCCCACCGCGGCGCGCTGGAAGGCAAGACGATCAACGGGGTGCCGGTCTACAACGTGGCCAGGCCGCTGCTGCTGCGCAGCCGGCCGGAGCAGCCGCCATTCCTGCTGTTCGAGCTGCCGCGGGAGCCCGGCGAGCCGCACGCGTAGGCGCGCCGGTCCTGGTCAGCGGCTGTAGCCGACGCGACCGCTCTGCCCGGCCTGGCGGTTGTCCCTGCGCTGCCAGATCGACCCGCTGCCCGGCGTCGGGGCCATGCGGCTGGTGTCCGGCACCACCAGGGCCGGCGCCGCCTCGTACTTGGGAAAGAACCGCGGGCCGGCCTGCAGCAGGTTGCTGCGCACGTCGACTTCGGTCGCACCCGCGCACGGCTTGTCGGTGTAGGTCTTGCCGTCGCCGCAGCGGTGCACTTGCGCGCCGGCGCCGGCGCCGGTGGCCAGCAGGAGCGACAACAGCACGGCGCTGGCGGCGGAAGTTTTGATCATGAGCACAAGTATTGCGCTGGCGGGGCACGGCAGGCCCGGAGCGGGCCCAAGTCGCGCCCCAATCCTACAAGCGGCGCCAGTTCAGGGTGCGGCCGCTTCGGTCCAGCCGCCGCCCAGCGCCCGGTACAACTGCACCTGGTTTTGCAGCCGCAGCAGGCGCGTCTGCACCAGCGCCTGCTGCGCGCCGAACAGCGAGCGCTGCGCATCCAGCAAGTCCAGCTGGCTGGAAATGCCGGCGTCGTAGCGCAGCTGCGACAGCCGCAGCCGCACCGACTCGGCCTCCACCACCGTGGCTTGCGCGCGCACCTGGTCGGACAGCGTGGCGCGCCCGGCCAGGCCGTCGGCCACTTCGCGGAAGGCCGACTGGATCGAGCGCTCGTACTGCGCCACGGCGATGGCGCGGCCGACCTGCGCCGAAGCCAATCCGGCGCGGTTGCGGCCGGCATCGAAGATCGGCACCAGCAGCTGCGGGGCCAGCGTCAGGCCCCAGGCGCCGCCGCTGAACAGCCCGGACAGCTCGGTGCTGGCGGTGCCGATGCCGGCCGTCAGCGAGATGCGAGGAAAGAAGGCGGCGCGGGCGGCCCCGATGTTGGCGTTGGCCGCCACCAGCTGCTGCTCGGCCTGGCGCACGTCGGGCCGGCGCGCCAGCACCTCGGACGGCACGCCGGCGGGCAGGTCGGGCAGTTGCACCGACGCGGTGGTCACGCCCACGCGATGGTCGGTGGCCACCGGTTCGCCGATCAGCAGTCCCAGCGTGTTGAGGTCGAGCGCGCGCTGGCGCTGCACTTGCGCCAGGGTGACGCGGGCCGTTTCGCTCAGTGATTGCGCCAGCCGCAGGTCGATCTCGGAGGAGGCGCCGTTGTCAAAGCGCAGACGCACCAGCCGCTGCGACTCTTCACGGGTGGCGAGGGTCTGCTCGGTCAGCGCCAGCAGTTCCTCGTCGGCCGCCAGGTTCAACCAGACGGTGGCCACCGACGCCACCAGGCTGGCCTGGGCCGCCTTGCGTCCTTCCTCGGTCGCCAGGTATTGCGCCAGCGCCGCTTCGCTCAGGCTGGCGATGCGGCCGAAGAAGTCGATCTCCCAGGAGCTGAAGGCGAGGCCCGCCGTGTAGCTGCTGACGGCGCTGCCGCCCGGGCCAGGCGCGCGCGAGCCGCCGACCGCCGCGCCCACCGTGGGCAACTGGTCGGCCCGGCGGATGTCGTACTGCGCGCGGGCCTGCTCGATGTTCAGGATGGCCAGCCGCAAGTCGCGGTTGTTGCGCAGCGCGGTGGCGATCAGCCCGCGCAGCCGCGCGTCGGCGGCGAAGAACTGCTGCCAGCCCAGGTCGGCCGCCGGCACGCCCTGCGTGGCGGCGGCGTAGGGGAAGGCGCCGGGCACGGGCGCTTGCGGGCGCTCGTACTTCGGCATCATCGAGCAGCCGGCCAGCAGCACGGCGGCCGCTGCGGTGCTGAGCTTGAAAATGGCGCTCATACCTGGTCTCCCGCGGTGGCGCCCGGAGGCAGCTCACGATCGTATTCGTGCGTGTGCAGCTTGCGCTGGCGCTCGCTGCCCTTGAAGAAGCCGCGCACCACCACGAAGAAGATGGGCACGAAAAATACCGCCAGCGCGGTGCCGGTCAGCATCCCGCCCAGCACGCCGGTGCCGATGGCCCGCTGGCTGGCCGAGCCGGCGCCGGTGGCGATCGCCAGCGGCAGCACGCCCAGCCCGAAGGCCATCGACGTCATCAGGATCGGCCGCAAGCGGTCGCGCACCGCATGCAGCGTAGCCTCGATCAGCCCCATCCCCTTGCCCAGGTTGGCGACCGCGAATTCGATGATCAGGATCGCGTTTTTGCTCGATAGGCCGACCGTGGTCAGCATCGCCACCTGGAAATAAACGTCGCGTTCCATGCCGCGCAGGCCGCTCGCCAGCACCGTGCCGAGTATGCCGAGCGGCACCACCAGCAGCACGGCGGTC
>NZ_JAQGLS010000225.1 GCF_028292805.1 Ramlibacter sp. | reverse complement strand
GCCCGCCGGTATCGAGGTGGTGTTGCACAGCGAAAACGGCATTCTGGGAATGGGGCCTGCGCCCCCCGAAGGCCAGGAAGACTACGACCTGATCAATGCGGGCAAGCAGCCCGTCACCCTGTTGCCGGGCGGTGCTTTTTTCCACCACGCCGACAGCTTCGCGATGATGCGCGGCGGCCACCTGGACATCTGCGTGCTCGGCGCCTTCCAGGTCTCGGCCACCGGCGACCTGGCCAACTGGAGCACCGGCGAAGCCGGCGCCATCCCCGCCGTCGGCGGCGCGATGGACCTGGCCATCGGCGCCAAGCAGACCTGGGTGATGATGGACCTGCTGACCAAGCAGGGCGAGAGCAAGGTGGTGGAACGCTGCAGCTATCCGCTGACCGGCATGGCCTGCGTCAAGCGCATCTACTCGGACCTGGCCACGCTGGAATGCACGCCGCAGGGCCTGAAACTCATCGACGCGGTGGAAGGCCTGGCCCACGCCGAACTCGAACGACTCGTCGGCCTGCCGATCGCCGCCTGAACCAACCGGAGACTCCCATGACCCGCCAAGCCTTCATCTGCGACGCCATCCGCACGCCCTTCGGCCGCTACGGCGGCGCGCTGTCGTCGGTGCGCACCGACGACCTCGGTGCCATCCCGATCCGCGCGCTGATGGAGCGCAACGCCAAGGTCGACTGGGCCGCCATCACCGACGTGCTGTACGGCTGCGCCAACCAGGCCGGCGAAGACAACCGCAACGTGGCCCGCATGGCCGCGCTGCTGGCGGGCCTGCCGCTGGACGTGCCGGGCGCCACCATCAACCGTCTGTGCGGCTCGGGCCTGGACGCCGTGGGCAGCGCCGCCCGCGCCATCAAGTCAGGCGAAGCCACGCTGATGATCGCCGGCGGGGTCGAGAGCATGAGCCGCGCGCCGTTCGTGATGCCCAAGGCCGAAAGCGCCTTCAGCCGCGCCAACGCCGTCTACGACACCACCATCGGCTGGCGCTTCGTGAACAAGCGCATGAAGGAGCTGTACGGCGTCGACGCCATGCCGGAGACGGCGGAGAACGTCGCGCTCGACCACAAGATCGAGCGCGAGGCGCAAGACCGGATGGCGCTGGCTTCGCAGCTGAAGGCCGTGGCGGCGCAAAAACGCGGCTTCTTCGACGCCGAGATCGTGCCCGTGACCATTGCGCAGAAGAAGGGCGACGCGCTCGTCGTCAGCAAGGACGAGCATCCGCGCGAGACTTCGATGGAGACCCTGGCCAAGTTGAAAGGGGTGGTGCGGGCCGACGGCAGCGTCACCGCCGGCAACGCCAGTGGCGTCAATGACGGCGCCTGCGCGCTGCTGCTGGCCGACGAGGCCACGGCCGCCAAGAACGGACTGACGCCGCGCGCCCGCATCGTCGGCATGGCGACCGCCGGCGTGGCGCCGCGGGTGATGGGCATCGGCCCGGCGCCGGCCACGCAAAAGGTGCTGGCGCTGACCGGCCTGACGCTCGAGCAGATGGACGTGATCGAGCTGAACGAGGCGTTCGCCGCCCAGGGCCTGGCCGTGCTGCGCATGCTGGGGCTGCCCGACGACGACGCCCGCGTCAACCCGAACGGCGGCGCGATCGCCCTGGGCCACCCGCTGGGCGCTTCCGGCGCGCGGCTGGCCACGACGGCCGTGAACCAGCTGCACGCGAGCGGCGGCCGCTATGCGCTGTGCACGATGTGCATCGGCGTGGGGCAGGGCATCGCCGTGATCCTGGAACGCGTCTGATCCTTGACCCTTGTCCCTCCCCTCCGGGGGAGGGTCGGGGTGGGGCAGCCCCTGTCCTTCGCCAGCGCCGCAGCGCCGCCAACGCCCCCATCCCACCCTTCCCCCACGGGGGAAGGAGCCATACCTTTCATTCACATGACCAAGCCTGAAACCACCCTCGTTACCGGCGCCAGCGCAGGCATCGGCCGCGCCATCGCCGAGATGCTGCTGGCCCAGGGCCGCAGCGTGCTGAACCTCGACTACAAATTGCCAGATTGGTCGCATGCCAAGCTGGTGTCGCTGCAGGCCGACCTGACCAGCGAGCGCGACACGCGCGAGCGTTGCCAGCAGGTGGCCCGCGAGTTCAACGTCACGGCCCTGGTCAACAACGCCGGCGCCACGCGGCCCGGCACCATCGACACGGCCACCGTGGCCGACCTGGATCACGTGGTGGCGCTGCATTTCCGCGCGGTCATGCTGCTGACGCAGGCGGTGCTGCCCACGCTGCGCGCCAGCGGCCACGGCCGCATCGTCAACATCGCCTCGCGCGCCGCGCTGGGCAAAACCGAACGCATCGTCTACTCCGCCACCAAGGCGGGCCTGGTCGGGATGACGCGCACGCTGGCCATGGAGCTGGGCGGCGACGGCATCACCGTGAACGCGGTCGCCCCCGGGCCGATCGCGACCGAGCTGTTTCGCAGCAGCAACCCGGAGGGCGCGCCGCGCACGCAGCGCATCCTCGACAGCATCGTGGTCAAGCGCATCGGAACGCCCGAGGACGTGGCCCGTGCCGCCCTGTTCTTCCTGTCGCCGGACAACGGCTTCGTCACCGGCCAGGTGCTGTACGTCTGCGGCGGCACCACGCTGGGCGTCGCCCCGGTCTGACCCTTCTTCCATTTTTCGCAGCCAGAGGTTTCTCATGCACAAGACTTTCGATTCAACCCGCCGCCGCCTGACCGTAGGCGTCATCGCAGCCGCGACGCTGGCCGCCGCACCGCTCGCCGCCACGGCCCAAGCCGCCTACCCCAGCAAGCCGATCAACCTGATCGTGCCGTTCTCCGCCGGCGGCACCACCGACATCCTGGCGCGCATCGTCGGCGAAGCCATCAAGAAGGAACTGGGCCAGCCGGTGATCGTCGACAACCGCGCCGGCGCCGGCGGCAACATCGGCGGCGCGCTGGCCGCCAAGGCGGCGCCGGACGGCTACACGCTGTTCATGGGCACGGTGGGCACGCACGCCATCAACGCCAGCCTGTACAAGAAGATGCCGTTCGACCACGTCAAGGACTTCGCGCCGCTCACGCGCGTGGCGATGGTGCCCAACCTGCTGGTGGCGCATCCCTCGCGTCCGTACAAGAACGTCAGGGAACTGATCGCCTACGCCAGGGCCAACCCGGGCAAGGTGAACTTCGGCTCCTCCGGCAACGGCAGCTCGATCCACTTGTCGGGCGAGCTGTTCAACACGCTGGCCAAGGTCGACATGATCCACGTCCCGTACAAGGGCAGCGCGCCGGCCGTGACCGACCTGGTCGGCGGCCAGATCGACCTGATGTTCGACAACATGCCCTCGGCCATCCAGCACGTGCGCTCGGGCCGCCTGAAGGCGCTGGCCGTGACCACCGCCAAGCGCTCGCCGGAGCTGCCGGACGTGCCGACCATCGCCGAAGCGGGCGTGCCCGGTTACGAAGCCACCTCCTGGTTCGGCATGTTCGCACCGGCCGCGACGCCGGCGCCCATCGTCGCCAGGCTGAACGCGGCGCTGGTCAAGGCGCTGGCCGACCCCGAGGTGAAGAAGAAGTTCGCCGAGCAGGGGGCCGAAGCGCTGGGCGAGACGCCGGCGCAGTTCGCCTCGTTCATCCGCGCGGAAACGGCCAAGTGGAGCCAGGTGGTGAAGGCGTCAGGCGCCAGCGTCGACTAAGACCCGTCGTTCCCGCGCAGGCGGGAACCCAGCACGCGCTTCCTTTGCGGGCGCCGGAAAACTGATTTCCGGCGCCCGCATTGCCTTGCGCGCCACCCCGGCCGGACACTGCGCGGCATGGAGACAAGCAACACACCGGCGATCGGCTGGATCGGCCTGGGGCGCATGGGCGAGGCCATGGTCAAGCGGCTGCTCAAGGGCGGCTTCGGCGTCGCCGTCTGGAACCGCACCCGCAGCAAGGCGGAGCCGCTGGTCGGGTACGGCGCGCAGATCGTCGCCCGCAAGCTGGACCTGGCCGGCTGCGAAACCGTCTTCACCATGGTCTCGACCACCGACGACTTGATGGACGTGCTGTTCGGCGCCGGCGGCCTGGTCACCGGCGAGCGCAAGCCGCGGGTGGTGGTCGACAGCTCCTCGATTTCGCAGGAAGGCTCGGCCGACATCCGGGCGCGGCTGGAGGCGCTGGGCGTGGCCTACCTGTGCGCCCCGGTCTCGGGCAACGCCAAGGTGGCCAAGGCCGGCAAGCTGCTGATCGTCGCATCCGGCCCGCAGGCGCTGTACGACACGGCCCGGCCCTACCTGCAGGCGATGGGCCGCAAGGCGATGTGGGTGGGCGAGGGCGAGCTGGCGCGCATCTGGAAGATCGCCCACAACACCATGTTCGGCGTGGTGATCCAGAACCTGTGCGAGATCACGGTGCTGGCCGAGAAGGCCGGCATCCCGCGCCACGTGTTCCTGGAGAGCATCAACGACTCGGTGCTCGGCTCCATGTACACCCGCTACAAGACGCCGGTGCTGACCAACCTCACGTTCGAGCAGGTCACCTTCACCCCCAAGCTGCTGCTCAAGGACATGGACCTGGGCATGGGCGCGGCCAAGGCCTACGGCGTGGCCATGCCCGCCGCCGCCGCCACCCGCGAATCGGTCGCGCGCATGGTCGGTCGCGGCTACGAAGACATCGATTTCGCCGTGTTGCTGGCCGAGACGGCCAAGGATGCCGGGCTGGACCTGAAGCCCGAAAACGTGAAGATCGGCGACGGCCTGGAATCCTGAGGAGGCAAGCATGAAGCGATGGATCCCCGTGTTGGTGGTGGCGCTGTGGGCGTCCGCGGCGTGGGCGCAGCCCGCGCCGTTCCCGAGCAAGCCGATCAAGCTGGTGGTGCCGTTCACTGCCGGCAGCGGCACCGACATCGTCGCCCGCGCCATCGGCGACGCCATGGCCAAGGGGCTGGGCCAGCCGGTGATCATCGAGAACAAGCCGGGCGCCGGTGGCACCATCGGCGCGGCCCAGGTGGCGCGCAGCGACCCCGACGGCCACACCATCCTGATCCACTCGTCCGGGCATGCGCTCAATCCCGCGATCTATCCCGCGCTGCCCTACGACACGCTCAAGGACCTCACCGGCGTGACGCCGCTGGCGGCCTTGCCCAACGTGATGGTGGTCTCGCCGGCGCGCGGCTGGAAGACCATGGCCGACGTGCTGGCGGCCGCCCGCGACAAGCCTGGCCAGCTGAACTACGCATCGGCCGGGGTGGGTAGCGCGACCCACATGAACGCCGAGAAGTTCAAGCTGCAGGCCGGCATCGAGGCGCAGCACGTGCCCTTCAAGGGCACGCCCGAAGCGCTAGCCGACGTGATCGGCGGACGCAGCGACTGGTTCTTCGCCCCGCTGTCGTCGGCCTTGCCGCTGATCAAGGACGGCAAGCTGCTGGCGCTGGCCGTCAGCACCTCGCTGCGGGCACCCACCTTGCCCGAGGTGCCGACCACGGTGGAGTCGGGGATCATCGGCTCCGACTACACCTTCTGGGTCGGGATGATGGTGCCGGCAGCCACCCCGCCGGCGCTGGTGCGACGGCTGCACGACCAGGCCTTGAAGGCGCTGGCGCTGCCGGAGGTGCGCGAGCGCATGGCCAGGCTGGGCGCCGACGCTTTCACCATGACCCCGGAGGCCTTCAACGCCTACATCCGCACCGAGATGGAAGCGGCGGCCCGGATTGCCAGGGCCGCCAACCTGAAGGCGCAGTAGCGGTGCGGCCACAGGAGCGCAGCTTTTCGGCTCCTCCGTGAGGAAATGCCGGCGGCTTGCGACTGCTTCGTTTACATCCTGAAACATAAGCTCTAGATTGGCGGCAAGGGCGCGCATGGTGCGACGCCGACTGCCACCTGGAGAGAGCCATGACGATCTGGATGAACACCATTGCCGCCGTTGCGCTGGCCGGCTTTGCCACCCTGGGCCTGGCCGACACCCGGTCCGACGCCAAGGCGATGCTGGGCGAGGCGCATGCGCTGATCGCCGCCAAGGGCATGAAGGTCGCAGCCGCGGAGTTCAACGCCGGCGGCAAGTGGAAGCGCGGCAACCAGTACGTGGTGCTGGTCGCCTTTGACGGCGGCACCTTGCTGGCGCATGCGGACAATCCCAAGATGGAAGGCAAGGCGATGCTGCAAGCCAGGGACGCTTCGGGCAAGCCGTTCGTGCAGGAAACCATCAAGAACGTGAAGGCCTCCGGCGAGTCGCTGGTGGAATACCGATGGGCCAACCCCAGCACCAAGAAGATCGACAACGGCCGCCTGATGGCGCGCCGCGTGCCGGGGCAGGACGCCTACGTGGCCGTCGGTTTCTGGGAATAAGCCGGCCGATGTCCCAGGCATGCGCGCGCTCGACAACCTTTCCATCAAGCTCAAGCTGATCCTGCTGCCGGCGCTGTGCCTGCTGCTGTTGCTGGCCAGCGCCGGGCTGACGCTGTGGGGGTCCGAGCAGCTCGGGTCGGCCCTGCAGTCGCTCTACAGCCAGCGTTTGCCCAGCCATGCCTTCGCCGCCCGCGTCGAAGCCGACGTGCGCGACCTGAACGGGCTGATCAACCAGTCGCTGGCGCTCGAAGCGGTGGGTTACAGCGCGGCCGAAGTGGCGGTGGTGGACGAGGCCATCGTGGCCACTGGCGAGCGGCTGCAGGCTGCGTTGCAGGAGCGGATGGCGATGGTCGAGCCGCCCGAGCGGGAGGCGCTGGCGGCGATCGACAAGGCCCTGAAGGCTTACCGCAAAAGCATCGCCGACACCGTCGACCTCAAAAGCAGCGGGCTGGCCACGGCGGCGACCTTCCTGACCGTCGCCAACGGCCAGTACGCGGTGCTGCTCAAGGCGGTGAGCCAGATCAGCGCATCGCAGCTGCAACGGGCCGGCGAGGAGGTGGCGCAGGCGCAGGCCGGCAGCCGCCGGCTGCAGTTCCTGACCTTGCTGGCCTCGGCCGCCGCCGTCGCCATCGCCTTGCTGAGCAGCGCGGCGATCGCCAGCGGCATGCTGCGGCGCGTGCGGCGGCTGTCGGCGGCCATGAGGGCGCTGGGCGACGGCGACCTGTCGCGCCGGATCGAGTCGCAAGGGCGCGACGAGATCGGCACCCTGATGCGCGACGCCGAAGCGGTGCGCGAGCGGCTGGCCGGGTCGCTGCGCAGCGTGCGGGCCGCCAGCGAATCGGTGCGCTCGGCGGCCGGCGAGATCGCCCACGGCAACACCAGCCTGGGCCAGCGCACCGAGACCACGTCGGCGTCGCTGCAGCAAACGGCCGCTTCGATGCACCAGCTGACCGACGCCGTCAACGAAAACGCGCTGGCCTCGCAGCGGGCCAGCGACGCCGCCAGCGGCGTGGCCCTGGCGGCCCGCGCCAGCGGCACGGTGGTGGCGCGCGTGGTGCAGACCATGGGCGACATCAGCGGCGCCAGCCGTCGCATCGCCGAGATCACCGGGGTGATCGACGGCATCGCCTTCCAGACCAACATCCTGGCGCTGAACGCCGCGGTGGAAGCGGCCCGGGCCGGCGAGCAGGGCCGCGGCTTCGCGGTGGTGGCGGCCGAAGTGCGCAACCTGGCGCAGCGCAGCGCCGCTGCGGCCAAGGAGATCAAGGGCCTGATCGGCGAGTCGGTCGACAAGGTCGAGGCCGGCACGCGGCTGGTCGACGCCGCCGGCCAGACCATGCAGGAGATCGTCGCCTCCGTGAAGAAGGTCAGCGACCTGGTCGCGGAGATCGCGGCGGCCAGCGCGGAGCAGGACTCCGGCATCCAGCAGGTCAACACCGCCGTCGCCCAGATGGACCAGGTGGTGCAGCAGAACGCCTCGCTGGTCGAGGAGG
>NZ_JAQGLS010000210.1 GCF_028292805.1 Ramlibacter sp. | reverse complement strand
ATCGCGTGCCCGCCGAACCGCAGCAGCACGCCCGGATGGCGCTTGGCCACCAGGTCGAGCGCATCGCGCAGGTGGAAACCCGGAATCGAGCGGCCCGAGCCTTTCAGCTCGTGCTCGCGTCCGGGCGCCTGGCTGGCCGCGAACACGAAGGTCGGACGATGCAGCTTGTCCTTGATGCGCGAGGCGACGATGCCGACCACGCCTTCGTGGAAGTCGGGGTCGAACACGCAGATGGCCGGCGGCGGCTCGTCGCCTTCCTCGAACAGCGATTCGGCGATGGCCATGGCCTGCTCGCGCATCTCACCCTCGATCTCGCGCCGGTCGCGATTGATGCCGTCCAGCGTGCGCGCCAGTTCGTCGGCGCGGGCCGGGTCGTCGGTCAGCAGGCACTCGATGCCCAGCGTCATGTCGGCCAGCCGGCCGGCCGCATTGATGCGCGGGCCGAGGGCAAAACCGAAGTCGAACGTGGTGGCGACCGGCGCCTTGCGCGCCGCCACCGTGAACAGGCTGGCCAGGCCGCAGGGCAGGGCGCCGGCGCGAACGCGCTTCAAGCCCTGCGCCACCAGCCGGCGGTTGTTGGCATCGAGCTTGACCACGTCGGCCACCGTGCCCAGCGCCACCAGCGGCAGCAGGGCGTCCAGCTTGGGCTGGGTCTGCTCGCTGAAGACGCCGCGCGCGCGCAGTTCGGCGCGCAATGCCAGCAACACGTAGAACATCACCCCGACCCCGGCGATCGATTTGCTCTCGAAGTCGCAGCCCGGCTGGTTCGGGTTGACGATCAGCGCGCCGGCCGGCAACACCGGGCCGGGCAGGTGGTGGTCGGTCACCAGAACCTGCAGCCCCAGCTGCAGCGCGGCGGCCACCCCTTCCAGGCTGGCAATGCCGTTGTCCACCGTGACCAGCACGTCGGCGCCTTGCGCCTTGACCCGCTGCGCGATCGGCGCGGTCAGGCCGTAGCCGTCGACGACGCGGTCCGGCACCAGGTAGTCCACGTACTGCGCGCCCAGCAGCCGCAATCCGCGCACGGCCACCGCGCAGGCGGTGGCGCCGTCGCAGTCGTAGTCGGCCACGATGCAGATCCGGTGGCCCGCCGCAATCGCGTCGGCCAGCAGGGCGGCCGCCTGCGGCAGGCCCTTCATGGCGGCCGGCGGCAGCAGCCGGCCCAGGCCGTTGTCCAGTTCGTCCTTGCCCAGGACACCGCGGGAGGCATACAGGCGCGCCAGCAGCGGGTGGATGCCCGCCTGCTCGAGTGCCCAGGCTGCGCGCGGGGGGATGTCTCTTGGAATGATCTTCACAGGCCGCCGAGCATGCCAGCAATCGAGGGCGGGGACAGCAAAGACCCCAGGCGGCGCCACACGCTGGCGCCCGGCGACGCCCAGCTGCGGGAATTTGCCTGGCCGCAGAGCGTCAGCCGCACGCTGTGCCCCTGGTCCAGCGCCGCCTGCAGCCGGGGGCCTTCGCGCGCATCCAGCTGCTGCCAGGCGGCGGCCCAGGCCGCACCGTCGTCGGCCAGGGCGGCATCGCGCAGTTGCTGCGCGACCTGCGCGCCGGCGGGCGACGGGGGCGGGGCGTCGGCCGGCAGGGCGCCGTTGCCGCTGACCCAGAACGAATTGACCGGCAGCAGGCCGGCGCGCTGGCGCTCGTCATTCAGCGGCACCGTGTACAGCAGCATCTGCATTTCCTGCTGCAGCCGCCGCAGCGGGCGGCCGGCGTCGCCGCCGGCCATCCAGCCGTCGACGGTGCGACCCACCACGCGGTCCAGCGAAGCGGTGGGCAGCGCGCGAAACAGCTCGCCGCGCGCCAGCCAGCGCAGCGGCGCCTGGTATTCCAGGTGGATGCCGTCCTCGGCGAAGTACGGCGCCATCAGCGCCAGCAAGGCCCGCGAATCGTCGCCATCGAGCTGCAGTTCCTGCGGGTGCGCCATCACGATGTGGTCGCGCGCCACCCGCCAGTGGCTGGGCGTGATCCAGGCCCAGGGCTCGTCGGCCACCAGGCGCCCGTCGTGGCGCAGCTGCAGGGCGGCCAGCGGCAGCAGGCCGTCGGCCACGGGCAGGCCGCAGGCCCGGGCAAAGGCGCGTTCGTGGGGCATCGACAGGTCGTCGACCGTGCCCCGGTCGACCCCGGGCGCACCGAGCCGTCCCAGCAGCCGGCGCAGCTGGGGCAGTTGCAACCCGGGCAGCGCCCGCGCGCAGGCCTCGGACGCGCACGCGGCGAAAGGAACGATCAAGTGGACACCGTCTGACACAGCCGTATTGTCGGGGATGCCACAATCCCCGGCGATGCACACCCCCCTCCGGCCCCGCTGATGGCACTTCCTTACGAGCTGGTTCTCGGCTGGCGCTACACCCGCGCCGGCCGCGCCACCCGCCGCAACGGCTTCATTTCCTTCATCTCCGGCGTCTCGATGCTCGGCATCGCGCTCGGCGTCGCCGCGCTCATCATCGTGCTGTCGGTGATGAACGGCTTCCAGAAGGAAGTGCGCGACCGCATGCTCTCGGTCGTCGCCCACGTCGAAATCTACGACGCGCAGGGCACGGCGCTGCCCGACTGGCACGCGACGGCCGCCAAGGCGCGCGAGAACAAAGAGGTCATCGGGGCCGCGCCCTTCATCGCCTCGCAGGCCTTGATCGCGCGCGGCGACGACATGCGCGGCGTCGTCATCCGCGGCATCTCGCCGAACGACGAGGCCACCGTCACCGACCTCGCCCGGCAGATCAAGGACAGCACGCTGTCCAAGCTGCAGCCGGGCGGCTGGGGCATCGTGCTGGGCGGCGAACTGGCGCGCTCGCTGGGCGTGAAGCCAGGCGACAAGCTGAGCCTGGCGGTCGCCGGCGGCCTCGTCACGCCGGCCGGCATCGTCCCGCGG
>NZ_JAQGLS010000184.1 GCF_028292805.1 Ramlibacter sp. | reverse complement strand
AGCCCCCGCCGACGCCGAGGTCGCCAGCCACAAGCTGATGATGCGGGCCGGCATGATCAAGAAGCTCGGCGCCGGCATCTACACCTACATGCCCATGGGCCTGCGAGTGATCCGCAAGGTGGAAGCGATCGTGCGCGAGGAAATGAACCGCGCCGGCGCGGTGGAGTGCGCCATGCCGGTGGTGCAGCCGGCCGAACTCTGGCAGGAAACCGGCCGCTTCGAGAAGATGGGTCCCGAGCTGCTGCGCATCAAGGACCGGCACGACCGCGACTTCGTGGTCCAGCCCACCAGCGAGGAAGTCGTCACCGACATCGCCCGCCAGGAGCTGCGCAGCTACAAGCAGCTGCCCAAGAACCTGTACCAGGTGCAGACCAAGTTCCGCGACGAGCGCCGGCCGCGCTTTGGCCTGATGCGCGGGCGCGAGTTCACCATGAAGGACGCCTACAGCTTCGACCGCGACCCGGCCGCGGCCAGGCGCAGCTACGAAACGATGGCGCAGGCCTACCGGCGCATCTTCGACCGCTTCGGCCTGCGCTACCGCGCCGTGGCCGCCGACAGCGGCGCCATCGGCGGCGACCTGTCCGAGGAATTCCAGGTGATCGCCGCCACCGGCGAGGACGCCATCGTCTACAGCCCGGACGGCGACTACGCGGCCAACATGGAAAAGGCCGAGGCGCTGGCGCCGGCCGGCCCCCGCCCGGCCGCCGGCAAGGCCATGGAGAAGGTGCCCACGCCCGGCAAGTCCACCTGCCAGGCCGTCGCCAGCTTGCTGGCGGTGCCGCTGCAGGCCACGGTCAAGTCGCTGGTGCTGGCGACCGACAAGCTCGATGGCGCCGGCAACATCGCGCAAACGCGGGTGTGGCTGCTGCTGCTGCGCGGCGACCACGACATGAACGAGATCAAGGTCGCCAAGGTGCCCGGGCTGGACGACGGCTTTCGCTTTGCCACCGTGCCGGAGATCGAGGCGCACTTCGGCACCAAGCCCGGCTACCTTGGCCCGGTCGCGATGAAGCAGCCGGTGCAGGTGGTGGCCGACCGCGAAGTCGCAGCCATGGCCGACTGGGTCTGCGGCGCCAACGAGGAAGACTTCCACATCACCGGCGTCAACTGGGGCCGCGACCTGCCCGAGCCGGCGCTGGTGGCGGACCTCCGCAACGCGGTGGCGGGCGACCCGTCGCCGGACGGCAAGGGCGCGCTCGCCATCGAGCGCGGCATCGAGGTCGGGCACATCTTCTACCTGGGCACCAAGTACAGCGTGGCCATGAACGCCAACTTCCTGGACGAGGACGGCAAGCCCAAGCCGTTCGAGATGGGCTGCTACGGCATCGGCATCACGCGGCTGCCGGCCGCGGCCATCGAGCAGAACCACGATGAGCGCGGGATCATCTGGCCCGACGCGCTCGCGCCGTTCACCGTGGTGGTCTGCCCGATCGGCATGGACCGCAGCGCCGACGTGAAGGCGGCCGCGGAACAACTGCACGACGAGCTCGCAGCGGCCGGCGTCGACGTGATGCTGGACGACCGGGGCGAGCGGCCCGGCGCGATGTTCGCCGACTGGGAGCTGATCGGCGTGCCGCACCGGGTGGTGATCTCCGACCGCGGCTTGAAGGAAGGGCAGCTGGAGTACCAGCACCGCCGCGATGCCGGCGCCACCAAGGTGCCGGCCGGTGACATCGCGGGCTTCCTCAAGGGGCGGCTGGCGGCGTGACGAACCGGCGGCAGTTCCTGCAGCCCGCTGCGGCGGGGCTCGGGTGGCTGCTGCTGGGCGGCCGGGCCCATGCCGGCGGCCAGCTCGAGGAGCCGCTGGCGGACTCGGTTCGCACCGCGCTCACGTCCGCCGTCGCCAACAGCGCCCCGCCGGTCCCCGTCTTCCACGACACCGATGCGCGCCTGAAGTACCTGCGCTGGCTGGGGGCGATGAGCGGGCGGCTGCGGCGTCGCCAGCCAGACTGGACCGAGCGCAAGGAGTTCCTGCAGACCGTCTGGTACGAGACCAGGCGCGCCGGTCTGGACACCGCCCTGGTGCTGGGCCTGATCCAGGTCGAGAGCGCGTTCCGCAAGTTCGCCGTCAGCCCGGTGGGCGCGCGCGGCTACATGCAGGGGATGCCGTTCTGGACCCGCGTGATCGGCGACGGCGACGCCGGCCGGCTGTTCCACATGCAGACCAACCTGCGCTTTGGCTGCGTGATCCTGCGCCACTACATCGACCGCGAGCGCGGCGACCTGTTCATGGCGCTGGGCCGCTACAACGGCAGCCGCGGCCGCCCGCCGTATCCGAACGCCGTGTTCGGCGCGGCGCGCACCTGGGCTTTCGAGGATGTTCCGCTGCCGCCGGCGCCGTCGTCGGACCCGCTGCGGCCGGCGGACAGGCCGCAACCGTCCTGACTTCCTCCCCGGCTTGGCCCGGGATCCACGCCGCTCCTGCACCGTCGCCGCATCGATTGCGGCGGCAACACAGCTATTGCAGGAAGCCCAGCTTGCCCTTGCGCTCGCCGCACTTGGGCAGATCGTCGGCCTGGATGCTGTCCCGCTGTGCCAGTCGCGCATTGCCAAAGCCCGTCATCAGCGCGCGCCGCATTTCGCGCGGCGCCAGTTCGGCCAGGCAATCGAGCACGTCGTCGGCCGGGTCGGCGTCGAAGCGCTTGCCCCAGCCGTGGTCGGCGCGGATCGAAGAGTAGAGGTTGCGGGCGATGGCGCGCGCCTGCTCGGGCGACGGCGCCTCGATCTGGAACACGTTCATCCGGTTCAGGATCGGCTCGGGAATGCAACGCTCGTCGTTGGCCGTCATGATCCAGATCACCTGGCTGGCGTCAATCGCGACCTCGGCGAATTCGTCGGTGAAGGCGCCCGCCGTGTCGTGCTCCAGCAGGCTGTAGAGCGAGCCCAGCGGGTCGTACTGCGCATCGGCGCTGGCCTTGTCGATCTCGTCGACCACCAGCACCGGGTTGGCGTACTGGCCGTCGACCAGCGCCTCGAAAACCTTGCCGGGCTTGGCGCCCTTCCATTGCGAGGACGCGCCCGACAGCAGCCAGCCGGCCGTCATGGAGCTCATGGGAACCAGGCACATGCCGGTGCCGAGCAGGTCGGCGAGCTGGCGGGCGAAGTGGGTCTTGCCGATGCCGGGCGGGCCCAGCAGCAGCATCGGCGTGACGTCCAGGCCGTCACCCGAGTCCTGCGCCAGCGCCACGTGGCGCTTGACGTCGTCCAGGACCTCGGTGAAGTTGGGGAGCAGTTCGTACAGGGCGCCCATCTCGGGCACGCCGCTGGGCTTGACCTGGAAGCGGTCGGGACCGCGCTCGAGCATCCGCTCGTAGGTGGCGCGCAGCATCTCGTGCTCGCGCGCCGGCAGCTTGGACAGCTTGCGTTCCACATCGTGCGTGCGGAACACGCTGCGCAGGTTCGCGATCGGCAGCTGCAGGCCGCGGGACTGAGGAACCAGGCTGTGCGACGTATCCATCGACCTTCTCCTTCACGACTGTGCTTTCATTCGAGCATAGGTCGGGGCAAGGAGCAACGAGGTCAGCCGTCCAGCGCCTGCGCTTGTCAGCAGGAATCCACAGAAGAGGCGGGACGCGCCGCCGTTGGCAGCCGCGTCGCCCCTGGGCTGATCAGGCCTGCGGCTCGCCGCCCAGCACCTGCTGCAGCTCGCCGCTCTGGTACATCTCCATCATGATGTCGGAGCCGCCGATGAACTCGCCCTTGACGTAAAGCTGCGGGATGGTGGGCCAGTTGCTGTATTCCTTGATGCCCTGGCGGATGCCGTCGTCTTCCAGCACGTTCACCGTCTTGAGCTGCCTGGCGTCGACGCCGCAGGCCTTCAGGATCTGGATCGCCCGGCCGGAAAAACCGCACATGGGGAAGCTGGCGTTGCCCTTCATGAACAGCACCACTTCGCTGTTCTTGACCAGGTCGTCGATACGTTGCTGTGCGTCGCTCATCTTGATTCCTCCTAGGCAGGCAAGGCCTGCTTCAACATTGCGGCCAATTATCCCAGTTCAAGGCGGCAGGCGCCGGAACAGCGCTCGATGCCGGCCAGGTCACGCCGGCTGGCGGTGTCGACCAGGCCGGCGGCGGTGAGCAGCCCGCGCACGGCCTGCGCCTGGTGCCAGCCGTGTTCCAGCAGCAGCCAGCCGCCAGGTGCCAGCAGCGCCGGCGCCGCCTGCACGATGGCGCGCAGGTCGTCCAGGCCGTCGGCGCCGGCCACCAGTGCCGATACCGGCTCATGGCGCAAGTCGGCCAGGTGCGGGTCGCCGGCGGCCACGTAAGGTGGGTTGCTGACGATCAGCTCGTACGGGCCTTGAGCGCCTTCCAGCCAGCTGGCCTGGCGCAAATCCACGGCCAGGCCCAGCGCGTGGGCGTTGGCCGCGGCCACTTCCAGGGCGCCGGCGCTGCGGTCGACCGCTTCCACCACGGCGTCGGCACGGGCCTGCCGGATGGCCAAGGCGATGGCGCCGCTGCCGGTGCCCAGGTCGATCACGCGAGGCGCGAGCCGGTGCTGCAACAGCTCCAGTGCCCACTCGACCAGCGTCTCGGTGTCGGGCCGCGGCACCAGCACGCGGGGGTCAACTTGCAGCCGCAGGCCGAAGAATTCCTTTTCGCCCAGCAGGTAGGCCAGCGGTTCGCCGTCCGCCCGGCGGCGGCACAGCGCGCTGAAGGTCTCCCGCAACGGCGGCGCCAGCATGGTGTCGTCGTGCGCGATCAACCAGCCGCGATCGGTGCCGGGGCGGCCCAGCAGGTGCAGCAGCAACAGCTGCGCATCCAGCCGCGCCAGCCCCTGCGCCGCTGCCTGCTGCAAGGCTTGGTGCAGCGTCATGCGCGCACGGCGCCCATGCCCACTTCGAGTTCCTCCAGCTGCTCCGCCCTGCGGGCCAGCAGCAGCGCCTGGATCACTTCGTCGAGGTCGCCTTCCATGATCGCCAGCAAGCGGTACAGGGTCAGGTTGATCCGGTGGTCGGTCATCCGGCCTTGCGGGAAGTTGTAGGTGCGGATGCGGTCGGAGCGGTCGCCGCTGCCGATCAGGCCCTTGCGGGTGGCCGCGTCCCTGGCGGCCCGCGCCGAGCGGTCCTTCTCCTGGATCCGGGCGGCCAGCACCTGCATGGCCTTGGCCTTGTTGCGGTGCTGCGAGCGGTCGTCCTGGCACTCGGCCACGATGCCGGTGGGCAGGTGGGTGATGCGCACGGCGGAGTCGGTCTTGTTCACGTGCTGGCCGCCGGCGCCGGAGGCCCGATAGGTGTCGATGCGCAATTCGGCCGGGTTCAACGCCACGTCCTCGGCTTCGTCAGGCTCGGGCAGCACTGCCACCGTGCAGGCGCTGGTGTGGATGCGGCCCTGCGTTTCGGTGGCGGGCACGCGCTGCACGCGATGTCCGCCCGACTCGAACTTGAGCTTGCCGTAGATCCCGACGCCTGCGTCCGCCCCCGAATTTCCGCCGACGACGCGAATCAC
>NZ_JAQGLS010000174.1 GCF_028292805.1 Ramlibacter sp. | reverse complement strand
GCCCAGCAGCAGGCCAGCGCCCAGATCGGCCGAGAACAGCAGCCGCGGCTCCATGGGCTCCGCCACGGGCGTTGAACGTTCGGCCCGGGCTGCGCGAAATCGGCGAAGCCAGCGCATGGAATTCAGCTGGCCTTCACGGCCGCCCGATCGGTGCATTCACCAGCACCGGGTCCATCTGCAGCCGCAACGACGCTTCGGCCGCGCGGCCGGACCGGACGGCCGACGGCGCGGCCGCACGGGGCGCCGGCGCGGGCGCCTGGGCGGCACGCAGTTCGGCCTTGCAGCGCAAGCCGGCCGGCAGCGAAAGGTCGGCGTTCGGCAACTCCAGGCGGGCGCGGAAGGTGTTGCTGGCGCCGTCGATCAGCCGGTCGACCACCGTCACGCGGGCCAGCCGCGGCTTGGCCCCGGGAAAGTCGGGCGTGACGCTGATCTCCGTGCCTCGGCGCACACCAGCATAGGCCGACGAGGGCAGCACCACCTCGACCCGCAAGGGGTTGACAATGGCCACCTTGAAGATCGGCTTTTCCTCGACCCGCTCGCCAACGGAGAGGTAGCGCTCCACGATCACGCCCGAGATCGGGCTGCGGATGGTGCGCAGGCCGAGCTGGGCCTGGGCCAGGTCGTGCTCGCGGGCGAACACGTCGCGTTGCTCGCGCGCCTGGCTGTGGCGGTTTTCCGCCACCTGGTATTCGGCGCGGGCTTGCTCCAGCGCCTGGCTGGAGATGAACTGCTGGTCGGCCAGGTCCTTGGCGCGGGCGAGTTTCTGCCGCGCCAGCTCGGCGTTGGCTTGCGCGGCCTTCAATTCCCCGATCGCCTGCGCCTTGCTCGACGCCACCGCCACCGACTGGCGCTCCACTTCGGAGCGCAGGGTGGCCAGCACCTGGCCGGCTGCCACGTGGTCGCCGCGCTCGGCCACCATGCTGCTGACCACGCCAATGACAGGGCTGCCGACTTCGGACACCCGATACGGCTCGATCAGGCAGCCCAGCGCCTGCGCCCAGGCTGCCACCGGGACGAGCAACGACGCAGCGAGCACCCAACGCCTGGAATGATTCATGGTTTCACCTGCCGACTGAACGTCAGATCGCGCTCCTCGGAGTCAGCTTGACGGTTGAGTCTTGCACGTTGGTAACGATACGTAAAGGACTCTCGCCATTGCGCGAATGAAACCGTGAACTTTGGCAGCATTGGCCAGGTCTTTCTGCCTCCAATCGCGTGCAGCCACCAAGCTGGCCACCAGCGCCGCAACACCGGAAAGTCCACCGCGGCCACGGTCTGGACGCTGCCCGGCTGGCCTTGGCGGCCAGCGCGACCAAGAAACTGGCGATCGATGCGAGCCGAAGCATTGACTTGGCACAGGACGACGTGCAAGCCCCCGTTCGCCAGCACCGCTGGTTCGCACACGATGTCGGTGCCGCGCCCTGCCATGCTGGTGGCGACCGTGATGCGCCCGCACTGGCCGGCCGCTGCGATCAGCTGGCTTTCCTCCTGGTCCTGCCTTGCATTCAGGACCTGGTGGCTCAGCTGGCGGGAGGCCAGTTGCCGGGACAGCGCTTCCGACTGGGCTACCGTTTCGGTGCCGATCAACACCGCGCGCCCGGCCTGCGCCAAGGCCTTGGCGTCCTGCGCCACCGCCTGCCACAGCGCCTGGCTGTCCGCCAGCAAGCGAGGGGGAAGATGCCGCACCAGCGAGGGGGTCCGCCTGGGCACCACCACCACCTTCAGCTGGTACACCGAGCGCAGCTCGCCGACGGCCTCGGCCAAGGTGCCGCTGGCGCCGGCCAGCCGCAGGTAGCGGGGAAAGAAGCGCTGCAAGGTGATCTGCGTGATGGTGGCGTTGCGCTGGGACGCAGCCACGCCTTCCTTGCGTTCCACCAGCTGGTGCAGCCCGGCGGACCAGGCCCGCCCGGCGGCCGCCCGGCCAGTGGTTTCGTCCACCAGCGTCACCTGCCCCTCGCGCACCACGTAGTCATGGTCGCGTCGCAGCACGTGCAGCGCCACCAGTGCGCTTTCCACCGCCGCCTCGCGGTGCGCCCGATGGCCCAGCAGCGGATGGTCCGCTGCTGGCCACGCCGCCAGCTGTTGCCGCCCCTGCGGCGTCAGCTCGAAGCGTCGGCCGTCGCCGCGTGCCAGATAGTCTGCGCCGCGAGCGAGCCGCTGCGCCACGGCCAGCGCCGCGCCGTAGAAGGCGGCTTCGGCGGCCGAGCCTTCGCCCTGCGCCAGCACCAGCGGCACCCGCGCCTCGTCGATCAGCACCGTGTCGGCTTCGTCCAGGATCGCCATGCTCAGCCCGCGCAGCACCGGTGCCTGGATGGCCGCCGCCAGGCCCAGCCGGCGGGCCCGCTGCTCCAGCGGCGACAGGTCGGCCGCCCGCCGCATGCCGTCACGCAGGTAATCGAAGGCCAGCTCCTTGGCGGTGCAGTAGGCGACGTCGGCGGCATAGGCCTGGCGCCGCTCGGCCGCCTGCATGGGCTGGGTGACGCAGGCAACGCGCAACCCCAGCCGGGCGTAGAACGGCCGCAGCGCGTGGGCGTCGCGCTCGCCCAGGTAGTCGTTGGAGGTGACCACGTGCACCGGCGTGCGCGCCAGTGCCGCGACACCGGCCGCGATGGCGATGGCGGCGGTCTTGCCTTCGCCGGTGGCCATCTCGGCCAGGCAGTCATCGAGCAGGACGCGCGCGGCCAGCAACTGCTGCCGGTGCGGCGCATAGCCCAGGGTGTGGCGCAAGGCGCTGGCGGCCAGCACCGTCGCATCCAGCAGCCAGCCGTCGCTGTCCGGAGTCCCCCGGCGCAGCGCCTGCAGGTGCGCGGGCAAGTCGGCTTCGCTCAGGCCGGGCGCGGCGGCGGCGCTGTCGGCAAAGCGTTCCAGTGCCGCCCGCCGCAGCGGAGGCGCCCGCTTGTGCTGCGGCAAGCGCTCCGGGTAGTCACCCCAGACCACGCCGGGAAAGGGCCACCTGGCGCTCATGCCTGCCCGGTGGGGCTGAACTGCCGCACCAGCAGTTGCCGCACCAGGCGCAGGGCCTGCAGCCCGAGCGGCTCGCTGGGCAGCGACAGCTTGACCCAGGCGCGCCCGCCGACCTGGTCGGCGGTCAAGCCGGGCACGACGACGTCCAGCAGGAACACCGGCAACTGCGTGCGCAAGCCCTCCGCGTCGGACGCATCGACCGGAACCGGGCCGCCATGGCGGTCGCCCAGGGCGCCGCTGGGCAGCTGGCGCGTGGCCGCCGGCGTCTCGCTGGCCAGCCGGGCGCGGTGCACCACCCCGGGCGATGCCGCCAGCCGCACCTCGATGTCTTGCACCTGGCCGCGCACCCGCAGCAGGTCTTCGTCGTGCAGCACCAGCCGCACCTGCGCCGGCTCCGGTCCCAGCACGTAGCCGAGCATGGCGCCGCGCTTCGCATAGCTGCCCGGCAAGTCACCGGCGCGCGGCCAGACGGCGCGGCCGTCGGTCTGGGCCCGCAGCTCCAGGTTGCCCAATTGCTGCTGCGCCCGCTCCAGCTCCGCGGCGTTGCGCTCGAGCTGCGCGTTCAGGTCACCGGCCCGGGCCGGGTCCAGCAGCAAGGCCTGGTACTGCTGCGCCATCAAGCCCGAGCGCTCTCCCGCAGTCTTCTCCTGCTGCGCTTGCAGCGCCGGATCCAGCAGCCGCAGCACCACCTCGCCATTGGCCACGGTCGCACCGTCGCGCACCAGTCCGGCCTGGATGAAGCCGGCCGCCTGCGGCCGCAGCTGCGCCCGCTCCGGCGGCCAGACCACGCCGCGCGCCATCACACTGGCCGGTGCCGGCAGCAGGAACAGGACCACGAACGCCGCCATGCCCACCGCCGCGGCCCACAGCAAGGCGCGACGCCTTGCAACCGGGTCCGCCGCGGCGGCGGCCGAGCGCAACAAGCCCCGGATCACTCCGGCCAACAGCCAGCCGCCCAACCCGAACGCCGCCAGCCAGCCGAGCAGCCAGGACTGGTGGCCAAGCCAGAACACCAGCGCCAGCAGCAGCCCCAGCCGGCAGGCCCAGGACGCCGGCGCATAGAGCACCAGCCACTTGCGCTCGCCCGCTGCCAGCGCGCTGGCTGGCAGCGCGGCCTCCGAACCGATCAGCCGGCGCCATTGCGAAGCCCACCAGGCCTGGCTGCGCAGCGCCAGGTTGGGCAACTGCAGCGCGTCGCACAGCAGGTGGTAGCCGTCCAGCCGCAGCAGCGGGTTGGCATTGAACAGGATGGTGGAGACCGAGCAGATCAGCAGCACCACCAGCGAAGTGTCCCTGGCCCGCCCGGGGGCGAGCACGGTCCAGGCGAACATGGCGACGGCCGCGATCGCCAGTTCCACCATGATGCCGGCGGCGCTGACCAGGGCCCGGTGCCTGGCCTGCGCAAAAGCGCTGGCTGCACTGGCGTCCACGTAGGGCGCGGGCGTGAGCATCATCAGCGAAATGCCCACCTCGCGGACGGCGCCGCCGAAGCGGCGCACCGCCAGCGCATGCCCCAGCTCGTGCAGCGCCTTGACCAGCGAATAGGCCAGCCAGGCCAGCGCGTAGCTCGAAGGCGTGGCCAGCACGCGCAGCGCATCGGCCTTGAGCGAGCCGAAGCTCACCGCCGCGGCCAGCACCGCGAGCGCGACTGCGGCCAGCCAGAGGACGAACACCGGCCAGCGGCCCAGTGCAGTCGCCACCGGCGCCAGCGCGTCCAGCAGCCGGGTGGGATCGAACAGGCGGGTGCGCAGCATCAGCGGGTTGATGAAGGCGCGGCGCCGGCGCTCCTCTTCCTGCGTGCGGCGCGTGAACAGCAGCGACAGGTGCGGGGCCGCATCGAAGTGCAGCATGCCGGCGCGAAACAGCTGCGCCAGCAGCCGCAGGATGTCGTCCTGGGTCGGCGCATCGTCGCCGCCGCGCGCCAGCAATTGCTGCCACAGGCTTTCCACCGTGTGCATGCCGTCCCAACGGCCGACGAAGGCGTAAGCCGCCGGGTTCAGCCGCAGCTGGCGGCCCGAGCCCGGCTCCACCAGCACGTGCCAGATCTGGTCGCGCACCGGCTGGCGCACGATCTTCAGGCCGGCCACCAGGCTGGGCTTGAGCGGGGCGACGCGGTACCAGGAGCCGCTGACCAGCGGTGCGGTCACTACAGCGCGATCGTCCAGACGGCCAGTCGCAGCCAGTCGGCCGCGCGGTGGAACAGCAGCCAGCCTAGCGAGCGCTGCCCCACCTCGATCTTGGCGACCCCGCTCAGGCCCGGCCGCAGATCGGCCGGCTGGCCGATCGGCGTGGCTTCCACCTCGAAGTAGTTGCGGCCGTCGGCAGCGGTGGCCACCGGCACGATGCGGCGGGTGGTAAAGCGCAGTGGCTGCTCCGGCCTTGCCGCCAGCGCCAGCTGCCCTTGCTGGCCGGGACGCACCGCGGCGATGTCGCTTTCGTCCACTTCCACGATCAGCCGAAAGCTGTCGCCGGGCGCCAGCACCATCAACACTTCTCCCTTTTGCACCGGCGCGCCCAGATTGGGCGCCAGGTCACCCTTGATCACGATGCCGTCGAACGGCGCCACCAGGCGGCTGCGATCGAGCTGGGTCTGCGCCAGCGTCAGCAGCGCCTGCGCCTCGGCCGCGCGCGACTGGCTGACGACCATCTGGGTGCGGTCGTTGCGCGCCTGGGCGGCGCGGTAGCCGTTTTCGTGCTGGCGCAGCTCGCTCTCGCGCCGCGTGCGTTCCAGCTCGTAATCCTGCGACGAGAGCTGGGCCAGCACCTGGCCTTCGGTGACGCGGTCGCCGGGCCGAACATTCGATTGCTGCAGGAAGCCATCGGCCGCCGCCACGATCGCCCGCTGCACCGAGCCTTCCAGCCGCGCCGGCGCGCTCACCCGCCAAGGCAGCGGCACGGCCAGAGCGACGCACAGCGCCAGCAGGCCGGCGCCCCAGGCGAGTTGCCGCCGGCCAGTGCCCGCCAGCCGCTCACCCAGCCAGTCGCGCCCGCGGCGGTGCCAGGGCGCCTCGGCCGCGCGCTTGAGTTCCAGCACCGGGCCGGCAAAGCTGGCGATGTCCTCGCACAGGGCGATTTGCGCCGGCCAGAACGGCGCTTCCGACCCGCACTCCAGCGTCAGGGCGCCGATGACGCGCCCGCGCACCACCACCGGCACGCTGCAGGCCGCACCGGGTCCGGCCAGCTGGTGCTGCGCCAGGCTGACCGGGCCATCCGCCGCGGCGACCGGCCAGACGACGCTGCTGGCCTGGTCAACGGCCTCGTGCATGGCGGCGCCGATGGCAGCGGCCGCATCGTGGCGCGGGTCGATCTCGCCGGCCTGCGAACTGCCGACGATGCGGATCCGCTCGCCTTCGAGCAGGCCGACGCTGACGCGGCGGCAGTGCAGGATCTCGGCCAGTTCGGCCGCCAACGCAGTCGCCGCCTGCGCCAGCCGCACGCGCGCCAGCAATGCGGCCTGGCAGCGCAGGATGGCGTCCTGCGCCGGGAACGGGCCGAGCGAGTCGGTCGGCAGCAGTTGGGGCGGGGCTTTGTCCATGGCGGGTCGGCGGATTCTCACCGACCTGCCATGCCAGCGCCAGCCGATCCGTCGCCAAACCGCCTTGACGCCGCAATCTGCCCGCAGTACGCGGAAAGATGGCGGCGTTCGGTGCGCCGGAACAACAGCTGGCGGCGCGCCGTCAGCCGCCGCCGGCCCGCGCCAGGGCGGCGAAAGCCTGAATCACCTCCGGCGGCGCCTGCACCAGTTCGATCAGAACGCCTTCGCCGCCGACCGGGAATTCGTCGTTGCCCTTGGGGTGGACGAAGCAGATGTCGAAGCCGGCAGCGCCGCGGCGGATACCGCCGGGCGCGAAGCGCAGCCCCTGCGCCGCCAGCCATTCCACTGCGGTGGGCAGGTCGTCGACCCACAGGCCGATGTGATTCAGCGGCGTGGCCTGGACGGCCGGCTTTCTGTCCGGGTCCAGCGGCTGCATCAGGTCGACCTCGACCTTGAACGGGCCGCTGCCCAGCGCGCAAATGTCTTCGTCGACGTTCTCGCGCTCGCTGCGGAAGGTGCCGGTGACCTCCAGACCGAACAGGTCGACCCAGAGCTTTTGCAGCCGCAGCTTGTCGGGGCCGCCGATGGCGACCTGCTGCAGGCCGAGGACCTTGAAGGGGCGGTCGGCGGTCATTCGAACTCCACGATCGGCTGGTCGACGGCCAGCGACTCGCCTTTGGCCGCCAGCACCTTGCCGACCACGCCGTCGGCGGCGGCGAGCAACACGTTCTCCATCTTCATGGCCTCGATCACCGCCAGCCGCTCGCCGGCCTGCACCTTCTGCCCCGGCTGCACGGCGACGTCGACCAGCAGGCCGGGCATCGGCGACAGCAGGAAGCGGCTCATGTCCGGCGGCGCCTTGAACGGCATCAGCGCATGCAGTTCCGCCGCGCGCGGCGTCAGCACCATGGCGTCGAGCCGGGTGCCGTCGTGGTCGATCCGCAGCGCCAGCGGGTTCTTGCCGCCGCGTTCGAGCTGGGCGGTGAAAGCCTCGCCGTCGACGGTGCCGCGGATGCGGGCGCCGCCCAGGTGCCACTGGCTGCAGATGGCGAAGCTGCGACCGTTGGTGTGGACCACGCTGGAGCCGGTTTTCGCCTGGTAGTCGCGCACCTTCACCGGCTGCTGCTGGTGCTTGCCTTCGGGGTCGAGCTTGACGACGACGTAGTCTTCGCCGACCTTGAACTCGTGACCGCGCATCTGGCCGCTGATGCCGGCCGAGCGCTGCAGCGCGCGCCGGTGGGCAAAGGCCGCCAGCGCCACCAGGAAGTCGGGATCACCGTGCGCCACGTCTTCGGCCCGGAAGCCGCCGGCATAGTTCTCGGCGATGAAGCCGGTGTTGAAGTCGCCGGCGACGAACTTCGGATGGGCCAGCAGCGCCGCCTGGAACGGAATGTTGCTGCAGACGCCGCGGATCACGAAGCCGTTGAGTGCCTCGCGCATCTTGGCGATGGCGTCGTTGCGGTCGGTGCCGTGCACGATCAGCTTGGCGATCATCGAGTCGTAGAACATCGGGATCTCGCCGCCCTCACCGACCCCGGTGTCGACGCGAACGCCATGGCGGTGCTCGACGTCGGAAGCCCACATGCTGGCCTTGGGCGGCTGGAAGCGCACCAGCCGGCCGGTGGAGGGCAGGAAGCCGCGGAACGGGTCTTCGGCGTTGATGCGGCACTCGATGGCCCAGCCTTCGCGCTTGACCTCGGCCTGCGTCAACGCCAGCTTTTCGCCGGCGGCCACTCGGATCATCAGCTCCACCAGGTCCAGCCCGGTGATGCATTCGGTGACCGGGTGCTCCACCTGCAGCCGGGTGTTCATCTCCAGGAAGTAGAACGACTGGTCCTTGCCGACCACGAACTCCACGGTGCCGGCGCTCTGGTACTTCACGGCCTTGGCCAATGCCACGGCCTGCTCGCCCATCGCCTGGCGGGTGGCGTCGCTGATGAAGGGCGACGGCGCCTCCTCGATCACCTTCTGGTGGCGCCGCTGGATCGAGCATTCGCGCTCGTTCAGGTAGATCACGTTGCCATGGCTGTCGCCCAGCACCTGGATCTCGATGTGGCGCGGCTCGACGACGAACTTCTCGATGAACACGCGGTCGTCGCCGAAGCTGTTGCGCGCCTCGTTGCGGCAGGAGGTAAAACCCTCGAAGGCTTCCTTGTCGTCGTGGGCGACGCGCAAGCCCTTGCCGCCGCCGCCGGCCGAAGCCTTGATCATCACCGGATAGCCGACCTCCCGGGCGATCTCCACGGCGCGCTCGGCCGTCTCGATGGCGTCGTTCCAGCCCGGGATCGTGCTGACCTTGGCTTCCTTGGCCAGCTTCTTGGAGGCGATCTTGTCGCCCATCGCGGCGATGGAGTAGTGCTTGGGGCCGATGAAGGCGATGCCCTCCTGTTCCACCCGGCGCGCGAACTCCTCGTTCTCCGACAGGAAGCCGTAGCCGGGGTGGATCGCCTGGGCACCCGTCTGCTTGGCGGCCGCGACGATCTTGTCGGCGCACAGGTAGCTCTCGCGGGATGGCGGCGCCCCGATGTGGACGGCCTCGTCGGCCAGCCGCACGTGGCGGGCATCGCGGTCGGCGTCGGAATAGACGGCGACGGTCTTGATGCCCATCTTTTTCGCGGTGGCGATGACCCGGCAGGCGATTTCGCCCCGGTTGGCGATCAGGATTTTTTCGAACATGTCTGGTCTTTCAGTCGCCTGCCGCCAGCGGACCCGCTTTGCCGGGCCGCTGGCGGCGCCCCGTCGAGGGCGCGGCGCCGCAGGCGCTTCGGGGGTGGGCCATTGCTACAGCGGAATGTTGCCGTGCTTGCGCCACGGGTTCTCGATCTTCTTGTCGCGCAGCATCACCAGCGATCGGCAGATGCGCTTCCTGGTTTCGTGCGGCAGGATCACGTCGTCGATGAAGCCACGCGCGCCCGCCACGAACGGGTTGGCGAAGCGTGCCTTGTACTCGGCCTCGCGCGCCGCCAGCTTGGCCGGGTCGCCCCTGTCTTCGCGGAAGATGATCTCCACCGCGCCCTTGGCGCCCATCACCGCGATCTCTGCGTTGGGCCAGGCGAAGTTGACGTCGCCGCGCAGGTGCTTGGAGCTCATCACGTCGTAGGCGCCGCCGTAAGCCTTGCGAGTGATCACTGTCACCTTGGGCACCGTGCACTCGGCGTAGGCGTACAGCAGCTTGGCGCCGTGCTTGATGATGCCGCCGTACTCCTGGCTGGTGCCCGGCATGAAGCCCGGCACGTCGACGAAGGTGATCACGGGAATGTTGAAGGCATCGCAAAAGCGCACGAAGCGCGCCGCCTTGATGCTGCTCTTGATGTCCAGGCAGCCGGCCAGCACCAGCGGGTTGTTGGCCACGATGCCGACGCTCTGGCCTTCCATGCGGGCGAAGCCGATCACGATGTTCTTGGCGTACTCGGGCTGCAGCTCGAAGAAGTCGCCGTCGTCCACAGTCTTGGCGATCAGCTCTTTGATGTCGTAGGGCTTGTTCGGGTTGTCCGGGATCAGCGTGTCGAGCGAGAAATCCATGCGGTCGGCCGGGTCGTTGCTCGGGCGCAGCGGCGGCTTTTCGCGGTTGTTCAGCGGCAGGTAGTTATACAGGCGCCGCACCATGGTCAGCGCTTCCACGTCGTTGTCGAACGCCAGGTCGGACACGCCGCTGCGGGTGGTGTGGGTGATCGCGCCGCCCAGCTCCTCGGCCGTCACTTCCTCGTGCGTCACCGTCTTGACCACTTCCGGGCCGGTGACAAACATGTAGGAGCTGTCCTTGACCATGAAGATGAAGTCCGTCATGGCCGGCGAATACACGGCGCCGCCGGCGCACGGGCCCATGATCATGCTGATCTGCGGCACCACGCCGGAGGCCATCACGTTGCGCTGGAACACGTCGGCATAGCCGCCGAGCGAGGCGACGCCTTCCTGGATGCGGGCGCCGCCCGAGTCGTTCAGGCCGATCACCGG
>NZ_JAQGLS010000167.1 GCF_028292805.1 Ramlibacter sp. | reverse complement strand
AGCGCACCCAGCCTTCGGAGATCTTCAGCTGGTCCGGCACGACGCGGAACATCGTTCCGCAAGCAGGGCAGCTGGTGATCAGACTCATGAGGTCTGGATTGTAGGCAAGCCGCCTAGCACCGGGCCGTCATCAGGATCCAGCCGTCTTCCTCGTCGCTCACTTCGAGACGGCAGTACGGCGCGTAAGCAGCCTTGAGCTCGTCGGCCTGGCGCGCCAGGATGCCGGCCAGCACCAGGGCGCCGCCCGGCGCCACGTGGGCCCACAGCAGGGGCGCCAGCATCTTCAGCGGCGTCGCCAGGATGTTGGCCAGCACCAGGTCATAGCTGCCGCTGGCGCGGTCGGGCAGACCGGCGGCCAGCACCACGTCATTGGCCGCGGCATTGGCCTGGGTGGCCCGCACCGCGGCTTCGTCGATGTCGACCGCGTCGACGCCGGCAGCGCCGAACTTGGCCGCGCCGATCGCCAGGATGCCGGAGCCGCAGCCGTAGTCCAGCACGCGCCGATCCCGAGGCGGATGGCCGGCGATCCAGCGCAGGCACATGCGTGTGGTCGGGTGGGTGCCGGTGCCGAAGGCCAGCCCGGGGTCGAGGCGGATCACCTCGCGCGCCTGCGCCGGCGGTTCATGCCAGGTGGGAACGATCCAGAATGTCGGCGTGACCTGCACCGGCTCGAACTGCGACTGCGTCAGGCGCACCCAGTCCTGCTCCGGCACCTCGGCCATCCCCAGCAGCTCGCAGCCGCCGAAGAAATCCTGTGCCGGCAGCAGGCGTGCGGCCTCCGCTGCCTGCGCTTGCCCGGCGAACAGCGCCACCAGCAGCGAGCGCTGCCAGCCCTCCCTGGGCGGCGGCATGCCCGGCTCGCCGAACAGCGCCTGTTCGGCCGGCGTGCGGGCATCGGCGTCCTCGACGGAAACGCTCAGCGCGTCGAGCGCCTCCAGCGCTTCGCCGACCGCCTCGACGCTGTCTTCGGGGCAGAGCAGGCGCAGTTCGTGCACGCCGCCTACCTCTTGTGGTGGGAGAGCCACTCTTCGAGGTAGTGGATGTTGGTGCCGCCGGCCATGAACTTGGCGTCCACCATCAGCTCGCGGTGCAGCGGGATGTTGGTGTTGATGCCCTCGACCACCGTCTCGGCCAGCGCCGTGCGCATGCGGGCCAACGCCTGCTCGCGCGTGTCGCCGTGCACGATGATCTTGCCGATCATCGAGTCGTAGTTCGGCGGCACGAAGTAGTTGTGGTACACGTGCGAGTCGACCCGCACGCCCGGGCCGCCGGGGGCGTGCCACAACGTGATCCGGCCCGGCGACGGGATGAACTTGTACGGATCCTCTGCGTTCACCCGGCACTCGATTGCGTGGCCGCGGATCTGGATGTCGCTCTGTTTGAACGGCAGCTTCTCGCCGGCCGCCACCTGGATCTGCGTGCGCACGATGTCGACGCCGGTGATCAGCTCGGTCACCGGGTGCTCCACCTGCACCCGCGTGTTCATCTCGATGAAATAGAACTCGCCGTTCTCGTACAGGAACTCGAAGGTGCCGGCGCCGCGGTAGCCGATGCGCCGGCAGGCGGCGGTGCAGCGCTCGCCGATCTTCTCGATCGCCTTGCGCGGGATGCCCGGCGCCGGCGCTTCCTCGATCACCTTCTGGTGACGGCGCTGCATGGAGCAGTCGCGCTCGCCCAGGTAGACGGCGTTCTTGTGCTTGTCGGCCAGGATCTGGATCTCGACATGGCGCGGGTTCTGGAGGAACTTCTCCATGTACACGGCCGGATTGCCGAACGCCGCCTGGGCCTCGGCCTTGGTCATCTGCACTGCGTTGATCAGCGCCGCCTCGGTATGGACCACGCGCATGCCGCGCCCGCCGCCGCCGCCGGCCGCCTTGATGATGACCGGATACCCGACCGACTTGGCGATGCGGCGCACCTCGGCCGGGTTGTCCGGCAGCTCGCCTTCGGAGCCGGGCACGCAAGGCACGCCGGCCTTGATCATGGCCTGCTTGGCCGAGACCTTGTCGCCCATGGTGCGGATGTTCTCCGGCGTGGGCCCGATGAACTGGAAGCCACTTTTCTCCACCCGCTCGGCGAAGTCGGCGTTCTCGGAAAGGAAGCCGTAGCCGGGGTGGATCGCCTCGGCGTCCGTCACTTCGGCGGCCGAGATGATGGCGGGCATGTTCAGGTAGCTCAATGCCGAGGGCGCCGGCCCGATGCAGACGGCCTCTTCCGCCAGCCGGACGTACTTGGCGTCGCGGTCGGCCTCCGAATAAACCATGACGGCCTTGACGCCCAACTCGCGGCAGGCGCGCTGGATCCGCAACGCGATCTCGCCGCGGTTGGCGACCAGGATCTTCTTAAACATCGCGCCCTCCGCGATGAATCGCGACGCGCAGAAGCGGAACCGCGCCGAAGGCGCGGGCGCTGCGGTTGGCAGCGAGGATCTTCTTGAACATGCTTATTCGATCATGAACAGCGGCTGGCCGTATTCGACCGCCTGGCCGTTCTCGCACAGGATCTGGGTGACGGTGCCGGCCTTGTCGGCCTCGATCTCGTTGAGGATCTTCATCGCCTCGATGATGCAGATGGTCTCGCCTTCCTTGACCTGGCTGCCCACTTCGACGAACGACTTGGCGCCGGGCGCGGAAGCCCGGTAGAACGTGCCGACCATCGGCGACTTCACGGCGTGGCCGGTGGGCGCCTCGGGCACGGGCGCTGCGACCGGCGCCAGCGCCGGGGCGACCGGAGCGGCTTGCTGCTGCATCGGCGCGGCATAGCCTTGTGCCATGCCGGGCCCGCCCTTGACGATGCGGACCTTGCCTTCGGCTTCGGTGATTTCGAGTTCCGAGACGTTGGATTCCGACACCAGGTCGATCAGTGTCTTGAGTTTGCGCAAATCCATGGGGTGGTCTCCAACCTCGTTTTGAGAGGAACGCGAATTTACCGCAAAACTCGCTTACCTCTTCCTTCTGGCGCGAAATATCTCTAAATATTTCTCACACGCTCAGCTGGAAGGGTGCGTCCGGTGGCCGGAACGTTTTGCAAAAGGCCGGTGTTGGCGTCAGCGGATCCGGCTCCAGGCTTGCAGGTCGGACTCCGTGACCCGGCCCATTCTACGCTCGCGCACTTTGCCGGCGCCGTCGAGCACGACGGTGAAGGGCAAGCCGCCGCTGACGTTGCCCAGGCCCTGACCGAGCGCGGTGCCGTCCAGGCCAGCCAGGCCGATCTCAAACGTGACCGGCGTGCGGCGCAGGAAAGTGCGCACGGCGCTGGGCTGGTCGATCGCAAGTCCGACGACTTGCCAGCCGTTGGCCGCCTGTTGCCGGAAGAATGCATCGAGCAGCGGCATTTCTTCCACGCACGGCGGGCACCAAGTCGCCCAGAAGTTCAGCAGCAGCGGCCGGCCCCGCAAGCTGGCCATGGACAGGCTCGCGCCCTGCGGCGTAGCAAAGCTCAGGCTCCACAAGGCGCGCACTGCCTCGTCGTCGGCGGGGCCGACCCGGGTGCGCCACAGGCCGACGCCAGCGCCAGCCAGCGCCGCGCCGCCGGCCGCAGCCGCCAGCAGCCAGCGCCGTTTGC
>NZ_JAQGLS010000165.1 GCF_028292805.1 Ramlibacter sp. | reverse complement strand
GGCCGAACGTGCCGAGCGTGGCGGCCGGGGCGACGACGGCCGCGGCGGGCGTGGCCAGCGTGGCGACGACGGCCCGGGCCGGGGCGCTCGCAACTAGGAGCCTGGGCTCCAAGGCTCAGGCGTCGTGCTGCTGCAGCCCCGCGTCCTGCGCGCGTCGCAGCCTGGCCGAGCCTCGAACGGCGGAGCTGGCGCCCACCCGTGCCTGGCGGACTGCGCGAAAGAGGGGGTGCTTTGCCAGCGTAGCGGGCTTGCGAGCGCGGCGATGCGCTGCGCTAGCCTTCGTCGCGCACCTTGTGCTGCGACGCCAGCTGCGCCTGCACCGTCGGCGGCACCGGCTCGTAGTGGCTAAAGGAGAGGGTGTAGCGGCCCTGCCCGCCGGTCAGCGAGTTCAGCCGCGACTGGTAGCTGGCCAGCTCCGACAACGGCGCCTGCGCCAGCACCGTCAGCGCGCCGGTGGCGCCGGACTGGGTGCCGCTCACCTGGCCGCGGCGCGCCGCGAGGTCGCCGGTGATGTCGCCCATGTTCTGCTCCGGCGCGGTGATCTCGACGTCGACGATCGGCTCCAGCACGCAGGGCCGCGCCGCCTGCACCGCCGCCGCGAGCGCCTTGCGGGCGGCGGTGATGAAGGCGATCTCCTTGCTGTCGACCGTGTGGTGCTTGCCGTCGTACACCACCACCTTCAGGTCGACCACCGGATAGCCGGCCACCACGCCTTGTTCCATTGCCAGCCGCACGCCTTTTTCGACCGCCGGGATGAAGTTGTGCGGGATGGCGCCGCCCTTGACCTCGTCGACGAACTGGAAGCCGCTGCCGCGCGGCAGCGGCTCCACCCGCAGGAACACCTCGCCGAACTGGCCGGCGCCGCCGGTCTGCTTTTTGTGGCGGTGGTGGCCTTCGGCCGCCGCCATCACCGTCTCCCGGTAGGCGATGCGCGGCGGCCGGGTGTTCACCTGGCAGCCGTGCACCTCGGTCAGGCGCTCCAGCAGCGTGCGCAGGTGCAGCTCGCCCAGGCCGTAGACCACGCTTTCGTTGGTGCTGGCCACGTGCTCCAGCCGCAGGCACGGGTCTTCGCTCACCAGCTTGTGCAGGATGTCGTGCAGGCGCTGCTCGTCACCGCGGCGCTTGGGCTCGATCGCCAGCCCGTGCACCGGCACCGGGAATTCCAGCGGCTTGAGATGGATGTGGGAGTCTTCGGCGGCGTCGTGCAGCACCGCGTCGAAGTGCAGTTCCTCCACCTTGGCGATCGCGCACAGGTCGCCCGGCACCGCCCTGACCACCTCCGTCAGCTCCTTGCCCTGCAGCATGAAAAGGTGGCCCACCTTGAAAGGGCGGCGGCCGTCTCCCACGTAGAGCTGGCTGTCGCGCGTGATGGTGCCCTGGTGCACCCGCAGCACGCCCATCTTGCCGACGTAAGGGTCTTGCGTCACCTTGAAGACATGCGCCAGCACGTGCAGGGCCGGGTCCGGCAGCGCCTCGAGCGGCTTCGCCTGCTCGCCTTCGCCTTCCAGGAAGGCCGGCGGATTGCCCTCGCTCGGATCCGGCAGCAGCCGCTCGATCACTTCCAGCAGTTCCGTCACGCCGGCGCCGGTGCGGGCCGAGACGAAGCAGATCGGCACCAGGTGGCCTTCGCGCAGGGCCTGCTCCAGCGGCGCGTGCAGTTCCTGCGGGGCGACGTCGCCGTCGTTCAGGTAGCGCTCGACGAACGCGGCGTCGACTTCGACCACCTGTTCGACCAGAGCGCGATGCGCTTGCTCCACCGACGAGAAGTCGGTCGGCGGGCCGTCGGCCTTCATGTTCCAGAAGCAGTCCAGCACCCGCTCGCCGCGTTGCGACGGCAGGTTGACGGGCAGGCATTCGCGGCCGAAGGCGGCCTGGATCTGCGCCACCAGCCCCTGCAGGTCGGCGCCCTGGGTGTCGATCTTGGTGATGACGATGATGCGGTCGCGCTCGCGCTGCTTCGCCCATTCCATCATCCGCGCCGCCATCGGCTCGATGCCCGTGGCCGCGCTGATCACGATGGCCGCCGTCTCCACCGCTTCCAGCGCGGGCAACGACTGCCCGAGCAGGTCGGGCGCGCCCGGGGTGTCGATCAGGTGGGTGTGGACGCCGCGGTGCTCGAAGTGCAGCAGGCTGGTGTTGAGCGAGCGCAGCCAGCGTTTTTCCAGCGGGTCGTGGTCCGAGCTGGTGTTGCCCTTTTCCACGCTGCCGGGCGCGCCAATCGCCCCGGCCTTCCACAGCAAGGCTTCCGCCAGGCTGGTCTTGCCTGCGGCACCCGGCCCCACGAGGGCCAGCGTGCGCCGGGCGGCAATGTCGCGATGAGTTCCCACTGCAGACCCTCCAGCAACGTGAGGAGCCTTCATCCTACGGCGCCAGCGCAGCGGCCGCAATCGCGGCAGCTCGACCGCAGGCGGACAGATCCGCCGCGCAGGCGCTGGTGCAGGGCCTGCGCCAGCAGCCAGTCGTCGGGCGTGGTCAGCTTGATGTTGCGCTGCAGACGCCGCCGGCACGCTGCGCGCGAACTCCAGCGAGGCGAACGGGCTGGCCCCGTTCCACAGCGGCGAACCAGAGGCGCGGCGCCCGTTCCCAGCCGCCCGACGCTCTGCTGGCCGGTGGCGCCGACTTCGACGCGAAGGGCGCCGCGCGGCAGCGCCTGGTCCACCGCCCAGTCGAGCAGCGGCCGGCCGGCCATGGCCAGCAGCGCATTGGGGCCAAGGCCCGGGCGCTGGCCGCTGCCGGCCGCCGGAATGAGGACGCTCACTTTGCGCCGGCTGCGCTGGCGTCACCGCGGCATCAGCGCCTCGCGCCACTGGCGCAGCTGGGGGGTGTCGCCGCAGCGCATCGCGATCTGCTCCAGCAGCCGCAGCGTGCTGGCCAGGTCGCCGGTCAACCAGCGCTCGGACAGGCTCTTGAGCGACCAGCAGTGCCAGCTCAGGTTGATTTCCTGCAGCGCGCGGTTCGACACCTGCGAGTCCCATTCGGGCCGCGGCGTGCGCCAGTCGCCATAGAAAGCCTCCAGCAGCGCTGGTGGTTCGGCCGGCCACCAAGTGGGCCCGGCCGGGCTGGCCCGCTCGACCAGCTCGAACCAGGGCAGGTGCAGCACCCGCTGCCAGCCAGGCGGGCGGCCGTACAGCCAGACGCCGCCCTGGACCCGTTCGCGCACCGGGTCGCGCAGCAGGCCGAACAGCTCGACCGACAGGCCGCTGGCCGGATCGACCCAGGTTGTCATGTTGTCGAACGGCGGCACCTCGGTGGCGCGCTGCAGGCCCATCTGCTGCAGCACGCGGCCGGCCAGTGAAAAATCTTCCAGCCAGACCGCCAGGTCGATGTCTTTGTCGTTGGGCAAGAGGCGGCCGTTGCGTTCCAGGCCGAGCAGCGTGCCGGCATAGGGAAAGACGCGGCACTGCTCGAGCTTGAGCCGGGCCAGCACCTGCCAGACCAGCCGGATCGCCGTGGCCTCGTCCCAGTCGACGGGCGGGCGCTCCTGCACCGGCACCAGCCCTTCACGCGTGACTTCGGCCAGGGCGTCGAGCGCGTGCACCAGTTGCGTGTGCATCTGCGGCAGCTCGCCCAGCAGCAGGGCGCAGCGGGCGCCGGCCAGGGCGGCTTCGATGCGCTGCGAGGCAGGATGGGACATGCGGGCACTCTACCAGCGCCCGACGCGTGCATGGGGCGCTGTCGGGCTCCCACGAAAAGCGCGAAGGCTGTCAAGATGGATGCACCGCTAGCGCAGCAAATCGTGAGGAGTTCCAGCCCGTGGCCAGCAGCAAGGAGACCCCCCATCCCGCCCTCACCCAGCTGAGGAAGGAGGGCGCCAACAAGGTCAAGGTCGCCGTCACCGACATCGACGGCATCCTGCGCGGCAAGTACCTGCACATCGACAAGTTCGAGGGCGCCGCCAGCGGCGGCTTCGGCTTTTGCGACGTGGTGCTGGGCTGGGACAGTCAGGACGTGACCTACGACAACGCGCAGGTCACCGGCTGGCAGCACGGCTTTCCCGATGCCTTGGCCAGCGTGGACCTGGGCACCGCGCGCAAGGTCCCGTGGGACAACGAGGTGCCGTTCTTCCTGGGCGAGTTCGTGCTGGCCGACGGTTCGCCGCACCCGGTGTGCCCGCGCCAGACTTTGAAGCGCGTGCTGGCCCGGGCCGAGAAACTCGGCTTCGAAGTGATGACCGGCATGGAATTCGAGTGGTTCAACTTCCGCGAAACGATTCATAGCTGGGCGGCCAAGAACGGCAGCCCGCCGGAGCCGATCACGCCCGGCATGTTCGGCTACTCGGTGCTGCGCATGGCCGACAACCCCGGGTTTTTCAACGCGCTGATGGACGAGATGCTGGCCTTCAAGGTGCCCATCGAGGGCCTGCACACCGAGACCGGGCCGGGCACCTACGAAGTGGCGATCGCCTTTTCCAGTGCGCTGGAGCAGGCCGACCGCGCGGTGCTGTTCAAGACCGGCGCGCGCGAGATCGGCAAGCGTTTCGGCATCATGCCCAGCTTCATGGCCAAGTGGAGCCAGAAGTACCCGGGCTGCAGCGGCCACATCCACCAGAGCCTGACCGACGGCAAGACCAACCTGTTCTACGACGCCGACAGCCCGCGCAAGATGAGCCCGCTGTTCGAGAGCTACCTGGCCGGCCAGGTGGCCTGCATGATGGACTTCGGGCCGATGATCTGGCCCACCATCAACAGCTACAAGCGGCTGGTCGACGGCTTCTGGGCGCCGGTCAAGCCGACCTGGGGCATGGACAACCGCACCGCCAGCTTCCGCGTGCTGGCCGGCTCGCCCAAGGCCACCCGGCTGGAAACGCGCTGCCCCGGCGCCGACGTCAACCCCTACCTGGCGATGGCGGCCGTGATCGCGGCCGGCATGCACGGCGTTGAGAAAGGCCTGAAGCTCACTGCGCCGCCGATCACCGGCACCAACCAGGGCTCGGAGCACATCCCGCGGGCGCCGCGCACGCTGATCGAAACCACGCGCGCTTTCGAAAGATCGGAGATCGCCCGTGACTGGCTCGGCGACGCCTTCGTCGACCACTTCGCCGCCACCCGCGACTGGGCCTGGCGCCAGTGGCAGGACGGCGTGACAGACTGGGAATTGAAACGCTACTTCGAGATCATCTGATGACCGTGGAACTGCGCAGGCTGGTGCCGGCGGACGCCGAGGCGTTCCGCCAGTTGCGCCTGCGCGGCCTGCGCGGCTTGCGCGAGCATCGGCGGCGCCCGGAGCGCGCTGGTTTTCGCGGCGGCCTGGAGCCGCACGCCATCAGCGTCGATGGCCGCGCCCTGAGCGAGATCCACATGGCCCTTTTGCTCACCGAGACCCAATGAGCCTGTCCAACTTCGCCTTTCCCACCCCCATCCAGTTCGGCGTCGGCGCCCGCAAGGAGGTCGCGGGCCACCTGCGCGAGCAGGGCCTGAAGCGCCCGCTGATCGTCACCGACCGCGCCCTGGGCGCGCTGCCGGTGCTGGCGGAGTTCCAGGCCCAGCTGCAGGGTCTCGACGTGGCCGTGTTCTCCGGCGTGTTCGGCAACCCGACGGCCAGCCAGGTGATGGCCGGCGCCGCCGCCTACAAGGCGCATGGCGCCGACTGCGTGATCGGCTTTGGCGGCGGTGCGGCGCTGGACGTCGCCAAAGTGGTGGGCGTGGCCGCCACCCATGAAGGCGACATCATCGAGTACGTGTGGGACCATCCCGAGGTACGGCCCATCACCAATGCGCTGCCTTGGTTCGTCGCGTTGCCGACCACCTCCGGCACCGGCTCCGAAGTGGGTCGCTCCGCGGTCGTCAGCGAGGACGACACGCACCTCAAGCGCGTGGTGTTCAGCGCCAAGATCCTGGCGCGCAAGGTGTTCGCCGATCCGGAGCTGACGCTGGCCTTGCCGCCGCACGTGACCGCCGCCACCGGCATGGACGCGCTCACGCACAACATCGAAAGCTACCTGTCGCCGGCCTACCATCCGCTGTGCGACGGCATCGCGCTGGAGGGCACGCGCATCGCGGCGCGCTCCATCGTCACCGCGGTCAGGGAGCCGGGCAACCTGGCGGCGCGCAGCGACATGATGATGGCGTCGATGATGGGCGCGATCGCCTTCCAGAAGGACCTGGGCGCGGTGCACGCCTGCGCCCACGCGCTGGGCGCGGTGTGCGACCTGCATCACGGCCTGGCCAACGCGCTGATGATCGATACCGTGCTGGCCTGGAACCACGAGGCGGCGCCCGAGAAGTTCGACGAGCTGGCGCATGTCTGCAAGGTGGCGGGCGGTGGCAAGGCCTTGGTGCCGTGGCTGAAGGAGCTCAAGGTCAGCATCGGCATTGGCGGCACGCTGGCTTCCCACGGCGTGACCAGGGAGCAGATTCCGCAGCTGGTGGAGATCGCCTTCCAGGACATCTGCCACCAGACCAACGCGCGCCCGTGCACGCCGGCGGATTTCGAGCGGATGTTCGCGGCGGCCATGTGAGAGCCCCGATGAGCGAGCGCCTGAAGATCGGCATTTCCGCCTGCTTTTTTCACCCGGACGGCGAGCGCAAGGCGGCGCCGTCCAAGACCTTGCTGTGGATCGAGCAATCGACGGCGCACTGGGTGCTGTCGCAAGACGCATTGCCGGTGATGATCCCGTCGTTGCAGGGCGAAACCTTCCGCGGGAAGGTCGAGGTCGGCGCGTATGCGCAGTGGCTCGACGGCCTGGTGATGCACGGCGGTGCCGACGTCTGGCCGGGCAGCTACGGCGAGGAACCGCTGCGGCCGGAGTGGAGCGGCGACCGCACGCGCGACGCGTACGAGATCGCGCTGGTCAAGGCCTTCGTCGCCGCCGGCAAGCCGGTGTTCGGCATCTGCCGTGGCCTGCAGCTGATCAACGTGGCGCACGGCGGCACGCTGTACCAGGACATCGCGACGCAGAAACCGGGCGCCCGGGTGCACCGCGACGCGGTGGCCTACGACCTGAACTTCCACCCGGTGGACATCCTGCCCGGCACCCGGCTGGCCGGCTTGCTCGAAGGCGGCCGCCACAAAATCAACAGCGTGCACCACCAGGGCATCAAGCAGCTGGCGCCGGGCTTCGTGGCCGAGGCGATGTCGCCCGACGATGGCGTGATCGAGGCCATCCGGCACGTCGGCGACGCCTGGATCGCGGCCGTGCAATGGCATCCGGAGTTCCACCGGCCGGAACTGGGCGTGGTGGACGACACGCCGCTGCTACGCGACTTCCTGGATGCCGCCCGCGCGGCGAGAACCCAATGACCACACTCTCCATCCACAACCCCGCCGATGGCGAACTGATCATCGCGCTGCCGGCCGACGACGCCGAGTCAGTCGCGGCCAAGACCGCCGCCGCGCGCGCGGCCCAGCCCGCCTGGGCCGCGCTGCCGCTGGAGCGCCGGATGGCCTGCGTGCGCAAGTTCCGCGAAGGCGTGGTGCGCGATCTCGAGCAGCTGGCCACCACCATGACGCGCGAGACCGGCAAGCCGATCAGGATGTCGCGCAACGAGCTGAACGGCCTGCTGCCGCGGATCGATTTCTTCCTGGCCGAGACCGAAGCGGCGATCGCCGCCGAAACCGTGTTCGACGAAGGCGGCATGAAAGAGCAGATCCAGCACGCGCCGCTGGGCCTGGTGGCCAACATCTCGGCCTGGAACTATCCCTGGTTCGTCGGCTGCAACGTGATCCTGCCGGCGCTGCTGGCCGGCAACGCGGTGCTCTACAAGCCGTCCGAATACGCCACCCTCACCGGCCTGGAGATCGCCCGCCTGCTGGACGAAGCCGGCGTGCCGCGCGCCGTCATGGTCACCCTGGTGGGCGGCGGCGAGGTCGGCACGGCGCTGCTGGAGCAGAACGTCGACGGGGTGTTCTTCACCGGCTCGCATGCCACCGGCAAGCGCATCGCCAAAGCCCTGGCCGGGCGCCTGGTCAAGCTGCAGCTGGAACTGGGTGGCAAAGACCCGACCTATGTCTGCGAGGACGCCGACCCGAAAGCGGCGGCCGAGTCGCTGGCGGACGGGGCGATGTACAACACCGGCCAGAGCTGCTGCTCGGTGGAGCGCATCTACGTGCACGAGAAGATCCACGCCGCCTTCGTCGCGGCCTTCGTCGAGGCCGTGCGCAGCATGCGCCGGGGCGACCCGATGAACGACGACACCTATATCGGCGCCGTCACCCGGGCCCCGCAGCTGGACGTGCTGGAGAGCCAGGTCGAGGACGCCATCGCCAAGGGTGCGCACCTGGTGGCCGGCGGCGAGCGCCGCATCGGCGCCGGCAACTGGTTCGACCCCACCGTGCTGGTGAACGTGGACCACACCATGGACGTCATGCGCGAGGAAAGCTTCGGCCCGGTGATCGGCATCCAGAAGGTGGTCGACGACGCCGAAGCGGTGCGGCTGATGAACGACACCCGCTACGGATTGACCGCCGGGGTCTACACGCGCGACGAGCAGCGCGCGCGGGCGCTGCTGGCGCAGGTGAACGCGGGCAGCGTGTACTGGAACTGCTGCGACCGCGTCAGTCCACGCCTGCCGTGGAGCGGGATGGGCGACTCCGGGATCGGGCTGACCTTGTCGAAGTACGGGATCCAGGCGTTCACGCGGCCCAAGGCCTGGCACTTGCGCACGCAGTAGTGCGAAGCCGCCGTGCAAAATGCACGCGGCGCGTGATTGGATGGTGGCGGTTGACAAGCCTCGCGCCGCCGTCCGACAGCCGCCAGGCGCTGCGTGCACAAGAATGACGGCAATGCCTTCCAACAGACTCAAGATCGGCCTCTCGGCCTGCTTCCTGCACGCCGACCCGACCCGGTCGCTGTTCACCAACAAGACGCTTCAGTACGTCGAGCAGTCGATCGCCCATTGGCTGATGTCGGCCGGCGCGCTGGTGGTGATGATTCCCTGCCCGACCGGGGAGACGGCGCGCGGCGACGTCAAGCTGGCGCACTATGCGCAATGGCTCGATGGCGTGGTGATGCACGGCGGCGCCGACGTCTGGCCGGGCAGCTACGGCGAGGAGCCGCTGCAGGAGGCCTGGATCGGCGACCGCATCCGCGACCTGTACGACCTGGCGCTGGTGGAGGCTTTCGAGCAGGCCGGCAAGCCGATCTTCGGCGTCTGCCGCGGCCTGCAGTTGATCAACGTGGCGTTTGGCGGCACGCTTTACCAGGACATCGCGACCCAGCACGACCATCCCCAGACGCTGCAGCACCGCGACGCGGTCACCTACGACCAGAATTTCCACGAGATCGAGCTGGTGGCCGGATCGCGGCTGGCCCAGCTGTACCCGGGCCTGGAGCGCGGTCGCGTCAACAGCATCCACCACCAGGCGGTCAAGGGGCTGGCGCCCGGCTTCCAGGTGGAGGCCTGGAGCCTGCCCGACCGCGTGCCGGAGGCGATCCGGCGGCCGGGCCACCGCGGCTACATCGCGGCCACCCAGTGGCACCCCGAATTCCTGCAGCCGGGCAGCGACTCGCTGGACGACCGCGCCATCCTGATGGATTTCATGGGTGCCTGCGTGGCCGCCAAGGCCAGGCCGCGGCCCAAGCGCAGCCTGCCGGGGCATATCCGGGACCGGGCCAACCGGCTGCTGCGGCAGGCGCTGCTGCTGGGGCGGCGGGGGGAATAGCCCTCACTCCACCGCCGTCAGGTGCTTGCCGACGATGCCGGCCAGCTCGAACATCGTCACCTGCGGCTTGCCGAACACGGGCTTCAACTTGGCGTCGGCGTTGATGGCGCGCTTGTTGACGCTGTCCTGCAGGCCGTTGGCCTTGATGTAGTCCCAGATCTTCTTGATCACCTCGGTGCGGGCCACCGGCTGGCTGCCGATCACGGCGGCCAGCTCGGCGCTCGGGCGCAAGCCGGCGCCGGTCTTGCGCGGCGCCTTCGGGGCCGCGGCCTTCTTGGCCGCCGGCGCCTTCTTCGCGGGGGCGACCTTCTTGGCCGCGACCTTCTTGCCGGCCACGGTCCTGGCCGCCTTGGCCGTCGCCTTCAGCGGCGGCGCCTTGGCCGGCGCGCCCTTGCGCGGCGGGAACTTGGAGGCGCGCGGCTCGAACTCGAAGTTCACCTTGCCGGCTTCCGCATCCCAGGCCAGGAAGGCCTTGAACGAGCGCCGGGTCCGCATCGAGACGAACTTGTCCAGCAAGTCGGTCTTGCCGGTGGCCAGCAGCTTGGCCATCTGCTCGCGCTCCACCGGCTGCTGCAGGATGATCTTGCCGCTGCGGAAGTCGCAGCTGGGGGTGGGATGGTCGTGCGTCGGCACGGCCCGCTCGCACACGTAGTTGCTGCCCCACTCGAACACCCGGGCGCCGCACTTGGGGCAAGGCCCGAGCGGCTCCAGCGCCGACAGGTCGACGATCTCGCCCGACTCGGCGTTCTTGTCCTCGCCGAAGTCGAACTCCAGCTTCCAGTTCTTGTCTTCCTCGTCGAACACCAGCGCCAGTTCGGCGGTGAATGGCCAGCCGGCCTTGGAGCGAAAGCCCTGCAACGGGCCGATGCGCTTGTCGCGCAGGAACTGCTCGACCTCGTCGAGTTCGAAGGCGCGCCCGGCCGGGATCTTGGTGAAGGAGAAGCCGCACGGCTCCTTGCCGTTGCCGCCGATGCAGTTGAAGCGGCGGTAGCTTTCCTGGATCACGCCGGCGCAGTTCGGGCAGGGCGTCTTCAAGGTGGCGTAGTCGCCCGGTACCGTGTCGCGGTCGTAGGTCTTGGCCTTTTGCACGATCCGCGCCGTCATCTCGGCGATCTCGCGCATGAAGTCGTCGCGCGACAGCTTGCCGTGCTCCATCTGCGCCAGCTTGTATTCCCACTCGCCGGTCAGCTCGGGCTTGCTCAACTCCTCCACGCCCAGACCGCGCAGCAGCGTCATCAGCTGGAACGCCTTGGCCGTGGGGATCAGCTCGCGGCCTTCGCGCAGCATGTACTTTTCGTTGATCAGGCCTTCGATGGTGGCGGCCCGCGTGGCCGGCGTGCCCAGGCCTTTTTCCTGCATGGCTTCGCGCAGTTCGTCGTCTTCCACGAACTTGCCGGCGCCTTCCATCGCGCCCAGCAGCGTCGCTTCGCTGTAGCGCGCGGGCGGCCGGGTCTTCAGGCCCTTGGCCTCGACCGTTTCGCTGCGCACCATCTCGCCCGGCTTGACCGGCACCAGGTTCTGGCCCTTGTCGCCTTCCTTGGCGTCTTCCACCTCGGCCGCGGCTTCCTTGCCGTAGATGGCCAGCCAGCCCGGCTTGACCAGCACCTTGCCCTCGGTCTTGAAATGATGGCCCACCGCCTGGCTGATGCGGGTGGTGACCATGTACTCGGCGCTGGGGAAGAACACTGCCAGAAAGCGCCGCACCACCAGGTCGTACAGCTTCTGCTCGGCCTCGGACAGGCCGCTGGGCGCCTGCAGCGTGGGGATGATGGCGAAGTGGTCGCTGACCTTGGCATCGTCGAACACGCGCTTGACCGGCTTGACGTAGCCTTCCTTGACAGCCTGCGCCGCGAACGGCGCGAGGTGGCCCATGCCGCTGCCGGCCAGCATGCCCATGGTGTCCTGCACCACCTTGACGTAGTCTTGCGGCAGGTGGCGCGAGTCGGTCCGCGGGTAGGTCAGGGCCTTGTGCCGCTCGTACAGCGACTGCGCCAGCGCCAGCGTGGTCTTGGCCGAGTAGCCAAAGCGGCCGTTGGCCTCGCGCTGCAGAGAGGTCAGGTCGAACAGGCCGGGGGGCGCCTGCGAGGTCGGCTTGGACTCCTCGGTGACGCTGGCGGCCTTGCCGCGTACCGCCTCGGCGATCGCCAGGGCCTGCTTCTGGTCCCACAGGCGGTCGGCCCGCTTTTCGGCGTCTTCCGGGTCTTTCTTCCAGGCCGGGTCGAACCACTTGCCCGGGTATTCGCCCGCCTCGGCCAGAAAGCTGGCGTGCACCTCCCAGTAGTCGCGGCTGATGAACTTGCGAATCTGTTCCTCGCGCTCGACCACGATGGCCAGTGTGGGCGTCTGGACCCGGCCGACGGTGGTCAGGAAAAAGCCGCCGTCGCGCGAGTTGAACGCCGTCATGGCGCGGGTGCCGTTGATGCCCACCAGCCAGTCGGCCTCCGAGCGCGAGCGGGCGGCGTGGGCCAGGCCCTGCATCTGCTGGTCGCTGCGCAGCTTGTCGAAGCCGTCGCGGATGGCCTGCGGCGTCATCGACTGCAGCCACAGCCGGCGCACCGGCTTGCCCAGCGGCCCCTTGGCGCCGCCGGCGTACTGCTCGATCAGCCGGAAGATCAGCTCGCCTTCGCGCCCCGCGTCACAGGCGTTGACGAGGTCGCCCACGTCCTTGCGCTTGGCCAGCTTGACCACCGCGTTCAGCCGCGTCTTGGTCTTGTCCACGGGTTTGAGCTCGAAGTACGGCGGAATCACCGGCAGGTTGGCGAAGCTCCACTTGCCGCGCTTGACGTCGAATTCCTCGGGCGCGTGGATCTCCACCAGGTGGCCGACGGCGCTGGTGACGATGTATCCGTCGCTCTCGAAGTACTCGTCGTGCTTGTCGAATTTGCCCGCCACCGGCGCCAGCGCGCGGACGATGTCCTGCGCCACGGATGGTTTCTCGGCGATCACTAATGTCTTGGTCGTCACGGACGTTCCCAGGTGTTCTTACAATCGCGGCTTTTCCCGCATGTACGCGCACGCGCATGCGCGCACGTGTACGAATTCAAGTTAACAGAAATTTCAACATGCCCGCCAAGTCCGCCCCCAAGACCAACCGCCGCATCCAAGTCCGCAAGTCCGGCGTGCACGGCAAGGGGGTCTTCGCGCTTCGGGACATCCCGGAAGGCGAGACCCTCATCGAATACGTGGGCGAGATCATTTCCTGGAAGGAGGCGCAGCGCCGCCATCCCTGGAATCCCGAAGATCCGAACCATACTTTCTACTTCCATATCGACGAAGACCGGGTGATCGATGCAGCCCACGGCGGCAACGCCTCGCGCTGGATCAACCACTCCTGCGCCCCCAACTGCGAGGCGGACGAGGACGGCGGGCGGGTGTTCATCAAGAGCTTGCGCAACATAGCGGCGGGCGAGGAACTCAACTACGACTACGGCCTGATCATCGACGAGCCGTATACCAAGAAACTGAAGGCCGAGTATCCCTGCTGGTGCGGCGCCCCCGAATGCCGCGGCACCTTGCTGGCACCCAAGCGGCGCCGCTGAGCGTGGCGATCCGCTGGCCGGCGGAAGCGATCTGGCAGCAGGTGGAGCCCCTGCTGCCCGGCTTCACCGTCGAAGTGCTGCCGGAACTGGACTCGACCAATTCCGAACTGATGCGCCGGGTCCGGGCCGGCCGGACCGATCCCGTGCTGCTGGTGGCCGAGCGCCAGACCGCCGGCCGCGGCCGGCTGGGCCGCAACTGGCACGGCGAGGCCGGGGCGTCGCTGACCTTTTCGCTGGGTCTGTCGCTGGCGGGCGCTGACTGGTCGGGGCTTTCCCTGGCAGTGGGCGCCAGCATAGCCGAAAGCCTGGACCCCGCCGTCCAGCTCAAGTGGCCGAACGACCTGTGGCTGCGTGACCGCAAGCTGGGCGGCATCCTGATCGAAACCGCGAGCTTCGGCGAGGGCAGCGCCGGCGGCGGCCGCTATGCCGTGGTCGGCGTCGGCCTGAACATCGCGCCGCGGCCCGCCCAGGGCTTGTCGACCCCGCCGGCGGCGGTGGCGGAACTCGATCCCGACGCCGACGCCGGCAGCACCTTGCTGCGCCTGGCCGGCCCGCTGGTGCTGGCGCTGCAGGCGTTCGAGCAGTTCGGCTTCGCCCCGTTCCAGGCCCGCTTCCAGGCCCGCGACGCGTTGCGCGACCGGCCGGTCACCCTGAGCGACGGCACCACCGGCACCGCCCACGGCGTGACCGAGGTCGGCAGCCTGCTGGTGCATACTGCGGCCGGCATGCAGGCCATCAGCAGCTCCGAAGTGAGCGTGCGTCCGGCCGGTGCCTCCTCACCGCGTTCCTGAGAGCCCATGCTGCGCCTGACCGTCCTGCTCCTGCTGCTGGCCAACGGCGGCTTCTACGCCTGGTCACAAGGGCTGCTGCTGCCTTGGGGCGTGGGTCCGACGCAGCAGTCGGAGCCGCAGCGGCTCAACCAGCAACTGCACCCGGAGGCGGTGCGGCTGCTGCGGCCGGAAGAGCTGCGCCGCCTCGATGCGGCGCTGGCGCAGGCGCCGCAGCCGCCCGAATGCCTGCAGGCCGGCCCGCTCGACGAGCCGCTGGTGACGGCGCTGCGGCCGCTGCTGGGGCGCTGGCCGGCCGGGGCCTGGAGCTTCGAGCCGGTGCTGGAGCCGGCGCGCTGGATCGTCTACATGGGCAAGTACCCCGGCGTCGAGCAGGTGGCGCGCAAGCGGGCCGAGCTGCGCCAGCTGGGCATTTCCTCCGAGCCGCTGTCCAATTCCGAACTGGAGCCGGGGCTGTCGCTGGGCGGCCACCCCACCGAAGCCGCGGCCGTGCGGCAGATGGAAACCCTGACCGAGCGCGGCGTGCGCACCGCCCGCGTGCTGCAGGAGCGGCCCCAGCTGCGCGGCCAGCGGCTGCTGCTGCCGGCCGTGGACGATGCCTTGCGCCCGCGCCTGGACGAGCTGCGCACCGCCCTCGCCACCCGCCCCTTGCGACCTTGCCGCTGATCACCGGAGATCCCCATGGCCTTGAAGCTGTATTTCGCCCCCGGCGCCTGTTCGTTCGTGCCGCATGCCCTGCTGGAAAACAGCGGCCAGCCGTTCGAGGCCGTGCTGGTCAAGCTGCACAAGGGCGAGCAAAAGCAGCCGGCTTTCACCGCCGTCAACCCGCGGGCCCAGGTGCCGGTGCTGGTTGACGGCGAGCAGGCCATCACGCAGATCCTGGCCATCGTCCAGCACCTGGACGCGAAATTTCCCGACCAGCAGTTCCTGCCGCGCCAGCAGCTGGCGCGCACCCGCGTGCTGGAGACGCTGGCCTGGATGAACAACACGGTGCATCCGACCTTCACCCACGTGTTCATGCCGTACAAGTTCGCCGAGTCGCCCCAGGCGCAGGCCGAACTGAAGGCGTTCAACGCCAAGGTCTATGCCGGGCTGCTGGCCGAGATCGAGGCGATGGCGCAGAAGGCGGCCGCGGCCGGCCAGCCGTTCCTGGGCGGCGACCATTTCGGCCCGCTCGATGCGTACGCGCTGACGCTGCTGCGCTGGGGTGGCTACGCCAAGATCGACCCGACCGGCTACACCGCGCTGTGGGCGCACGTGCAGAAGATCGCCGGATTGCCGGGCCTGCAGCGGGCGATGGCGCGCGAGCGGCTGGAGCTGAACGTCTACCAGCCCTGAAGGCTGCCATCGCGGGCTCGAGCCGGGATCGATGCCCCGGTGATGCGGTGCCGGTCTGGATTGCGGCGCGAGGCGGCTATGACGGCACCTATGCCGTTTCGACCGCTTCGCTGGCACGGTCGGCGGCCAAGCTCACCTGGAACCGCACCGTCACCCGCGTGCCCGGAGGCAGCTGGCCCGCACGCGCATCCTCCAGGGTGATCTCCGCCTTGTGCTGGTGGGCGATCTCGCGCACGATCGGCAGCCCCAGCCCGGAGCCGTCCACGTTGGTCCCGAGCGCGCGGTAGAACGGCTGGAACACCAGCTCGCGTTCGCTCTTGGCGATGCCGGGCCCGGTGTCTTCCACCTGCAGCACCAGCACCGACCCGAACGGGTCGGCCAGCACCCGCGCCGTCACCACCCCGGGCTGCCGTGCCGTCGACGGGGTGTAGGCCACCGCGTTGTCCAGCAGGTTGCGGATCATTTCCTTGAGCAGGGTCGGGTTGCCTTGCAGCCAGACCCCGGCGCTCCCGGGCTGGGCGCCGTCGTAGCCCAGGTCCACGTGCTTGTCCATGGCGCGCGGCACCGTGTCCCGCACCGCCTCCACCGTCAGCGCCGCCAGGTCGCAGCGCTGGCGCACCAGCGCCTTGCCGCTGCTCTCGGCCCTGGCCAGCGCCAGCAGCTGGTTGACGGTGTGGGTGGCGCGCATGCTGGAGCGGCCGATCTGCTTGAGCGACTGCTTCAGCTCGTCGGCGTTGAAGTGCTCGCGCTGCGCCAGGTCGGCCTGCATCCGCAGCCCCGCCAGCGGCGTCTTCAGCTGGTGCGCCGCGTCCGCCAGGAAGCGCTTCTGGGTGGCGATCGAGTCTTTCAGCCGCCGCAGCAGGTCGTTGACCGACGACACCAGCGGGGCCACCTCCAGCGGCACCACCTTTTCGTCCAGCGGGCTCAGGTCGTCGGGCTTGCGGGCGCGGATGCGCTCTTCCAGTTCCGACAGCGGCTTGATGCCGCGCACCAGCGCCAGCCACACCAGCAGCACCGCCAGCGGCAGGATCACCAGCTGCGGCAGCATCACGCCCTTGATGATTTCCGTGGCCAGCACCGAGCGCTTCTCGCGCGTCTCGGCCACCTGCACCAGCGCCGGCTGGGCGCCCGCCAGGTCGACCCGCACCCAGGTGTAGGCCACCCGCACGTCGAGCCCGCGCATCTCGGCGTCGCGCAGCCGCGTCTCGCCGACGACGGGCCACTCGTCCTGCGGCGGCGCCGGGAAGTCGCGCTCGCCGCTGAGCAGTTCGTCCTTCGGCCCCAGCACCTGGTAGTACACGTGGTCGGAATCGTCGGCGCGCAGGATCTCGCGGGCCGGCTGCGGCAGGTAGAACACCGCGCGCTGGTTCTGCACCGTCACCAGCTGGGCCAGCGCCTGCACGTTGTATTCCAGCGCCCGGTCGAACGGCTTGCCGGCGATGCTTTGCGCCACCAGCCAGGTCAGCGCCAGGCTGACTGGCCACAGCAGCAGCAGCGGCGTCAGCATCCAGTCGAGGATCTCGCCGAACAGCGAGCGTTGCTCGCGCTGGAACAGTTTCATGCGCCTTCGTCAGCCCGCCTGCGCGGGAAGGGCGCAGGTCAGGGAATCTTCTCCAGACAGTAGCCCAGCCCGCGCACCGTGGCAATGCGGATCGGTCCCTTCTCGATCTTCTTGCGCAGCCGGTGGATGTAGACCTCGATGGCGTTGTTGCTCACCTCCTCGCCCCACTCGCACAGGCGCTCGACCAGCTGATCCTTGCTGACCAGGCGTCCGGCGCGCTGCAGCAGCACCTCCAGCAGGCCCAGCTCGCGCGCCGACAGCTCCACCATCTTGCCGTCGATGCTGGCGACGCGGCCGGCCTGGTCGTACACCAGCGGGCCGTGCTTGATGGTGCTGCTGGAGGCGCCCATGCCGCGGCGCGTGAGCGCCCGCACCCGCGCTTCCAGCTCCGACAGCGCGAACGGCTTGGCCATGTAGTCGTCGGCGCCCAGGTCCAGGCCCTTGACCCGCTCCTCGATCGCGTCGGCCGCCGTCAGGATCAGCACCGGCACGCTGGAGCCGCGGGCGCGCAGCTTGCGCAGCACCTCCAGCCCGTGCATCTTCGGCAGCCCGAGATCGAGGATCAGCAGGTCGAACTCGTTGTTCGTCATCAGCGCCGCGTCGGCTTCGCTGCCGCTGGCGACGTGGTCGACGGCGGCACCGGCGGCACGCAGGCTGCGCAGCAGGCCGTCGGCCAGCACCTGGTCGTCTTCCGCGATGAGGATCCGCATGCTTGTCTCCTGGTGCGCGCCTCATGGCGGGCGCTCGTTTGCGGCGAATTCTAGGCGCTGGAGTCGGCGCGGCACTGACGTGGATCGTGCGCTTTCAGCCGGCGCCGCCCGCATAGGCTTCCAGCCCGATCTTGACCACCGTCGCCACGTCATGGCCCACCTCCTCGCGAAACTCCCGCTCCGCCACCACCACGGCCTCCTTGAAGGCCTGCAGCCACAACAGGCCGGTGGGCGTGAACTGCACCAGCCGGGCGCGGGCGTCGCGCGCATCGGGCTCGCGCGTGACCAGGCCCCAGGCTTCGCACTGGTCCACCAGGTCGCCCATCGCCTGCTTGCTCATGCCGGCGCGTTCCGCCAGCTCGGTCAGGCGGCTGCCCCTGAGGGCCAGGTGGCGGGTGATGTGGATGTGGGCAGCGCTGATCTGGGCCCGCGCGGCCAGGTTGGACAGCGCCAGCGGCACGTCGATGTTGTGGGCCATCAGGTGCAGCACGCGCGCGTCGAAGCGCCGCATCGCGTGCCCCAGCAAGCGGCCGAGATGGGTCAGGCGCCAGCCTTCTTCGGAGCTCATGGCTACATCGTAAGTCAAACTGACGAAAAAACCTGTTTCCTCCGCGCATCGGGATCGTTAAAGTACTGGCCATGCATCCAGCCTGTGCTTAAATCCACTGGATGAAAAAACGCCAACCTATTGATTCCCAAGGAGAAACCAAGATGGACGCCCAAGTCAAAGGAACGAAGATCGCCGGCCCGGACAGCGAAAAGGCCAAGGCCTTGCAGGCCGCGCTGGCCCAGATCGAGAAGCAGTTCGGCAAGGGCACCATCATGCGGCTGGGCGAAGGCGAGAAGATCGAAGACATCCAGGTGGTCTCCACCGGTTCGCTCGGCCTGGACATCGCCTTGGGTGTCGGCGGCCTGCCGCGCGGCCGGGTGGTCGAGATCTACGGCCCGGAGTCGTCGGGCAAGACCACGCTCACGCTGCAGGTCATCGCCGAGATGCAGCGCCAGAACGGCACCTGCGCCTTCGTCGATGCCGAGCACGCGCTGGACATCCAGTACGCCCAGAAGCTGGGCGTGAAGGTGACCGACCTGCTGATCAGCCAGCCCGACACCGGCGAGCAGGCGCTGGAGATCGTCGACAGCCTGGTGCGCTCCGGCGCGGTCGACCTGATCGTGATCGACTCGGTGGCGGCGCTGGTGCCCAAGGCGGAAATCGAAGGCGAGATGGGCGATTCGCTGCCCGGCCTGCAGGCCCGCCTGATGAGCCAGGCGCTGCGCAAGCTGACGGCCTCGATCAAGAAGACCAACTGCATGGTCATCTTCATCAATCAGATCCGCATGAAGATCGGCGTGATGTTCGGCAGCCCGGAAACCACCACCGGCGGCAACGCGCTGAAGTTCTACGCCTCGGTCCGTCTGGACATCCGCCGCACCGGCACCATCAAGAAGGGCGAGGAGGCGATCGGTAACGAGACCAAGGTCAAGGTGGTCAAGAACAAGGTGGCGCCCCCGTTCAAGACGGCGGAGTTCGACATCCTGTTCGGCGAGGGCATCAGCCGCGAGGGCGAGATCATCGACCTGGGCGTGGGCGCCGGCGTGCTGGAAAAATCCGGCGCCTGGTACGCCTACAACGGCGAGAAGATCGGCCAGGGCCGCGACAACTGCCGCGAGTTCCTGCGCGAAAACCGGGAGCTGGCCCGCGAAATCGAGAACAAGGTGCGCGTGTCGCTGGAAATCCCGCTGCTGCCGGCCGACGTCGTCACCACCGCCGAATAGCGCCGCATGGGCTTTGCCAAGCCCTCGCTGAAGGGTCGTGCGCTGCGGCTGCTGGCCGGGCGCGAGCATTCGCGCCAGGAGCTGGAGCGCAAGCTGGCCAGCCACGAGGAAGAGCCCGGCACGTTGAAGCAGGCCCTGGACGAACTGCAGGCCAAGGACTTCATCAACGAGCAGCGGGTGGTCGATTCGGTGCTGCACCGGCGCGCCGGCCGGCTCGGCGCCGGCCGCATCAGGCAGGAACTGCAGGCCAAGGGGCTGGACGCCGAGAAGGTGGCGGCCGCCGTGGCCGGCCTGCGTGCCACCGAGTTCGAGCGGGCCCGCGAGGTCTGGCGCAGGCGCTTTGGCGAGCTGCCGGCGGATGCGGCGCAGCGGGCCAAGCAAGGGCGCTTCCTGGCCGCGCGCGGGTTCGGCGGCGAGGTGATCCGCAAGGTGCTGAACTCGCCGGACGACGACGAACGCCCCAACTGATCAGGCCGCTTTGGAAGCCCGCAGCGTTTCAAAGTGAAAGCATCAGCTTCAGGTTCTGCACCGCCGCCCCGCTGGCGCCCTTGCCCAGGTTGTCCAGCCGCGCCACCAGCACCACGTGCGAGTAGTCCATGTTGCGATACACGCGCAGCTCCATCCTGTTGGTGTCGTTCAGCGCCTCGGGCTGCAGCTTGCCGTCCGCCGTCGGCTCCGCCACCGTCACCCATTCGCTGCCCTGGTAGTGGCGGCGCAGCACGTTCTCCACGTCGTCGGGCGTCGGCTTGCCCGGCAGCGTGTTCAGGTGCAGCGGCAACTGCACCAGCATGCCCTGCTTGAAGTTGCCGACCGCCGGAACGAAGATCGGCCGCCGCACCAGGCCGGTGTACTTCATGATCTCCGGCAGGTGCTTGTGCTGCAGACCCAGCGCATACAGCTCGAAGGCCGGCGCCTTGCCGCCTTCGTAGGCCTCGATCATGGCGCGGCCGCCGCCCGAATAGCCGCTGACCGAAGGCAGCACCACGGGGTAATCGGTGGGCAGCATGCCGGCGTCGACCAGCGGCCGCACCAGCGCGATGGCGCCGGTGGCGTAGCAGCCAGGGTTGCTCACCCGTTCGGCCTTGGCCACCGCCTCGCGCTGGCCCGGCGCCAGCTCGGGAAAGCCGAACACCCAGCCGTCGGCCGTGCGGTGCGCGCTCGACGCATCGATGATGCGGGGCTTGTTGCCGCCGGCGTGGCCGATGGCGTCGATCATGGCGGCCGATTCGCGTGCCGCGTCGTCGTGCAGGCAGAAGACGACCAGGTCGACGCCCGCCATCAGTTCGCGCTTGGCCTGCGGATCCTTGCGCTTGTCCGGCGCGATGCTGACCACTTCCACCTCGGGCATGGTCTGGAGCCGCTCGCGGATCAGCAGGCCGGTGGTTCCGGCTTCGCCGTCGATGAAGACCTTGGGCATCGTCAATTCCTGTTCAAAGGCAGCTCCCGCCACTGTGGGACAGGCAGGGATGGTGCATTGCAGCATGATACAGTTGAAGGCTGCGCTCTGCTGCGCGGCCTGAATGTCGGCGCCCCTTGACGCAGCTCCACCCGAATCGACTCCCGAGAGACACCTCATGAAGATCCACGAGTACCAAGGCAAGGAGATCTTGCGCAATTTCGGCGTCCCGGTCCCGCGCGGCATCCCGGCATTCACCGTGCAGGAAGCCGTGGAAGCGGCGCAGAAGCTGGGCGGGCCGGTCTGGGTCGTCAAGGCGCAGATTCACGCTGGCGGCCGCGGCAAGGGCGGCGGCGTCAAGCTGGCCCGCTCGGTCGACGAGGTCAGGAAGCTGGCTGGGGAAATCCTGGGCATGCAGCTGACGACCCACCAGACCGGCCCCGAAGGCCAGAAGGTGCGCCGCCTGCTCATCGAAGATGGCGCCGACATCAAGAAGGAATATTACGTGTCCGCCGTGACGGACCGCGAGTCGCAGAAGGTCGCCTTCATGGCGTCCAGCGAAGGCGGCATGGACATCGAGGAAGTGGCGCACGCCACGCCCGAGAAGATCATCAAGGTGTTCGTCGATCCGCTGGCCGGCATGACGGACGGTGACGCGACCGAACTGGCCAACGGCATCGGCGTGCCTGCCGGCTCCACCGCCGCGGCCGTGGACGTGCTCAAGAAGCTGTACAAGATCTACATGGACACGGACGCCTCGCTGGTCGAGATCAACCCGTTGATCCTGGAAGGCGGCGGCGGCATCAAGGCGCTGGACGCCAAGTTCAACTTCGACAGCAACGCGCTGTTTCGCCATCCCGAGATCGTCGCGCTGCGCGACCTCGACGAGGAAGACCCGGCGGAGATCGAAGCATCCAAGTTCGACCTGGCCTACATCTCGCTGGGCGGCAACATCGGCTGCCTGGTCAACGGCGCAGGCCTGGCCATGGCCACCATGGACACCATCAAGCTGTTCGGCGCGGAGCCGGCCAACTTTCTGGACGTGGGCGGCGGCGCCACCCCGGAGAAGGTGACCGAGGCCTTCAAGATCATGCTCAAGAACCCCAAGGTCAAGGCGATTCTGGTCAACATCTTCGGCGGCATCATGAAGTGCGACACCATCGCCACCGGCATCATCACCGCCTGCAAGGCCGTGAACCTGCAGGTGCCGCTGGTGGTGCGCATGAAGGGCACCAACGAGGAACAGGGCAAGAAGATGCTGGCCGAGTCGGGCCTGCCCATCATCAGCGCGGACACCATGGCCGATGCGGCGCAGAAGGTTGTCGCTGCGGTGAAGCAAGCCTAAGGAAACAGACATGTCGATCTACATCAACAAGGACACCCGGGTCATCACCCAGGGCATCACCGGCAAGACCGGCCAGTTCCACACGGAAAAGTGCCAGGAATACGCGAACGGCAAGGAATGCTTCGTGGCCGGCGTGAACCCGAAGAAGGCCGGCGAGAAGATCTTCGGCATCCCGATCTACGGTTCGGTCAAGGAAGCGGCCAAGGAAACCGGCGCCACGGTGTCCGTGATCTACGTGCCGCCAGCCGGCGCCGCCGCCGCCATCTGGGAAGCCGTCGAGGCCGACCTGGACCTGGCGATCTGCATCACCGAAGGCATCCCGGTGCGCGACATGCTGGAGCTGCGCAACCGTATGAAGCAAAAGGAAGCTCGGGGCGGCAAAAAGACGCTGCTGCTGGGCCCCAACTGCCCCGGCCTGATCACGCCCGACGAGATCAAGATCGGCATCATGCCCGGCCATATCCACCGCAAGGGCCGGATCGGCGTGGTCTCGCGCTCCGGCACGCTGACCTATGAAGCCGTGGCACAGCTGACCGAAATCGGTCTTGGCCAGTCCAGCGCCGTGGGCATCGGCGGCGACCCGATCAACGGGTTGAAGCACATCGACGTGATGCAGGCCTTCAACGACGATCCGGAAACCGACGCGGTGATCATGATCGGCGAGATCGGCGGCCCGGACGAGGCGGAAGCCGCCCGCTGGTGCAAGGACAACATGAAAAAGCCCGTCGTCGGCTTCATCGCCGGCGTCACCGCCCCTCCCGGCAAGCGCATGGGCCACGCCGGCGCGCTGATCTCGGGCGGCGCCGACACGGCCGATGCCAAGCTGGCGATCATGGAAGAGTGCGGCTTCAAGGTGACCCGCAACCCGTCCGAGATGGCCAAGCTGCTCAAGGCACTTCTGTAAGACCGGGGGCAGCCACGCCCCGGAGCCGATTGTCCTGACCGACAATCGGCTCTTTCGTTTTAGAACAACAGGCACACAAGCAATGGACTTCATGGAATTCCTCACCCCGGCCTTCTGGGTCGCGGTGGGCCAGATCATCCTGATCGACATCCTGCTCGGCGGTGACAACGCGGTCGTGATCGCGCTGGCCTGCCGCGGCTTGCCGCCCAAGCAGCGCAAGCTGGGCATCATCTACGGCACCATGGGCGCCATCGTGCTGCGGGTCGTTCTGATCGCCTTCGCACTGGCCCTGCTGTCGGTCCCGTACCTGAAGTTGGTCGGCGGCATTCTGCTGGTCTGGATCGGCGTCAAGCTGCTGCTGCCGCAGGACGACCACGACGAGCACGGCAACATCCAGTCGAGCGACAAGCTGTGGGCGGCCGTCAAGACGGTGATCATCGCCGACCTGGTAATGAGCGTCGACAACGTGCTGGCCATCGCCGGCGCCGCCGAAAGCGCGGGCCAGCATCAGCTGCCGCTGGTGATCTTCGGCCTGCTGGTGTCGATCCCCATCATCGTGGCTGGCAGCCAGATTGTGCTCAAGCTGATGGACCGGTTCCCGATCATCATCGTGCTGGGCGGCATGCTGCTGGGCTGGATCGCCGGCCAGATGATCTTCACCGACCCGGGCCTCAAGCCTTACCTGCCCGCCTCCAAGGCCTGGGAGTACGGCGCCGCCGCCTTTGGCGCGCTGCTGGTGCTGGCGATCGGCAAGCTGCTGCCTCGCAAACAGGTGCCGACCGCCGCGCCCTGAGCCTGTCTCGCGGATTTGCAACAAAAAGTAGAAGGTCCGGGGCAAAGTAGCTTGTCCGTGGCGAGGGCCTCTGCTACCGTCAACGCAAGTGGCCCGCGCCCCTGACCCAGGCGGCGCGGGCATGCGTGACTGTCAATTTCGACAGCGGGGGGCCGCAACGGTCCGGCAAAGGCGGGAAAGTGGTCTCTTCGGCATCTGCAAGGCGCGGGAAGTTCTGGCGCACCGACTGGTTCGTGGGTGTGCTCGTGGTCCTGGCCGTGATCATCCTGAACCAGGCGACCGATTTCGTCGGAACCCTGGAGCGGCGTTATTACGACTTCGCCAGCACCAGCAACAGCCGCCAGCCGTCCGACCGGATCGCCATCATCGCGATCGACGACCAGAGCATCGCCAACATCGGGCGCTGGCCGTGGCCGCGTGACGTCCACGCCGAGCTGATCGACAAGCTGGCCGCCGCCAAGGCCAGGACCGTCGTCCACACCGCCTTCTTCTTCGAGCCGCAGGCCGACCGCGGGCTGGGCTACATCCGCAAGATCAAGCAGGCCTTGCCGGCCGAGGCAACCCAGCCGGCCGCCAAGGTCGGCAAGCTCATCACCGAAGCCGAGCAGGCCCTCGACACCGATGGCAAGCTGGCGGCCAGCATGGCCCGGGCCGGCAACGTGCTGACACCCTCGCTGTTCGTGCTGGGCGAGCCGCAAGGCAAGGCCGACAAGCCGCTGTCCGCCGCCGCCCTGAAGGGTGCGCTGGACGAACACCACGCGTTCTCCATGGCCGCCCTGAGCACCCAGCAGCCGATCGACCTGATCGGCGATGCGGCCGCCGGCATCGGCCACCTGAACCAGCTCAACGACGTCGACGGCGCGGTGCGGGTCGAGCCGATGCTGGTCAACTACTACGGCAAGGCGCTGCCCTCGATGGCGCTGCTGGCCGCCGCCCACAGCCTGAACCTCGGCGTCGCGGACATCAAGCTGAACCTGGGCGAGTCGGTGCAGGTCGGCAAGCTGCGGGTGCGCACCGACGAGGCGGCCCGGATGTTGCCGCAGTTCTACAAGGGCCAGGGCGGCAAGCCGGCCTTCGCCGTCGATTCCTTCTACGACGTGCTGTCCGGCAGGATCCCGGCGACCAAGTACACCGACAAGATCGTGCTGATCGGCCCGACGGCCGCCGGCGTCGGCAACAGCTTTCCGGCGCCCGGTTACGCGGCGCTGGCGCCGGTGGAAATGATGGCCCACATCACCTCCAGCATCCTGGGCGAGCATTTCATCGTGCAGCCGTCCTGGGGCGTGCTGGCGATGGCGGCGGTGTTCCTGCTGGTGGCCAGCTACATCATCGCGGTCCTGCCGCGGCTGTCGGCCGGCATAGCGGGCACCGTCACGGCGGCGCTGTTCGTGGCGTTGCTGGGCATCGAGTTCGGCCTGCTGGTGGGTGCCTCCACCTGGCTGCAGACGGTGTTCCCGGCCACGCTGCTGCTGATCGGGCACCTGGCGCTGACAACCAAGCGCTTCCTGGTCACGGAAGCAGGCAAGCTCAAGTCGGACGAGGAGTCGGCCGAGACCAACCGCATGATGGGTCTGGCGCTGCAAGGGCAAGGCCAGCTGGACATGGCGTTCGATCGCTTCCGCCGGGTGCCGGTCAACGACGAGGTGATGGCCAACCTGTACAACCTGGCGATGGACTTCGAGCGCAAGCGCCAGTTCAACAAGGCGCAGGCGGTCTACGAGCACATGGCGGCCGACAACCGCAAGTACAAGGACCTGGAAACCAAGCTCAATCGGGCCAGGAACCTGTCCGAGACCGTGATCCTGGGTGGCGGCGGCAGCCATCCAGGCGGCACCATGCTGCTGGACGGCGGCGGAGTCGAAAAGCCGATGCTGGGCCGCTACCAGGTCGACAAGGAACTGGGCAAGGGCGCCATGGGCGTGGTCTACCTTGGCAAGGACCCAAAGATCGGCCGGGTGGTGGCGATCAAGACGATGGCGCTGTCGCAGGAGTTCGAAGGTGAGGAGCTGAACGACGCGCGCGAGCGGTTCTTCCGCGAGGCCGAGACCGCCGGCCGCCTGCAGCACCAGAACATCGTGACAATCTTCGATGCCGGCGAGGAGCACGACCTGGCCTACATCGCCATGGAGTTCCTCAAGGGCCGCGATCTGGTCGACTTCTGCAAGGACGGCAACCTGCTGCCGGTGCCCAAGGTGCTCAGCATCGTGGCGCGGGTGGCCGAAGCGCTGGCCTACGCGCACCGGCAGAGCGTGGTGCACCGCGACATCAAGCCGGCCAACATCATGTACGAGTTCGATTCGGACACCGTCAAGGTCACCGACTTCGGCATCGCCCGCATCACCGACTCCAGCAAAACCAGGACCGGGCTGGTGCTGGGCACGCCCAGCTTCATGTCGCCCGAGCAGATCGCCGGCAAGAAGGTGGACGGCCGCTCCGACCTGTACTCGCTGGCCGTGATGCTGTTCCAGCTGCTGACCGGCGTGCTGCCGTTCCGCGGTGACTCGATGGCCGAGCTGATGTACAAGATCGCCAACGGCGAGGCGCCCGACCCGCGCCTGGTCCGGCGCGACCTGCCCGATCGGCTGGCCGAGCTGCTGGCCAAGGGCCTGGCCAAGAAGCCGCAAGAGCGCTACCAGGATGGCGACGCCTTCGCGCAGGACCTGCGGGCCGTGCTGGCGGGCCTTTCGGGCGACGCCGCCCCGGCCGCCGCCGCGCCCCGGTCGACCGCCCCCGCTGGCGCCCGGGCGGCCAACGATCGGACCGTGGCGTTCCGCACGATCGCCTTCGCATCCGCGCAACCTGTGGGTGCCCGAATCGCCGCAACTGTGCCCGGCATCGTCCTGCCCGGCTATGATGCGGCCCAGAACGAAGGACCGGCGCCGGCGGCGCCAGCGCAGTTCGACCAGACGTCTGTGATGCACAAGCCGGCGGATACGCCCCCGGCCGGCGGCGGCAAGACCGGCCAGGAGCCTTGACCCGCGAACTATGAACTACGAGTTTTGCCTCCGCACCGATCCCGGACTTGCCCGCGAAAACAACGAGGATTCCGTCACCTTCGACGAGCCGACCCGCCTGGGCATTCTGGCGGACGGCATGGGTGGCTACAACGCCGGCGAGATCGCCAGCGGCATGGCCACGACCTTCATCAAGTCGGAACTCGGGCGCTGGCTGGCGCAGGCCGGCCGGCACGCCAACGGCCGCGAAGTGCGCCGGGCGATGGAGATCTGCGTCGACAACGCCAACCGCTCGATCTTCAACGCCGCCAATTCCAACCCGCAGTACAGCGGCATGGGCACCACCTTGGTGGTGGGCGTGTTCCAGGACGGCCGGCTGATGCTGGGGCACATCGGCGACTCCCGCTGCTATCGCCTGCGCGCCGGCGCGCTCGACCAGATCACCAAGGACCATTCGCTGCTGCAAGAGCAGATGGACGCCGGGCTGATCACGCCGGAGCAGGCGGCCACCTCGACCAACAAAAACCTGGTGACACGGGCGCTGGGGGTCGAGGACGCCGTCCTGCTGGAGGTCAACGAGCACCGCGTGGAGCCCGGCGATCTGTATCTCATGTGTTCGGATGGCCTGTCGGATATGCTCGACGATGGCGCGATCGCGCGCATCCTGGCGGCACCCGGCACGCTGGAGGAGAAAGCGGTGCAGCTGGTGGACGGCGCCAACGCCAATGGAGGCCGGGACAACATCTCGGTGCTGCTGGCCCTGGCCAACAGCGGCACCAGGAAGCGCGGATTGATCTCGCGCTGGCTGGGTCAATAGTTCCCGGGCTACGGGTCAAGCGGTCTTGCATTCACAACAGGAGTCGACCATGCCGAAAATGATCGTTTCGATCGACGGTGTCGTCATCAAGGAAGTTCAGCTGACGAAGGACCGCACGACGCTGGGGCGCCGGCCGTACAACGACATCGTCATCGACAACCTCGCGGTGAGCGGCGAGCACGCGGTGCTGCAGCTGACCGGCAACGAGGTCTACCTCGAAGACCTGAACAGCACCAACGGCACTTACGTCAACGGCAAGGCCGTGAAGAAGCAGCTGTTGCAGAACAACGACACGGTCGAGATCGGCAAATACAAGATCAAGTTCATCAACGAGGTGCCGGGCGCCACGTTCGAAAAGACCATGATCATGAAGGCGGGAATGGTGCCGCCGATGCCGAAACCGGCCGCCCCGGTGCCTGGCATTGTCGCCGCGGCCGGCATGCCGTCGGCCACCGTGATGGTGGGCGCCGACGCCGCCCACCATGCCAGCATCAAGGTGCTGTCCGGGGCCGCGGCCGGCCGCGAGGTGCCGCTGGTCAAGGTGGTCACCACCATCGGCAAGCCGGGGGTGGCGGTCGCCGCCATCACCAGGCGCTCGCACGGCTTCGTGGTCGCCCATGTCGAAGGCTCCAACAAGCCCACGCTGAACGGTGCCGCCATCGGCCCCGAACCGGTGATCCTCAAGGACGGGGACATGCTGGAGCTGGCCGGCACCCAGATGCAGTTCCTCCAGGTCGACTGACCGCCGCGGCGCGGCGCCGCTCGCCACGAGTTTGCCAAGCTGAACTTGCTTTCCAGACACTGGTCACGCATCGCGATCACCCTGGTGCCGCTGGTGTTCGCGTTGCTGCACGCGATCAACGTGCTGCCCATCGGCGTGCTGCAGCGGCTCGACGACATCATCTACGACGGCCGACTGCGGGCGACCATGCCCAGGACGCTGGACGAGCGCGTGGTGATCGTCGACATCGACGAAAAGAGCCTGTCCGAGGTCGGCCGCTGGCCCTGGGCCCGCAACCGGCTGGCGCAGCTGGTGGACGAACTGTTCGACCGCCAGCAGGTGGCGCTGCTCGGCTTCGACGTGGTGTTCGCCGAGCCCGACGAAAGCTCGGGCCTCAAGCGCCTGCGGCAGCTGGCGCAGGGCGAACTCAAGGACGCGCCCGGCTTCGGCGAGCGCCTCGCGCGGCTGCAGGCCAGCCTGGACTACGACGCCACCTTTGCCCGGGCGCTGCAACAGCGTCCGGTCGTCCTGGGCTACTACTTCACCAGCGATCGCGAAGGCCGCACCAACGGCGTGCTGCCGGCGCCGGTGATGACGCGCGAGAGCCTGCAAGGGCGCCGCATCGCCTTCACCAGCTGGAACGGCTTCGGCTCCAACATCGGGCAGATCGCCGGCGCGGCGCCGCTGGCGGGCTACTTCAACTCGATCACCGACGGCGACGGCAAGGTGCGCTCGATCCCGCTGGTGGCCGAGTACAAGGGCGCCTTCTACGAGGCCCTGTCGCTGGCCATGTACCGGGCGATGATGGGCATGCCGACGGTCCATCCGGGCTTTCCCAGGGAAGGGATCTCCGGGCGTGGCTACACCGGGCTGGAAAGCATCGACCTGCGCCTGGGCGGCAAATCGCTCTCCATCCCGGTCGACGACCGGGTGGCGGCGCTGGTGCCGTACCGCGGCCCGGGCGGCGCCGGCGGCGGCTCGTTTCGCTACGTCTCGGCGACCGACGTGCTGGCCAAGCGGCTGCCCGCCGGCAGCCTGAAGGACAAGATCGTGCTGGTGGGCACCACCGCGCCCGGCCTGCTCGATCTGCGGGTGACGCCGGTGGGCGAAACCTATCCCGGGGTGGAGACGCACGCCAACGTGATCTCCGCGCTGCTGGACGGCAAGGTGTTGGTCAAGCCGGACTACGCGATCGGCTACGAAGTGGCGCTGCTGCTGGCGGCCGGCCTGGCGCTGGCGTTCTCGTTGCCGCTGCTGTCCGCCAGCGTCGCCGTGCTGGTCAGCGCCGGCGTCGTGGCCCTGGTGGTGGCGCTGAACTTCTACCTGTTCCTGGGGCAGGGGCTGGTGCTGCCGCTGGCCTCGGCGCTGGCGATGGCGGGCCTGGCCTTCGCCCTGAACATGAGTTACGGCTACTTCGTGGAGAGCCGCCACAAGCGCGATCTGGCCAACCTGTTCGGCACCTACGTGCCGCCGGAGCTGGTCGACGAGATGGTCAAGGACCCCGACAGCTACAGCATGAAGGCGGCCAGCAAGGAGCTGACAGTGATGTTCTGCGACATGCGCGGCTTTACCAAGATGTCCGAGCGAATGGAGCCGACGCAGCTGCAGGAGCTGCTCAACTCGGTGTTCAGCCGGCTGACGGGCCTGATCCGCTCCAACCGCGGCACCATCGACAAGTACATGGGCGACTGTGTCATGGCCTTCTGGGGAGCGCCGGTGGAGACCCCCGGGCACGCGGCGCTGGCCACCAAGTGCGCGATGCAGATGTCCGAGGCGATGCGGCAGATCAACGAGGAGCACCGCGCCAAGGGGCTGCCGGAGATCGGGGTCGGCATCGGGCTGAACACCGGCACCATGTGCGTGGGCGACATGGGCTCGGACATTCGCCGCAGCTACACGGTGATCGGCGACGCGGTCAACCTCGGCTCCCGGCTCGAGGGGCTGTCCAAGGCGTACGGTGTGGAAATCGTGGCCAGCGAGACGGCCCGCAAGGCGGCGCCGGAATTCGTCTGGCAGGAACTGGACCGGGTGCGGGTCAAGGGCAAGGAGCAGGCGGTGGGCATCTTCACTCCGCTGGCGCCGGCCGAAGGCATGGACAAGGCCCTGGGCGACCAGTTGCGCACCTGGGCGGCTTTCCTGAAGGCTTACCGGAACCAGGAGTGGGAACAGTGCGATCTGTACATGCTCAACCTGCAACGCCTGAACGCCAAAAAATACCTTTACGAGCTGTACGCCGAACGTGTAGCCTCGATGAGATTGCTGCCATTCGACCCCACCTGGGACGGCGCGACCAACTTCGAGACGAAATAAACCAAAAGGCTGAAATGAGCCCCCACGCTCACACGCGTTCGCTGCCTCCCGGGGGGGCTTCAGCCTCCTTGCGGCGGCTCGGTCGAGGCTGATCCCATGAAGGTGCGTGTGCTGGGTTGTTCCGGCGCGATCGCCAAGGACTGCAGGACCACGTCCTTCCTGGTGGGCGATGACGTGCTGGTCGACGCCGGCACCGGCGTGGGGGACCTCACGCTCGACGAGATGCGCCGCATCCGGCACGTGCTGCTGACGCACTCCCACCTCGACCACATCGCGGCGCTGCCCCTGATGATCGACGCCGTCGCCTCGCAACTGACCGCGCCGATCCGCATCTCGGCCCTGCCCGGGACCATCGCGGCGCTGCAGGCGCACATCTTCAACAACGTGATCTGGCCCGACTTCAGCCGGATCCCGTCGCCGCATTCGCCGTTCATCAGCTTCCACGAAATCCAGGTGGGCCAGCTGCTGGAGTTGAACGGCAAGACCATCGAGGTGCTGCCGGCCGTGCACACGGTGCCGGCCTGCGGCTATGCCGTCAGCGGCGCCGACGGCGCCTGGGTGTTCACTGGCGACACCGAACGCAACCCGGCGTTCTGGCGCCGCCTGAACCAGATGGACGTCGCCGCGCTGGTGATCGAGACGGCCTTCAGCAACCGCGAGCAGGACCTGGCCCACCGCAGCCTGCACCTGTCGCCGCTGGCGCTGGCCGAGGAGCTCGATTGCATCGACAAGGGCAGGCTGTTCCCGATCTACATCACGCACACCAAGCCGGCCGAAACCGAACTGATCATGGCGGAGATCCAGAAGTTCGACCAGACGCAACCCTTCGGCCTCAACGTGACGCATGACATCCGCTGGCTGCGCGCGGGACAGGAATTCGAGCTGTGAGCGCAGTTCTGAAACGCGATACCGAGGAGGAATTCCTCAATTCGCAGCAGCTGCCGCCGGACAAGCGCGGCGTCTTGTTCGAGGCGCTGTTCTACCGCCAGCTGCAGGCCGTCACCACCAGGATCCACGCCACCGAAGACATCGCGGAGATCATGCTTGAGTCCAGCCAGGACATCTGCAAGCTGTTCAACGCCGACCGCCTGACGCTGTACGCGATCAACGAAGACCGCAGCGCCATCATCTCCAAGGTCAAGACCGGCCTGAACACCAGCCGCGACCTGAAGCTGCCGATCAGCCCGCAGTCGATCGCGGGCTACGTCGCGATGGCACGGCAGCTGGTCAACATCGCCGACGTCTACGACGACGAGGCCCTCAAGCGGATCCACCGGGCCCTGACCTTCCTGCAGGAAGTCGACAAGCGCTCGGGTTACCGCACCAAGCAGATGCTGGTGCTGCCCATCCTCGACGGCGAGGTGCTGCACGGCGTGCTGCAGGTCATCAACAACAAGAGCGACCAGCCGTTCGGCGACCTCGAGCTCGAAGGCGCCACCCAGCTGTGCAAGACGCTGGCCACGGCGATCCGCCAGCGCATGCAGCGGGCCGAGGACGGCGCCCGCCGCAAGGCGACCAAGTACGACGGCCTGGTGGCGGACGGCGTGATGACGCCGGACGAGCTGGTGCGGGCGGTGAAGAAGGCGCGCGAAGCGGCGCAGCCGGTCGAGCGCGTGCTGATGGCGGACTATTCGATCCGGGCAGCGCAGATCGGCCCGTCGCTGTCGAAGTTCTTCGGCGTGCCGTACGAGCCGTTCAACAGCGGCCGCATCCGCCTGGAGGCGCTGGTGGGCGCGCTCAAGCGCGATTTCATCACCGAGCAGGGCTGGGTGCCGCTGGAGGAGTCCCCGGACGGTCTGGTGGTGATGTGCGTCGACCCGGAGGCGGTGCGCAACTCGCGCATCCTGCCGCAGATCTTCCCGCGCACCAGCAAGTTCGCCTGGCGCGTGACGACGCAGGCCGACTTCGAGGAGACGGTGGCGCAGCTGTGGGGCGCGATCGACGCGGGCGACTCGGTCGAGGACATGCTGGCCGACCTGAGCGGCCCGATGGACGACGAGGCCGAGGAAGGCTCGCTCGAATCGGCCGCCGCCGACAACGAGCTGGTCAAGTTCGTCAACCGCATCATCGTCGACGCCTACAACCAGCGCGCCTCGGACATCCACATCGAGCCATTGCCAGGCAAGGCCAAGACCGGGATCCGGTTTCGCATCGACGGCTCGCTGATCCCCTACATCGAGGTGCCCTCGCACTTTCGCCAGGCGATGGTCACCCGGCTGAAGATCATGTGCGACCTGGACATCTCCGAAAAGCGCAAGCCGCAGGACGGCAAGATCAAGTTCAAGAAGTACGGCCCCCTGGACATCGAGCTGCGGGTGGCCACCATCCCGTCGGCCGGCGGCGTCGAGGACGTGGTGATGCGGATCCTGGCGGCCGGCGAGCCGATCCCGCTGGAGAAGCTGGGGCTGACGCCGCACAACCGGGTGAACCTGGAAAAGACGGTCAGCAAGCCCTACGGCCTGTTCTACGTCTGTGGCCCCACCGGCTCCGGCAAGACGACGACGCTGCACTCGGTGCTCAAGTTCCTGAACACGCCCGACACCAAGATCTGGACGGCCGAAGACCCGGTGGAAATCACCCAGAAGGGCTTGCGCCAGGTGCAGGTGAACAAGAAGGCCGGCATCGATTTCGCGCTGGTGATGCGAGCCTTCCTGCGCGCCGACCCGGACATCATCATGGTCGGCGAGTCACGCGACAAGGAAACCGTGGCGATGGGCGTGGAAGCCTCGCTCACCGGGCACTTGGTGTTCTCGACGCTGCACACCAACTCGGCGCCCGAGTCCATCACGCGCCTGCTGGACATGGGCATGGACCCGTTCAACTTCGCCGATGCGCTGCTCGGCATGCTGGCGCAGCGACTGGCCAAGCGCCTGTGCGACTGCAAGGAAAGCTATTTTCCCGACCAGGCCGAAATCCGCACCTTCCTGGCCGAGTACGCGCAGGACTTGCAGCACACCGCCGTCTGGAAGGTCGACCGCCGCGGCGAGGAGCAAAAGCTTCTCGAAAGCTGGATCGAACTGTATGGCGGCGGCGAGGGCCGGCTGAAGTTCTACCGCGCGGCCGGCTGCGACAGCTGCAACAAGACGGGCTACAAGGGTCGGGTCGGCCTGCACGAGCTGCTGATCGCCGACGAAGACGTCAAGAAGCTGATCCAGGAGCGCGCCCGCGTCGCCGACATCTTCGTGTCGGCCGTCGGCAGCGGAATGCGCACGCTGAAGATGGACGGCATGGAAAAGATCATGATGGGCCTGACCGACCTGAAGCAGGTCCGCTCGGTCTGCATCAAGTAGGCGTCTGACAGGTTTGTCAGAACGTCCGACACGCCTGTCAGGCCAGGCTCCGTTTTCGCCCCGCAAGTGCCGATAAGTTCACGAAACGCCTTGGCACAGCACTTGCACTACCTGGTTGCTTCTTCTCATCAACAACCGGAGTTTTTCATGAAGCGTCAACTGCAAAAGGGTTTCACCCTGATCGAACTGATGATCGTGGTCGCGATCATCGGCATTCTGGCCGCCGTCGCGCTGCCCGCTTACCAGGACTACACCAAGCGTGCCAAGGTCTCTGAACTGATCCTGGCCGCATCCGGCTGCCGCACCTCGATCACGGAGTACTTCCAGTCCGCCACGTCGCTGGCTTCGGACAACGGCTTCGGCTGCGAGAACACCACGTCGACGGTGAGCCGTTACGTGACCAAGGTCGCCACCAAGGGCGACACCGGCGTGATCACCGTGACGGCCAACACCGGCATTGGCTCCGACGTCGACGGCAAGGAGCTGACCCTGATCCCGCAAGCGGCGACCGGCGGCACCGCCCCGACCATCGGCACGGCCATCGGCAAGTGGATCTGCGGTGGCACGGGCACGACGATCCCGTCGAAGTACCTGCCGGGCTCCTGCCGCGGCGGCTGAGCGTAAGCTCACTACACAGAGCCGGATTTCTCCAGGATCTGTCTAAAGGAGCGGCCTCGGCCGCTCCTTTTTCATCCTCCCCATGGAACTCACCATCCTCATGCCCTGCCTCAACGAGGCCCGCACCGTCGCACGGTGCGTCGCGCAAGCGAAGGCGTTCCTGACCTGTTCCGGCATCACCGGTGAGGTGGTGGTCGCCGACAACGGATCGACCGATGGGTCGCAATCGCTCGCCCGCGAAGCCGGCGCGCGCGTCGTCCAAGTGCCCGAACGTGGCTATGGCGCCGCCCTTGCAGCCGGCATCCGGTCCGCCAACGGCCGCTTCGTCGTCGTGGGCGACAGCGACGAGAGTTACGATTTTTCCAGCCTGGACCCGTTCCTCGCCCGCCTGCGCGCCGGCGCCGACCTGGTCATGGGCAACCGTTTCAAGGGCGGAATCGCACCCGGCGCCATGCCGTTCCTGCACCGCTACCTGGGCAACCCCGTTCTGAGCCTGATCGGACGGGTCTTCTTCC
>NZ_JAQGLS010000164.1 GCF_028292805.1 Ramlibacter sp. | reverse complement strand
GAACGAGCTCAGCTGATCCACCATCACGTTGATGGTGTCCTTCAATTGCAAGATCTCGCCCTTCACGCCGACCGTGATCTTTTTCGACAGGTCGCCGTTCGCCACGGCTGTCGTCACGTCCGCGATGTTGCGGACCTGGGCCGTCAGGTTGCCGGCCATGGAGTTCACCGAATCGGTCAGATCCTTCCAGGTACCGGCCACGCCCTGCACTTCCGCCTGGCCGCCCAGCTTGCCTTCGGTGCCCACTTCGCGTGCCACCCGGGTCACTTCGGCCGAGAAGGTGCCCAGCTGCTGCACCATCTTGTTGATGGTCATGGCGGTGCGCAGGAACTCGCCTTCCAGGGCGCGGCCGTCGGCTTCCAGGGCCATCGACTTGGACAGGTCGCCCTGGGCCACGGCGCCGATCACCCGCGCCACCTCGGACGTGGGGTGGACCAGGTCGGAAATCAGCGAGTTGATCGACTCGGCGGAATCGCGCCAGAAGCCGCTGGCGCTGGGCATGGCGGCGCGCTCCTTGAGCTTGCCTTCCTTGCCGACCACGCGCGACAGGCGCGACAGCTCCTGGGAGATGCGGACGTTTTCGGCCACCACGTCGTTGAAGGCGTCGGCAACCTTGCCGAACAGGCCGGTCCAGTCGTGCGGCAGCTCGGCCTTGGCGTTGCCCTTCTTCAGCTCCGTCAGATTGGTCAGCAGGATGCGGGTGCGGTCGGCGGACAGCTCCACCTCTTCCAGCATGCTGTTGACGTGGCCGACGTTGTCCTGCCAGAAACCGGTGAGCTTGTCGTCGGCGATGCGCCGGCTGGCCCTGGTGCTGCCGTTTTGTGTGGCGGTGGCCGCCGTCTTGAGCCGCTGGCTGGTGCGGCCGGTCTGGGCTGACAGCTCGTTGAATTCGGACGCTATCTTTCCGTACAAGCCTTCCCATTCGGTCGGCAGGGTCACGCCCTGTTCGCCGCGGCGAAAGGCGCTCAGGGCCTTCAACACCAGCTTGAGATCCCCGTCGCGCTGCTCGGCTGCCGGCAGTTTCGCCAATACTTCCATGACTTCCCCCGTTGGTAAGCAACTGTTGGCTCGACCAACAGAGCAGGGAGGGTACCGGGTTCACTGAAAGCCGACAACACGACAGGGACTCGGAATCGGCCGGAAAGCCAGTCCTGTAGCGGGGCGTAGGAATTGACCGACAGAAAAAGTTGCCCGGCACCTACAGCGCCGAGAGGGCGCTGCGCGACGGTTTTCCGCAGCACGCCGGCTACGGATGGTTACCCCACCAACGAGGAGCAGTCGCCGGCCCGGGCAGCTGAACCTGCGGTCCGAGGCCTGGATGCGGCGTCGCGCCGCGGCGCCCCTGCGGTTGTACGCCACGGATCCGGGCTGCTCGAGCCGGCAACGCGTCCCGGACCAAGGACGGCGACCAAAAAAAACCGCCCGGGCGGCGGTTTTTCAAAGCGTGGGTGTCACCCCCCAGCCAAATCTCATTCGATCGGAGTCTTCTTGCCGCCCCTGTAGGTGTACAAGGTGGTGGCTGCATTCTTGAGTTCGCCGTTGGGCTCGAACGCGATGCTGGCCGTGATGCCCTTGTAGTTGGACTCGGCCAGCTTCGGGATGTAGACCTTGGGGTCGATGGAGTCGGCGCGCTTCATCGCGTCGACCAGCACGAACGTGGCGTCATAGGTGTACGGGCTGTACACCTGGAACTGGTTCGGGTACTTCTGGTCGTACTTGGCCTTCCAGGCCGTGCCGCCAGGCATCTTGCCCAGCGAGGCGCCGCCTTCGGCGCAGATCACGTTGTCCAGCGTCTTGGCGCCGGCGGCCAGCTTGATGATCTCGGAAGTGCAGATGCCGTCGCCACCGAAGTACTTGACGTTGGCCATGCCCAGCTGCTCCATCTGGCGCAGCATCGGGCCGGCTTGCGGGTCCATGCCGCCGTAGAACACGGCGTCCGGAGCCTTCGCCTTGATGGCCGTCAGGATGGCCATGAAGTCGGTGGCCTTGTCATTGGTGAACTGCTCGTCCACCACCGTCATGCCCTTGGACTTGGCGGTCGCTTTGAACACGTCCGCCACGCCCTGACCGTAGGCCGTGCGGTCATCAATGATGGCGACCTTCTTGAGCTTGAGGGTGTCGGCGGCATACAGGGCCAGCGCAGCGCCCAGGGCGTTGTCGTTGGCAATGATGCGGAAGGTGGTCTTGTAGCCGGGCTTGGTCAGGCCGGGGTTGGTGGCCGCGCCGGTGACGTGGGGAATGCCGCAGTCGTTGTAGACCTTGGACGCGGGGATCGTGGTGCCCGAGTTCAGGTGGCCGACCACGCCCGCGACCTTGGCGTCGCACAGCTTCTGCGCGGCGGCAGTGCCTTGCTTGGGATCGGCGGCGTCGTCTTCGGCCTGGATGGCGAAGGTGACCTTCTTGCCGCCGATGGTGACGCCCTGGGCGTTCAACTCCTCGATGGCCATGCGCACGCCGTTTTCGTTGTCCTTGCCATAGTGCGCCTGGGCGCCGGACAGCGGAGCAACGTGGCCGATCTTGACCACGTCGTCGCCGCCGGCAGCAGGCGCTGGCGCTGCCGCGGGAGCCGGCGCGGTGGCCGCCGGCGCAGGAGCCGGCGCGGGGGCGGCTTCCTCTTTCTTGCCGCATCCGGCGAGTGACAAAACGACGGCAGTAGCAATTCCGCCCAGAACCAAGCCTCTCCGCATAGCACCTCCATCAATGATGAATAAATCTTGCTCGACGTCGCGGAAGTTAGCGTATTTTTCACGCACTGGCCATAGGTGCGTACACGCGTGGGTGCACTGGCTGCAAGAGCGCACCAAAACCGCGCGGGCAGCACCGCAACGGGTCAGCGGGAGCCGGGGCCGGCGCGTTGACGCGCCTGCAGTTCCTCAGCGACGGCGGCGGCGACCACCTCGCGCACCACCGCCTCGAGCCGCTCGCGCAGCAGCGGTCCCAGGGCATTGGTCTGCTCCAGCACCACGGTGGCGATGGCTTCGCGCACCCGGCCGTCCAGCGCGAGGTCGACACGCTGCAGCACGCGCTGCGCGATCTGCTCGTGCGACACGGTGGGCAGCGCGGCGCTCGAAGCCGGAGCCCCCTGCACCACTTCGGTGAGGGTGGGCACGAAGCGGGGCGGCGTGCGGCTGGCCATCAACCCATCTCCCGGGTGACGGCGTCGTAGCGGCGGATGGCGTAGCCGCGCGTGGCGTAGTGCTTCCAGCGCGCCCTCGCCTGCTGTCTGTCGTCTTCCTGCTGGCTCACCACCTCGTTCAGGCGTTCGAACTTCTCGAAGCCCTCCGGAACCGCGCCGCCCAGGTTGACCAGCACCTGGTGGTGCGGTGTGCCGCGGGCGCTGGGCGACAGCAGCACCGGCGACGCTTGCAACACATGGGGCGGCGCGCTGGCCGCGTGGCAATGGGGAAAGAACTCGGTTGCCGAGGCGGTCCAGAGTTCGGCATCGAGGCGCTCGAGCGCGCCGGGGTCGCCGGTGACCACCACCTTGACGCCGCTGCCGGCCGCCTTGCGCGCCAGCCGCCCGGCGTACTCGACCGGATCCGCGACGTTGAAGTGGAAGGTCACCTCCGTCATACGGCGGCGGCGCGCGCCCGGGACTTGCCGGCAGCGGGGGCCTTGCGCTCGGCCGGCGCGCCCTGCGCCCAGATGTATTCCAGCAGCAGGCCCACCGGCCGGCCGGTGGAGCTCTTGGCCGCGCCACCCTTCCAGGCCGTGCCGGCGATGTCCAGGTGGGCCCACGGGTAGGCTTGGGTGAAGCGCTGCAGAAACTTGGCCGCCACCACCGCGCCGCCGGCGCGGCCGGCCACGTTGGCGACGTCGGCGAAGTTGGTCTTCAGGCCTTCGGCGTATTCGTCGTCCAGCGGCAGGCGCCAGCACGGGTCCAGCGCGGCTTCGCCGGCGGCGATCAGCTGGCCGGCCAGTTCGTCGTCAGTGGCGAACAGACCGCTGCGCACGCCGCCCAGCGCCACCACGCAGGCGCCGGTCAGGGTTGCGATGTCGATCACGACGCGCGGCTTGAAGCGCTCGGCATAAGTCAGGGCGTCGCACAGGATCAGCCGGCCTTCGGCGTCGGTGTTGAGCACCTCGATGGTCTGCCCGCTCAGGCTGGTCAGGACGTCCCCCGGCTTGTAGGCCGCGCCGTCCAGGGTGTTTTCGCAGCTGGGGATCAGCCCGACGATGTTCATCTTCGGCTTGAGTTCGGCCAGGGCCCGGAAGGTGCCCAGAACGCTGGCCGCGCCGCCCATGTCGAACTTCATTTCGTCCATCTCGGCCGACGGCTTGATCGACACGCCGCCGGTGTCGAAGGTGATGCCTTTGCCCACCAGCACGGTCGGCGCGTCCGACTTGCCAGCGCCTTCGTAGCGCAGCACGATGAAGCGCAGCGGCTCGGCCGAGCCCTTGGCGACGCTCATGAACGAGCCCATGCCGATCTTGGCGACTTCCTTGGGCCCCATCACCTCGCAGCGAAAGCCGTGCGCCTTGGCCAGCTTCTGCGCCTCTTCGCCCAGCCGGGTGGGCGTGGCGTAGTTGGGCGGCAGGTTGCCCAGTTCGCGGGCGAACTCGATGCCCACCGCCGCCGCCTTGGCACGCCCGAACGCCGCCTTGTGGACGCCGGCCTGGGCCACGCCCACCACCACGCGCTTGAGCTCGCGGCCCTCCGGCTTGGACTTGGTGGCGATGTAGACGTAGCTGCTCTCGGCCATGCCGCAGACGGCGGCGCGCACCGCATCGTCGCCGCTGCCGGCGGGCAGCAGGATCGCCATCCGCTTGGCGCCGCTGGAGCGCACGGCGCCAGCGGCCGCATGGATGGCGGCCTGGACCTTCTTGCCCGAGCCGTCGCCGGCGCCGGCGAGGATCACGCGCGGCGCGGTGACGCCTTCGGTCCGATAGGCCTGCAGCAGTTTGCCGGGCTTGGCTTCGAGATGGCCGGCGGCGAGCGCCGCGGCCACCAGCTGCGAGACCGCATCCTTGCCGGGGCGAAAGCCCTCGGTCACCAGGACCACCAGCACGTCGCACTTCTCGGTTGCCGCGCCGGCCGCATCCAGGGTCTTGAGTTCGAAGTCCATAATCTCCTGTTGTTCGCGCGCCCGCCGCGCCTCGCCGCCGATGTTATTCCATTCGTCCATCCGCAAGGAGCTCGCCCGCAGTTTCGGCGCCACCCTGGTGGTGCTGGTCACCATCGTCATGACCATGACGCTGATCCGCACCTTGAGCCAGGCCAGCCGCGGCAGCGTCAACCCGCAGGAAGTCATGATGGTGATGGGCTACACGGTGCTGGGTTACCTGCCTCCCATCCTCACGCTGTCGCTGTTCATCGCGATCGTGGGCACCTTGTCGCGCATGTACCGCGACAGCGAGATGGTGATCTGGTTCGGCGCCGGCCGCGGCCTGTCGGCGCTGCTGCGCCCGCTGCTGATGTTCGCCTGGCCGGTGCTGCTGGTGGTGGGCCTGCTGGCGCTGGTGATCTGGCCCTGGGCCAACCAGCAGACGCAGGACCTGAAGGACCGCTACGGCCGCCGCGGCGACCTTGAACGCGTGGCCCCGGGGCAGTTCCAGGAATCGGCCAACGGCCGCCGCGTGTTCTTCCTGGACAAGGACACGCCGGACAACAAGTCGGGCCGCAACATCTTCATCTCCACCATCGAGAACGACAAGGAGACGGTCACGTCGGCCAGCAGCGGCCGCATCGAGACCATCGGCGAGCAGCAGTTCCTGCTGCTGTCCAACGGCCAGCGCATGGAGAACTCGCTGCGTGGCGAAGGCATGCGCATCAGCGAGTTCGAGCAGCATGGCAGCCGCGTCAATGGGGGCAGCCTGGCGGCCATCGACGAGAGCCCGGTCAAGACCCGCACGACGCTGGAACTGGTGCGCCAGCCTGGCGCCGCCAACCAGGCCGAGCTGGCCTGGCGGCTGGGCCTGGCGGTGGCCGCCTTCAACTTCGTGGTGCTGGCGATCACCGTGTCGAGCGCCAATCCGCGGGTAGGACGCAGCGGCAACCTGATCTTCGCGCTGTTCGCCTTCGTCGTGTACTTCAACCTGCTGAACCTGGGGCAAAGCTGGATCAGCACCGGGCGCGCGGGCTTTGGCGCCTTCTTCCTGCTGCTGCACGGCGGCACCGCGGCGATCGCCGTGCTCTGGCTAGCCAAGCAGCACAACAACTGGGCGCTGGCACCGGTGTTGCGCCGCCTGCGGGAGCGTCGCGCTTGAAAACGCTGCGCCGGCTGATCTACGCCGAAGTCTGCTTTGCCGTCCTGTTCGTCTGCGTCGGCTTCCTGGCGCTGTTCTTTTTCTTCGACTTCGTCGACGAACTGCCCAACCTGGGCGGCGGCAGCTGGCAGCTGACCCACGCCCTGGCCTACGTGGCGCTGCGGCTGCCCAACCACTTGTACGAACTGCTGCCGATCGCGGTGCTGATCGGCACTATCTTCGTGATGGCCCGTCTGGCCCAGAGCTCCGAATACACCATCCTGCGCACCAGCGGCCTGGGCCCCTGGCGGGCGCTGCGCTCGCTGCTGCTGCTGGGCGCGATGTTCACCGTGCTGACCTTCGCTGCCGGCGACTACCTGGCGCCGGCGGCCGACCGCGCGGCGCAGTTGCTCAAGGCCCGCCAGAACGGCGGGATCACCCTGGGCAGCACCGGCGCGTGGCTCAAGGAGCGCCAGCGCCACTCTTCCTTCAATGTCAACGTCGGCGCCCTTACCCCGGACGGCGGCATGCAGGCGGTGCGCATCTTCGAGGCCGATTCGAAAGGCATGCTGGTGTCGGTGACGCAGGCGGCCAAGGCCCGCTTCGCCGACGACGGCGCCTGGCTGCTGCAAGACGCCGAGCGCTCCGAGTTCAACCTGCACGGCACCCAGCCGGCGCGGGTCGAGCGGCTGAAGCTGCCGCAAATGCGCTGGCCCACCGAGATCACGCCCGAGATGGTGTCGGTGGCCCTGCTCAAGCCGGACCGCATGAGCACGCTGGCGCTGTTCCAGTACATCAGCCACCTCGAAGCCAATGCGCAGACTTCCCAGCGCTACGAGATCGAGTTCTGGCGCAAGGTGTTCTATCCCCTCAGCTGCATGGTGATGGTGGTGCTGGCGCTGCCTTTCGCCTACCTGCACTTCCGCTCGGGCGGCATCACCGGCTACGTGTTCGGCGGGGTGCTGATCGGCATCAGCTTCTTTCTGCTGAACAACGTGTTCGGCTACATCGGCAACCTGCAGAACTGGCAGCCATGGCTGGCGGCGGGTGCGCCGGGGCTGATCTACACGGCGCTGTCACTGGGGGCCTTCGGCTGGCTGGTGTTGCGAAGATGACGGCCGGCCGCGCCATCGTCCTGTTTGGCCATGGTTCGCGCGACCCGCTGTGGCGGCTGCCGATGGAGACCGTCGCCACCCGGGCGCGCGCGCTGGCGCCGGGTACGTCGGTGCGTTGCGCCTTCCTGGAACTGGAGCAGCCGGACTTGGCGGCCGCCGTGGGTGAGCTGGTGGCGGCCGGCGCCACGCAGGTCAGCATCCTGCCGATGTTCCTCGGCGTCGGGCGGCATGCCCGGGAAGACTTGCCGTTGCTGGCTGCGCAGCTGCGGGCAAGTCATCCCGCCGTCACTTTCGTGTTGCAGCCAGCCATTGGCGAGGACCACCGGGTGCTGGAATTGATCGCAAGGATCGCCCTGGAATAACGATAGGTTGCATAATGAATTCCTTTCTTAGGTCGAATTCGCTATGAACCTGCATCAGTTTCGCTTCGTCCAGGAAGCGGTGCGGCGCAACCTGAACCTCACCGAAGCAGCCAAGTCGCTGCACACCTCGCAGCCCGGCGTCTCCAAGGCGATCATCGAGCTGGAGGACGAGCTGGGGATCGAGATCTTCGCCCGCCACGGCAAGCGACTCAAACGCGTGACGGAACCGGGCCAGCACGTGCTGCGCAGCATCGAGCTGATCATGCGCGAGGTGGGCAACTTGAAGCGCATTGGCGAGCAGTTCAGCGCCGAAGACAGCGGAACCCTGTCCATCGCCACCACCCACACCCAGGCGCGCTACGTGCTGCCGGTGCCGGTGGCCAAGCTGCGCACGGAATACCCCAAGGTCAACGTCAGCCTGCACCAGGGCTCGCCCGCCCAGGTGGCGCGGATGGTGATCGACGAGGTCGCCGAGATCGGCATCGCCACCGAGTCGCTGTCGGACTACCAGGAGCTGGTCACCCTGCCCTGCTACGAGTGGCAGCACATGCTGGTGCTGCCGCAGGCGCATCCGCTGGCCCGGAAGGACAGGATCACGCTGGAAGACCTGGCCGCCGAGCCGCTGGTGACCTACCACCCGTCGTTCACCGGCCGCACCCGCATCGACGCTGCCTTCGCCCAGCGCAAGCTGGAACCGCGCATCGCGCTGGAAGCGATCGACTCGGACGTGATCAAGACCTACGTGCGGCTGGGGCTTGGCATCGGCATCGTCGCGGAGATGGCGGTGCGCGAAGATGGCACCAACACCGACCTGGCGGTGCGCCCCCTGGGCACGCTGTTCGGGCAGAACCTGGCGCGCGTGGCGTTCAAGCGCGGCGCCTACCTGCGCAACTTCGTGTTCCGCTTCGCCGAGCTGCTGGCCGACCGCCTGGACCGCAACCTGATCGCCAAGGCCATGGCCGGCCACGGCAACGATTACGATCTATGACGCCCCCCCGAAACGGCCTGCGGCCGCCTTCCCTCCAGGGGGCGACAGCAGCGACCCGGCAAAGCCGGGCCGCCGCGTCCCTGGCAAATACCCGTCAACGAGACTGCTGATGAACCAGACCGACCGCACGCCGCCGCTGCAGACCAAGCTGCCCTCAGTGGGCACCACCATCTTCACCGTCATGTCGACGCTGGCCGCCGAAAAAGGCGCGGTGAACCTGGGCCAGGGTTTCCCGGACTTCAACCCCGACGGCAAGCTGCTGGAGGGGGTGACGCAGGCCATGGCCAGCGGCCACAACCAGTACCCGCCGATGACCGGCGTGCCGGTGCTGCGCGCGGCGATCGCGGCGAAGATCGAGGCGCTGTACGGCCGCAAGTACGACGCGGCCAGCGAGATCACCATCACCGCCGGCGCGACGCAGGCCATCATCACCGCCGTGCTGGCGGTGGTGCGGCCCGGCGACGAGGCGATCGTGCTGGAGCCTTGCTACGACAGCTACGTGCCAGCCATCGAGCTGTCGGGCGGCACCGTGGTGCGCGTGCCGCTGACGCCGGGCAGCTTCCGCCCGGATTTCGACAAGATCGCAGCGGCGCTGTCGCCGCGCACGCGGCTGGTGGTGGTCAACTCGCCGCACAATCCGAGCGGCACGGTCTGGACGCGCGAGGAGATGCTGCGCCTGCAGGAGCTGCTGGCGCCCACCGACGCCTTCGTGATCAGCGACGAGGTCTACGAGCACATGGTGTTCGACGGCCAGCAGCACTGGAGCGCGGCGCGCTTTGCCGGCCTGGCGGCGCGCTCGATGATCGTCTCCAGCTTTGGCAAGACCTACCACGTGACCGGCTGGAAGGTCGGATACGTGGCCGCGCCGGCGGTGCTGACGACCGAGTTCCGCAAGGTGCACCAGTTCAACGTGTTCACCGTCAACACGCCGATGCAGTACGGCCTGGCGTCGTACATGGAGTCGGCGCAGCCGTACCTGCAGCTGCCGGCGTTCTACCAGCGCAAGCGCGACCAGTTCCGCGCCGGGTTGGAGCACACCCGCTTCAGGCTGCTGCCCAGCGAAGGCACCTACTTCCAGTGCGTGGACATTTCGGCGGTGAGCGATTTGCCGGAAGCCGAGTTCTGCCTGTGGCTGACCGAGGAGCACGGCGTGGCGGCGATCCCGATCTCCGCTTTCTACGGCGACGGCACCGACCAGCGCGTGGTGCGGTTCTGCTTCGCCAAGAAGGACGAGACCCTGCAGCTGGCGCTGGAGCGGCTGGCCAAGCTCTAGGCCGGTTTCAACACTGGATGGAGTTGCGGCAGAACTTGTCCAGCTCGCGCACCACGGCCTGCCCGCGTACCGCGTTGCGGGCCTTCGTGCCGACTTCCAGCGACAGCTTCATCTCGTACTTGCGAAAGAAGGCGTCGAACAGCTCGCCGCCCAGGGTGGCGTGCGCCGTCAGCGTGTCGGCCTTGGGGTCGTGCTGCAGCAGCACCGCGCACAGCGGCTGCGGCGCCGGCCCCGACAGCACCCGCGCGCCCCGCGCCGGGTCGTACTGGCTGTGTTCGGCGCAGCAGTGGATCAGCCCGTCCTGCAGGCCCTTTTGTGCCCTGGTCTTGCGAAAGCTGATGAAGCTGACCTCGCGCGTCGGATACACCAGCTGGTGGGCGCAGATGGCCGAGAAAGCCACGATGCTGCGGTTCTTGCCGACGCCTCCCGGCCAGCTGTAGCCGTCCTTGTCCTGCGTGTTCAGCGCATGCGGCAGCGCCGGACGCCCCAGCTCCAGCAGGAACACAGGCGTCGCCTCGAACGGGTAGTGGAAGACGTAATTGGTCTGCGGCACCAGCTGCGCGGCCCGCCAAGGGTCACCGCGCTCGTTGACCAGCAAGGCCCTGGCGTATTCTTTCGGCCGGGCGTCGGCGGCCAGGGCCGGAAAGCTGGCTGCCAGCGAGACGCCGGCCGCGCCGGCGGTGCAGGTCTGCATGAAACTGCGTCGGTCCATGTGGGCTCCGTGCTGGATCAGTTCGCTTTCTACCCCAGACGCCGGTTCGCGTGTGGGGAGAACCCGCACTGCAACTCAGCTGTTCAGCTGGCCCCACACTTTCTCCAGCCGCTTGATGCTGACCGGCTGGGGCGTGCGCAGCTCCTGCGCGAAGAAGCTCACCCGCAGCTCCTCCAGCAGCCAGCGGAAATCCTGCGCGCGCTCATCGACCACGCCCTTGCGGTCCGCCACCAGCCGCCAGAACTTGTGCTCTTGCGGCCGCAGTTCGGCCAGCCGGGCGCTGTCGCGCGCCGGATCGGCGCGCAGCTTGTCCAGCCGCAGCACGATGCCCTTGAGATAACGCGGCAGGTGCTGCAGCCGCGTCCACGGCGTGGCGGCCAGGAAGCGCTTGGGCACCAGGCGCTGCAGCTGCTGCGTGGCATCCGCCGTGGCTTCGGGCACGATCCGCGTGTCCTTGATCTTGCGCGCCGCCGCCGCGTAGTCGACCAGGATGATGCCGGCCAGCCGCGCCACCTCGTTGGCGATCAGCGTCAGGCGCCCGCGCCCTTGGTCCAGCCGCTGCTTGAACGCGACGGCATCGGTGGGGAGCGGCTCGAGCAGGAACGCGCGGTCCAGCGCCACTTCGATGATCTGCTCGCGCAGTTCCTCCATCGTGCCGATGGTCATGTAGGCCACTGCCATCTTCTGCAGTTCAGGAATGTTCCTCTCCAGGTACTTGAGCGCGTCCTTCAGCTGCAGCGCGAACAGCCGCCGCAGGCCGGCCCGGTGCTTGGCCGCCGCCACTTCCGGCTCGTCGAAGACTTCGATGCGCACGGCATCCTTGTCGTCGATCAGCGCCGGAAAGCCGACCAGGCTGGTGTCGCCCTTGCGGATCTCCATCAGCTCGGGCAATTCTCCAAACGTCCAGGCGGTGTATCTTTCTCCTCCCGCCTTCGGGGGGAGGCCAGAAGGGGAGCTCGCGGCCTTGGCCCCGGCAGCGACCGCCGCAGCGCCCCCTCCCTGCCCTGCCCCAGCGGGCGAGGGTGAAGCGGAAACCTTCATGCCCGCCAAGGCCTGGAAAGCCCCGCGCGCCTGCGCCCCCAGCTCCGCCTTCAGCGCCGGCAGGTTGCGCCCCATGGCGAGCTGGCGGCCGTGCTCGTCCACCACCCGTAAGTTCATGAACAGGTGCGCCGGCACCATGTCCAGCTTCAAGTCGGTGCGCTTGACGTCCAGGCTGGTCTGGTCGCGCACCTGCTTGAGCAGCGCATCGGTCAGCCCGCCGTGGGTCCAGCGTTCCGGCGCCGACAGCACCTCGGCCAGCCGCGTCGCCGACTCCGGCAGCGGCACGAAACGCGAGCGCGGCTTTTGTGGCAGGCTTTTCAGCAGCGCCTGGATCTTGTCCTTGAGCATGCCCGGCACCAGCCACTCGGCGCGGTCCTCGCTCACCTGGTTCAGCACGAACAAGGGCACCGCCACCGTCAGGCCGTCGCGGGGGTCGCCCGGCTCGTGCAGGTAGCTCGCCGCGCAGTCGACGCCACCGAGCTTGATCACACGCGGGAAGGCGTCGCTGGTGATGCCGGCCGCCTCGTGCCGCATCAGCTCGTCGCGCGTGAGCTTCAGCAGGCTGGGCTGTTCCCGGCTGGCCTCCCGGTACCAGCGCTCGAAGGTGGCGCCGCTGTGGACGTCGCGCGGCAGCTGCTGGTCGTAGTAGGCGTAGATCAGTTCCTCGTCCACCAGCACGTCCTGCCGGCGCGACTTGTGTTCCAGCTCCTCGACCTGCTGGACCAGCTTCTGGTTGGCCGCCAGGAACGGCAGCTTCGTTTCCCACTCGCCGGCCACCAGCCCGGCGCGGATGAAGATCTCGCGCGCGCCCTGCATGTCGAAGCGGGCGAACGGCACCCGCCGGCCGCTGTAGATCACCAGCCCGTACAGCGTGGCGCGCTCCAGCGAAACCACTTCGGCCGCCTTCTTTTCCCAGTGCGGGTCCAGCAGCTGCTTTTTGAGCAGGTGGCCGGCGACTTCCTCCACCCACAGCGGCTCGATGTTGGCAATGCCGCGGCCGAACAGGCGCGTGGTCTCCACCAGTTCGGCCACCACCACCCAGCGGCCCGGGCGCTTTTTCAGGTGCGCGCCGGGATGGCGGTGGAATTTGATGCCGCGCGCACCCAGGTAGACGTCCTCGTCCTCCAGCTTCATGCCGATGTTGCCCAGCAGGCCGGACAGCATGGCCTTGTGCAGCTGCTCGTAGCTGGCCGGCGTGTCGTTCAGTTGCCACTTGTGCTCGGTGACCACCGTCAGCAGCTGGCTGTGGACGTCGCGCCACTCGCGCACCCGCCGCACGTTGATGAAGTTCTGCCGCAGCAACTGCTCGTACTGCCGGTTCGACAGCTTGTGATCGGTGCCGTGGCCGCCGCGCGCTTGGTCCAGCCATTGCCACAGCCGCAGGTAGCCCGCGAACTCGCTTTTTTCGTCGTCGAACTTGGCGTGCTGCTGGTCGGCCTGGGCCTGCATCTCCATCGGCCGGTCGCGCACGTCCTGCAGCGACAGCGCCGAGGCGATCACCAGCACCTCGGACAGGGCGCCGCGCTCGCGCGCCTCCAGGATCATGCGACCCACGCGCGGGTCCAGCGGCAGCCGGGCCAGCTCCTGCCCCATCGGCGTGAGCTCGTTGTCGTCGTCCACCGCGCCCAGCTCGTTGAGCAGCTGGTAGCCATCGGCGATGGCGCGGCTCGACGGCCGGTCCAGGAAGGGGAAGTCTTCCACCACGCCCAGGTGCAGCGACTTCATGCGCAGGATCACGCCGGCCAGCGACGAGCGCAGGATTTCCGGGTCGGTAAAGCGCGGCCGGCTGTCGAAGTCTTTCTGCTCGTACAGCCGGATGCAGATGCCGTTGGCGACCCGCCCGCAGCGGCCGGCGCGCTGGTTGGCCGCGGCCTGGCTGACCGGCTCCACCATCAGCTGCTCCACCTTGCTGCGAAAGCTGTAGCGCTTGACGCGGGCCGTGCCGGTGTCGATCACGTAGCGGATGCCGGGCACCGTCAGCGACGTTTCGGCCACGTTGGTCGCCAGCACGATGCGGCGGCCGCTGTGGCTGTCGAAGATGCGGTCTTGCTCGCCTTGCGACAGCCGCGCGAACAGCGGCAACACTTCGGCGTTGCGCGTCATCACGTCGTGCGCCATGTGCTTGCGCAGGTGGTCGGCGGCTTCGCGGATCTCGCGCTCGCCCGGCAGGAACACCAGGATGTCGCCGGGCGCGTTGCCGCGCCACAGCTCGTCCACCGCGTCGGCGATCGCGTCGTTCAGGTCGAACTCGCGCGACTCCTCGAAGGCATGCCAGCGCTGCTCCACCGGGAACATGCGGCCCGACACGTAGATCACCGGCGCCGGACCGTCTTTCGACGCGAAGTGCTGGGCGAAACGTTCGGCGTCGATGGTGGCCGAGGTCACCACGATCTTCAGGTCGGGCCGGCGCGGCAGCAGCTGGCGCAGGTAGCCGAGCAGAAAGTCGATGTTGAGGCTGCGCTCGTGCGCCTCGTCGATGATGATGGTGTCGTAGGCGTTGAGCAGCGGGTCCGACTGGGTTTCGGCCAGCAGGATGCCGTCCGTCATCAGCTTGACCGAGGCGTCCTTCGAGAGGCGGTCCTGGAACCGCACCTTGAAGCCGACCACCTCGCCCAGCGGCGTGTCCAGCTCCTGGGCGATGCGCTTGGCCACGCTGGATGCGGCGATGCGCCGCGGCTGCGTGTGGCCGATCAGGCGCGGCCGTTCACCGGGTTTGGCATTGAGCTTGCCGCGCCCCATCGCCAGCGCGATCTTGGGCAGCTGGGTGGTCTTGCCCGAGCCGGTTTCGCCGCAGACGATCACGACCTGGTTGGCCGCCATGGCGGCCATGATTTCCTCGCGGCGGGCGGAGACCGGCAGCGATTCCGGGAAGTGGATGTTCAGGGGAGCAGGCAAGGCGTCGCGGGGCAAAGCCCGGGATTATCGGTCCCCCGGGGCTCAGGCGGGCTGGACCGCCAGCTGCCCGTGCTCCTCACGCGGCATTTCGGTGATCTGGCCAGCTTCCTCGTCGTAGCAGGCCAGCCGGCTGCCGTAGCTCCAGGCGGTACGCGCCATCGCCCGCGCCGTGGAGATGGCCTGCGACGGCCGCACCTGGGTGCTGGTGGTCAGCACGCCGATGCCGGCTTCGGCGACCCAGGCGGTGTGGGCGTGCTCCAGGCCGGCCGGGTCGCGGCTGGTGCTCAAGGCCACTGGCCGGCGCAGCCGCTCACGGATCAGCCGCGCCAGTTGCGCCACCCGCTCCTGGTCGGGCACACTGCGCAGCAGCAGCAGGAAGCCGTCCTCGCCCAGCCGCCCCATCTCCACGTTCTGCGGCACGCAGCGGCGCAGCCGGCTGGCGCAGACGAACAGGGCGTGGTTGAAGGCCGCCCGGCCGTGCAGGTTCTCCAGCGCGTACAGGTTGGCGATGCAGATGGCGATCACGCCGATCCGCCGCTCTCCGCCGTCCTGGCGAAAGAACATGTCACCCACCATCTGGCCCGTTTCGCTGTGCGAGCGCATCCGGGTGACGGGGTCGTAGCTGGGGCCGTGGGCCATCACCTCGGCCAGTTCCAGCAAGTAGGAGTAGCGGCCCCACAGCACGCCGGCGATCACGCCCAGGTAGGCGATGCCGGCGACGGCCGTCACGGCGTGGACCGGCCACGGCGCCTGCCGGTACAGGGCGATCCAGCCGAGGCCGGCGATCGCCAGCAGCATGAAGAGGATGCCGGCGACGGCCGACCAGCCGGCGCGGTCGCCGCGCACGGCGCCCCGGGCCGCGAACACCAGCATCACCGCGCCGATCGAAAACGCGGCGATCGAGCTCAAGGCGACGGCATGGCGCGGCTCCAGCAGCCAGCCGGCCACCAGGAACAGGGCGCCGGCGCCCAGCAGGCTGGCGATGGCCCGCCTGGCCACGGCCGTCTGCCGCAGCATGCCCAGCGTGGACATCAGCATCAGCGCCAGCACCACCGCGGTGACCACCGCCACGTGGGACAGCAGCCGCGCTTCCAGCGCGCCCTGCAGCGGCAGCCAGCCCAGGTGCACGATGCTGAAAGCCGCGGAAAACAGCGACGTCAGGGCGGCCGCAATGGCGACCCGCTTGTGCAGGCGCAGGTAGGCGGCGAGCGAGAGCACGAGCATGAGCGTCGCCATGCCGTAGAAAGCCCCCCAGAAACCGACCGCCACCTTGTCCATGGCACACGATAGCGCAAAGGCGCCCCGCCGTCGCCTCCCGGCCGGCGCTCGCCCCTCAGTAAGCCGTGGCCAGCCACTGGCCGTGGCCGGTGTTGTCGTCCAGCGGCAGCTCGGCGATACGACCCAGCTGCTGGTCGAAGAAGGCCAGCCGGCTGCCATAGCTCCAGGCGGTGCGGGCCATTGCGCGGGCGGTGGAGATCGCCTGCGACGGCCGCACCCCGGTGCTGGTGCCCAGCACGCCGATGCCGACCTCCGCCACCCAGGCGGTGCCGGCCCGCTCCAGCCCGGCGACGTCGCGGCTGGTGCTCAGCGCCACCGGCCGTGCCAGCCGCTGGCGCACCGTGCGCGCCAGCTGCACCAGTTGCTGCATCTCGCCGGCATTGCGCACCATCAGCAGGAAGCCGTCGTCGCCCAGCCGGCCCATCTCCACCACCTGCGGCACGCAGCGCCGCAGCCGGCCGGCATAGATGAACAGTGCATGGTTGAAGGCGGCCCGGCCGTGCAGGTTCTCCAGCGCATAGAGGTTGGCGATGCAGATGGCGATCACGCCGATCGGCCGCTCGCCGCCTTCGTGACGAAAGAACATGTCGCCCACCATCTGCCCGGTTTCGCTGTGCGAGCGCATCCGCGTGACCGGGTCGTAGCTGGGGCCGTGCCGCATCACCTCCGACAATTCCAGCAGGTAGGAGTAGCGCCCCCACAACGCCGACGCCATGACCGCCAGGTAGGCCATGCCGGCGATGGCGCTGACGGCGTGCACCGGCCAGCCCGACGTGCGGTCCAGGGCGATGGTGCTCAGGCCGCCCAGCGCGACCAGCATCAGGGACACGCCGGACACGGTCACCCAGGCCAGCCGGTCGCCGCGCAAGGCCCGCCGCAAGGCGATCACCAGCATCAGCAGGCCGATGCCGAACGCGACCAGCGAACTGAGCGCCAGCGCCTGGGCCGGCGCCAGCGCCCAGCCGACGGCGATGACCAGCGAGGCCAGGGCCAGCATGCCGGTGAAGGCGCGCGAGGCCAGGGCGCGGCCGCGCAGCAGCCCCAGCATGGCCAGCAGCATCAGCGCCAGCACGCCGGCGGACAGCATGGCCACGTGCGCCAGCACGCGCGCCTCGGCCGGGCCGGCTATCGGCAACCAGCCGAGGTAGGACACGACGAACGCGGCCGACACCGCCGCCGACAGGCCGGCCATCAACGCGACGCGCTTGTGCGAGCGGGCGTAGGCGATCAGCGACACGACCAGCATCAATGCCGCCGTGCCGAAGAATGCGCCCCAGAAGCCCGCCGCCAAAGGATCCATCCGTGCACGATAGCGGAAAGCGGCCGAAGCGTCCCTTAAACTGTCGCGCTCACAGACGACCCGCCCGAATCCACGCCGATGTCCGCCATCTTCAATTTCACCTTCGTGCCGTGGTTCCGGTCCGTCGCGCCCTACATCCACATGCACCGGGGCAAGACCTTCGTGGTCGGCATGACGGGCGAGGCGATTGCCGCCGGCAAGCTGCCGCACATCGCGCAGGACCTGGCCCTGATCCAGAGCATGGGCGTCAAGGTGGTGCTGGTCTACGGCTTCCGCCCCCAGGTCAACGAACAGCTGGCGGCCAAGGGCCACGGCGCGCGCTATGCCAACGGCATCCGCATCACCGACGAGGTGGCGCTGGACAGCGCCCAGGAGGCCGCCGGCCAGCTGCGCTACGAAATCGAGGCAGCCTTCAGCCAGGGCCTGCCCAACACGCCGATGGCCGGCTCCACCGTGCGTGTGATGTCCGGCAACTTCATCACGGCGCGGCCGGTGGGCATCGTCGACGGCGTCGATTACCAGCACTCCGGCCTGGTGCGCAAGGTGGACGTCGCCGGCATCACCCGCACGCTGGATTTCGGCGCCATGGTGCTGCTGTCGCCGTTCGGTTTCTCGCCGACCGGCGAGGCCTTCAACCTAGGCATGGAGGAGGTCGCGACCAGCGTGGCGGTCGCGTTGCAGGCCGACAAGCTGGTGTTCCTGACCGAGGTGCAGGGCGTGCGGTCCAAGCCGCTGGAGCCCGAGGGCGAAGACAACCCGATCGACACCGAGCTGCCGCTGGCCGACGCCGAACAGCTGCTGGCCAGCCTGCCGCCGGCCCAGCAACCGACCGACACGGGGTTCTACCTGCAGCACTGCGTCAAGGCCTGCAAGGCCGGCGTGGAACGCAGCCACATCATTCCGTTCGCCACCGACGGCTCGCTGCTGCTCGAGGTGTACGTGCACGACGGCATCGGCACCATGGTGATCGACGAGAAGCTGGAAGAGCTGCGCGAGGCGACCGCCGACGACGTGGGCGGCATCCTCCAGCTGATCGAGCCGTTCGAAAAGGACGGCACGCTGGTCAAGCGCGACCGCACCGAGATCGAGCGCGACATCGCCAACTACACGATCATCGAGCACGACGGCGTGATCTTCGCCTGCGCCGCGCTCTACCCTTACCCAGAAGCGAAGACCGGCGAAATGGCCGCGCTGACCGTGTCGCCGCAAAGCCAGGGCCAGGGCGATGGCGACAAGGTGCTGCGCCGCGTGGAGCAGCGCGCCCGGGCCATGGGCATGGACAGCATCTTCGTGCTGACCACCCGCACCATGCACTGGTTCCTCAAGCGCGGCTTCGTCCAGGTCGACCCCGACTGGCTGCCCGAGGCGCGCAAGCGCAAGTACAACTGGGACCGCCGCTCCATGGTGTTCGTCAAGAAACTGGCGTCGCAGGCAAAAGGCTGACGTGACAGCCGGCCCGTTCGGGCCTATCGTCTCCACCACGGCACGGCCGATTCCCGGCGGCCGAGCGTGGAGGAGACGACCATGCGCAGCAACCTGCCCGCCACTCCCCTGCAAGAGGTCCGAATCCCGTGCGGCGCCGCCTGGCTGCACGGCGACCTGGCACTGCCCGGCGAGTTCATCGGGGTGGTGCTGTTCGCCCACGGCAGCGGCAGCGGCCGCCACAGTGCGCGCAATCGCCAGGTGGCCCGCCGGCTGCAGGAGTCCGGCGTCGCCACCCTGCTGTTCGACCTGCTGACGGCGCAGGAGGACGAGGTGGACGTGCGCACGCGCGAGCACCGCTTCGACATCGCCAAGCTGACCCGCAGGATGGAGGACGCCGCGGCCTGGGCCGTGCTGCAGCCGGCGCTCAAGGGCATGCCGCTCGGCTTTTTCGGCGCCAGCACCGGCAGCGCCGCCGCCCTGATCGCCGCGGCGCAGCTGGGCAACCGCGTCTCGGCCGTGGTGTCGCGCGGCGGCCGGCCCGACCTGGCCGGCCCGGCGGTGCTGGCCGCGGTGACGGCGCCGACGCTGCTGATCGTCGGCGGTGATGATCCCGAGGTGGCGCGGCTGAACACACAGGCACTGGAACAGCTGCAGTGCCCCAAGCGCCTGGCCGTGGTGCCCGGCGCCGGTCACATGTTCGAGGAGCCGGGCGCGCTCGAGGCCGTCGGCGACCTGGCCGCCGCCTGGTTCAGCCGCCACCTGTTGCGCACCGAGCACCTGGCGTGAGCATGGTCCCCTATGCCAACCGGCGACAAGCCGGGCAGCTGCTGGCCGAGTCGCTGCGTCACCTGGTCGGGCGCGCCGGCCTGCTGGTGCTGGGCCTGCCGCGCGGCGGGGTGCCGGTTGCCTACGAGGTGGCGCGGGCGCTGGGCGCGCCGCTGGACGTGCTGATCGTGCGCAAGCTGGGCCACCCGCACCATCCGGAATACGCCATTGGCGCGATCGCCATCGGCGGCGTGCGCGTGATGAATGCCGAGGCGGCGCTTGGCCTGCGGCCGCAGGAGGTGGAACGCATCGCGCGCCGCGAGCAGGAGGAACTGGAACGGCGCGAGCGGCTGTACCGAGGCAACGCGCCGCCGCTGCTCCTGCACGACCGGGCGACGGTGATCGTCGACGACGGGCTGGCCACCGGCTCGACCATGCGGGCCGCCGTGCTGGCCGTGCGGCAGCAGCAGCCCGCCTGGATCTGCGTGGCCGTGCCGGTTGGCGCGCCGGACAGCTGCATGGCGCTGGAGGCCGATGCCGACGAGGTGGTCTGCCCGGCGCGCCCGACACCGTTGCGCGCCGTCGGGCTGTGGTACCGCGAATTTTTCCAGACCGGGGACGACGAGGTGCGCCAGCTGCTGGCTGCCTCCCGGCTGGCCCAGGAGCCTGCCCATGACGGTCCAATCCGCTCGTGACGACGCCGTGCTGCAGGGGCTGCGCCGGCACCTGCGCCCGTTGCCGGCAGCGGCCGCGGCCGATGCCGCCCTCATGGCTCGCATTGCGCGCTCGCGCATCGCGCTGTTGGGGGAAGCCTCGCACGGCAGCCACGAGTTCTATGCCGAACGGGCGGACCTCACGCGCAAGCTGATCGCCGAGCACGGCTTTCGGGCCGTCGTCGTCGAGGCGGACTGGCCCGACGCCGGGCGCGTCAATCGCTACGTGCGCGGGCTGTCCGACGACCCTGATGCCGCCACCGCGCTGTCGGGCTTCGAGCGCTTTCCCACCTGGATGTGGCGCAACACCGTGGTGCGCGACTTCGTCGAGTGGCTGCGCGCGCACAACCGCGGCCGGCCGCCGGCGCACCAGGCCGGCTTCTACGGCATGGACCTGTACAGCCTGTTTCGCTCCGTCGATGCCGTGCTCGGCTACCTGGACCAAGCGGATCCCGAGTCGGCGCAACGGGCCCGCGCGCGCTACGCCTGCTTCGACCACTATGCACAGGATGGCCAGGCCTACGGCTATGCGGCCGGCTTGGGCATGAAGGCCAGCTGCGAGGACGGGGTGATCCAGCAGCTGCGCGAGCTGAACCTGCGGGCCACCGAAGCCCTGCCCGTCAGCCGCCAGGACCGCGACGACCTGTTCTTCGCCCAGCAGAACGCACGGCTGGTGCGCAATGCCGAGGAGTACTACCGCACGCTGCTCCGCGGCCGCGTGTCGTCATGGAATTTGCGCGACGCCCATATGGTGGAGACGCTGCAGGCGCTGGAAAAGCACCTGGCCGGCAACGACGGCCCGCCGCGAATGGCGGTGTGGGCGCACAACTCGCACCTGGGCGACGCCAGCGCCACCGAGATGGGCGAGCAAGGCGAGTGGAACGTCGGCCAGCTGGCGCGCGACCGCTGGGGCCCGGACGCGGTGCTGGTGGGCTTCAGCACGCACCACGGCACCGTCACGGCGGCATCGGAATGGAACGGCCCCGGCGAGCGCAAGCGGGTGCGCGCCGGCCTGCAGGGCAGCCACGAAGACCTGTTCCACCAGAGCGGCCAGCCGCGCTTCTGGTTGCCGCTGGCCGATGATGCGGCGCTCGCCGCGCTGCTGTCGCAGCGGCGCCTGCAGCGCGCCATCGGGGTGATCTACCAGCCGCGAACCGAGCGCCAGAGCCACTACTTCCAGACCCGGCTGCCGCTGCAGTTCGACGCCATGATCCACATCGACACCACGCACGCGCTGGAGCCGCTGGTGCCGCCGCCGCAGTGGCACACCGGCGAGCCGCCGGAGACCTATCCCTGGGGGCTGTGAGGCTTCAACGCGGACGACGCAGTTGCCGCGCCGCCAGCACCAGCCCCAGCAGGGCGAAAAACACGAACCCCAGAAACGACCAGTTGGCGATCGACAGCCCCAGGAAGGTCCAGTCGATCTTGGTGCAGTCGCCGCTGCCGCGGAAGATCATCGGGATCGCCCGCTTGAGCGGGAAGGTCTCGATCATCCCGTACAGGTCGCGCCCGCAGGAGGCGATCTCCGGCGGGTTCCACTGCAACCAGCTCTGGCGGGCGGCGACGAAGGCGCCCAGGCCCGCGATGATCGCCAGCAGCGCCGAGCCGACGATGCGGCCCGTGCGCGAGCGCACGGCGGCGGTGGCGCCAGCGACGACCGCCACCAGGATCAGGGCGTAGCGCTGCACGATGCACATCGGGCACGGCTCCAGCCCCACCACGTGCTGCAGGTAAAGGCCAAAGGCCAGCATCGCCACGCAGGCAGCCGCCACCAGGCCCAGGAGGCGCCGCGGCGCGGCGTCGAACCAGTTCAGAACCATCGTTGTTTTCCCATCCGGCGCGCGGGCCGGTGGGTCCGGCCTTCAGCTCGCGCTCTCCACGAACACCCGGGCACGGCGAGGCGTCACGACCAGCGTTTCCCCCTCGCGCAAAGCCATCTCCGAGAACTGCTGCGCAGGGATTTGCGCCTCGATGATGTCTTGCCCGGCCACATTGTCCGCTGGTTTGTTCCCGTCCATCGGCACAAGTTCCAGCCGTGCGATCGGCCCGACGACGATCGCGCGTTCCAGCCGCACCACGATCCCGCGCGGGCGCCCTTGCGCGTCCACTCCGGCGCCGGGCACGTAGCGCTCCACTTCCATGTCGTGCGGACGCACGTAGGCCGCGGCCTTGGCGTGCTGGGCGCCTGCATGTTCCGGCGACTCCAGCTGCAGGCCTTCCAGGTGCACCTGGCCTTCATGGGCGCGGCCGTGGAACAGGTTCACGTCACCCAGGAAGCCGTAGACGAACGGGCTGGCCGGATGGTCCCAGACCTCCTGCGGCGATCCGACCTGCTCCACCCGCCCGGCGTTCATGAGGACCACGCGGTCGGCGACCTCGAGCGCTTCCTCCTGGTCGTGCGTGACGAAGATGCTGGTGACATTGAGCTCGTCGTGCAGCCGCCGCAGCCAACGGCGAAGTTCCTTGCGGACCTTCGCGTCGAGCGCTCCGAAAGGCTCGTCGAGCAGAAGCACTTTGGGTTCGACGGCGAGCGCGCGCGCCAGTGCGATGCGCT